>JASHQM010000079.1 GCA_030039165.1 Candidatus Sulfotelmatobacter sp. | reverse complement strand
TCAGTCTGGATCGTAAATCCCGGAGGTACAGGCAGACCCGCATTGGTCATTTCAGCGAGCCCTGCACCCTTGCCACCCAGTTCATCTTTCATCTTGCCGTGACCGTCAGCCTTGCCGCTGCCGAAAAAGTAAACGTACTTGGTTGTGGTTGTCTTCTGCTGCCGCACTTCTGTTTCGGGGAGGGTAATAGTCGCCATAATGAATCCTTTTCCTTAAGATTTTGGGTGGCGCAGCACTTCGACGCTGCGATAAGGGCCTCTTTGCGGAATATCGGGCTTTAACCTCAGTTTATGCCTTTCCGTCCGTCACAATCTCTGAAAAATCGGCAATTGTTGAGAATTCCTTTAGCAGCGTCCGAAGCAGCGCCAGCCGGTTCGCCCGTATCTTCTCATTTTCTGCCATTACCATTACTCTATCGAAGAATGCGTCCACGCGCTCACGCGAAGTAGAGAGAAGCAGTAGCGCATTGCTGTATTCCTTCTTCCGGCCGTATTCCTCGATTTTTGGGCGATTGGCGTCAACATAGGCTGCCAGATTCTTCTGTTCAAAGGGATCGTCAGGAAGATATTCAAACCGCTCTGCCGGCCTAATTCCCTTCTCCTCCGCCTGCCGCAGAATATTCCGGATGCGCTTGCAGGCCGCGCCGATTGCCGCAAACTCCGGCATATGGAGCACCTGCTTCACCGCCTCCGCACGAGCGATCACGTCCACAACATCGTCCGCGCCTGCGGCGAGCACTGCATTCACAACGTCGTATCCATACCCGAGCACATCCTTCAAATAAAATTCCAGCCGTTCGCGGAAAAAAGCCGCTACTGATTTTTCGAATGCCGCCGGGGCAACGAACTTCCCTTCCGCCGGCGATCCTCGATAACCAGCTCGAGCATCGCGCATCATGCCGCTCAATCGAAGGGGTAGCTTGTATTTGTCGATTACTTTCACGATCCCATTGGCCTGCCGCCGGAGGGCGAACGGATCCTTCGATCCGCTCGGCACGAAGCCCAGGGCAAACATACCCGCAATCGTGTCGGCTTTGTCGCCGATCGAAAGCACGGCGCCCTCTATCGACCGAGGAGCATCGTCATCGGTCGACTCGGGCCTGTAATGGTCGTAAATCGCATCGGCAATCGCAAGACGCGTCGCCTGCGGCAAAATTGAATCAAGCTCCTGCACGCGCGCATACAACCCGCCCACGATTCCCTGCAGATCAGTGAACTCCTTGACCAGCTCGGTCGTCAGGTCGGTCTTCGCCAGTGCAGCGGCCTTGTGAATCACTCCCGGACGCACCGTCAACCCCGACTGCTTGACCTGTTCGCTGAGCCAGCTACACAGCCGCTGCACGCGATGGGTCTTTTCGTAATAAGTGCCGAGATCTTTCTGAAAGGTGACACCCCGCAGCAGGTCGAGTCGCTCCAGCAACGATTTTTTCTGATCCGTCTCCCAGAAGAATCGCGCGTCATTGAAGCGTGCCCGCAAAACTCGCTCATTCCCGTGCCGAATCAGGCCCTGCGGATCGCTGTCGGTATTCAGCACGGCCAGGAAATGCGGTAGCAACTTGCCCGAGGAATCTTCGATGGCAAAATATTTCTGGTGATCGCGCATTACCGTGACTAACACTTCTTCCGGGAGCTCGAGAAATTGTGAATCAAATCCGCCGAGGACCACAGAAGGAAATTCAGTCAGATTTACCACAGTATCAAGGAGCGGCTTGTCTTCGCGCCAGCGCGCACCGGAAATGGTGCGCGTGGCTGCGTCCAGAGCTTTGCGACTCTGGCGCTCTCGTTCGGCGCGGCCTAGAACCTTCGCCGATTGCAGAGCATCCACGTATGCCGAACCCGCCCGGGAGATCCTTACTTCGCCATCCGACAAAATGCGGTGACCGCGCGAAGCATTCCCTGCCCGGATGCCGTCGAATTCGAGCGGAATCGTTTCGCCGTCGAGCATCGCCACGATCCACCGCACAGGCCGGATAAAACGTTCGGTCGGATTGCGCCAGTACATGTTCTTCGGCCAGTAGATTGCAGCCAGCTCTTTGGGGAGATTCTCCACCAGCACATCGGCGGCGCTGAGTCCTTTCCTCGTGACCGATGCAGATAAGTACTCGCCTTTGGGCGTGATTGTTTTCTCCAGTCGCGAAACATCAATGCCCGCCTTCTTCGCGAATGAGATGGCCGCCTGGGTCGGCTGGCCGTCTTTATAGGCGTGTGCGACCGATGGCCCTGTAAGCCGCTCGGTGAAATCAGGCTGGGCCACTGGAACTGCCGATGCAATCAGCGCCAGACGGCGCGGTGTATCGAAGGGATAAATCTCGCCTCCACCGAGGCGCTCCCGGACCAAAAGCGCGCCGACTCGTTGGCACAACTCCATTGATGCCGCGTCAATCATGCGCGCCGGAATCTCTTCGCACCCGATCTCTAGGAGTAAGTCTGCCATGGAAATCTATGATTAAGCCGGCTGCAACTTCTCCCGCCGCTGCTTCCTAACTGTGGGTTCGGGTTCTTCCTTTTTTAAAGTGGGGCCACTCTGCTGATCCACCCACGCTTTCGTAATCCCCACGGCGAGCGCCCGCACACGCGCGATCACGCCCACACGCTCGGTCACAGAAATCGCTCCGCGCGCATCGAGAATGTTGAACAAATGTGAACATCTCAGACAAAGGTCGTAAGCCGCTAGCAGAGGGAATCTTGATTTTTCTCGCGCTATACCGTCACCCTGGGTCATATCTTTCGGCAACGCGGCATACTTCTCCAGCAGCCCCTTACACTCTGCCTCGTACATCTCAAAGTGCTTCCAGGCCCTTTCCACATCCGCCGATTCAAAGTTGTACACCGAAAACTGCTCTTCATCCGCCAGCCGCACATCGCCGTACTTCATCACGCCGCCCGTCTCTGGATCCCGTGCCCACACGATGTCGTAAATCGAATCCACATCCTGCAAAAACGCGGCAATGCGCTCCAGGCCATACGTCAGCTCCGCCGAGATCGGAAACAGGTCCAATCCCCCGCACTGCTGGAAATAAGTGAATTGCGTGATCTCCAACCCATCCAGCATTACCTGCCAGCCCACTCCCCAAGCGCTCAGCGTAGGAGCCTCCCAATTATCTTCTTCAAACTTGATGTCATGCGCCCGTAGATCAATACCGATCGCGCTGAGCGATTCCAAGTACAAGTCCTGTACATTCTCCGGCGGAGGCTTCAATATCACCTGCAACTGCATATGCTTGTACAGCCGGTTTGGATTTTCCCCATATCGTCCATCCGCTGGCCGGCGTGACGGCTGCACATACGCGACCTTATACGGCTTCGGACCGAGTACTCGCAGAAATGTCTCCGGAGCCATCGTTCCAGCGCCCACTTCCACATCATAGGGCTGCTGCAACACACATCCGCGCTTCGCCCAGAAGGTCTGCAAGCGCAAAATGAGTTCCTGAAACGTCAGCGGATTAGAGGCAGATGGATTCACAAACAGCTCAAAGGTCCCAGATTAATTCTTGATTGTAAATGCAACGGCGGGAAGTCGTCAGCTTTCGCCCGGTACGGGTTGATCTTCAGCCACTACCCCACACGGATCAATGGGAAGGATTCGGTCCACATCCGGTCACGATCGCCCGCCAATCTTCTACCCCAGCCCTGCTTTTCCTGCTAGAATGTGCGCGCTGTACACCTTTCGCTGTTGTAATATATCTACATCGATCTCAGGAGATTCAGACTTTTATGGCCTACGTAATTGCAGAACCTTGCATCAACACCAAGGATACGGCGTGCGTGGATGCCTGTCCGGTGGATTGCATTCATCCCAAGAAAGATGAGCCCAAGTACGCCACTGAGCCATTGCTCTACATCGATCCCGTCGAGTGCATCGACTGCGGCGCCTGCGTGCCCGTATGCCCGGTTTCCGCCATCTTCGCCCTCGACGATCTGCCGGAAAAGTGGAACGAGTTCACCGCCAAGAACGCGGCTTACTACGGCCGATAGCGACAGCGGCAGCTCGATTCTCACCCGGTGCGTCCTTTGTGTATGTATGACTCGGCGGGCAGTATGGGTCGCATAAGAAAGCAGGCGCGCCTGGATGCGCGCCTTCGCCGTTTTGGAATGAGCACGTCAGACGAACCGCTTACGCCACTGCTAAACTTAGCTGACGATTGAACGTTGATGGCTGCCTGCCGGTAGAATTGTCACGCACGATCCATGGCACTAATCGAATCCGAGGCCATCGTGCTCCGCACGTACCCGATGCGCGAGGCGGACCTGCTGGTCACGCTGTTCACGCGCGCCGAGGGCAAGGTGCGCGGTGTAGCGCGATCGGCGAAGAAGTCCAAGCGTCGTTTCGGTGGAGCTCTGGAGCCGCTCACGTACGTCCGCGCCTTTTACGACGTTCGCGAGCGCCAGGAGTTGCTACGCCTGGATGCCTGCGAAGTTCTCGAGTCTCCACTTTCGCGCGAGATCACTTACGCTCGCGCGGTCGGGCTCGCGCATATTGCCGAACTGCTCGATGAACTCCTGCCCGACCGCGAGGCGAACGACGCCATCTTTCGACTCACGCTTTCCGTGCTGCGCGTCGTCACCTCATCCAATGTCTGGATGCCAGTCACCTACTTCGATCTCTGGATCACCCGCCTGGTCGGATTTCTTCCCGAGCTTACCGAGTGCATAGTCTGCGGACGGAAACTCAACGGCAGCCGCGCATGGTTCCATGCCCTGGCCGATGGCCTCATGTGCGCCGACGACAAGCGCCTCGCCTCGTCGGAAATTTCCAGCGAGTCGCGATCGCTGGCCGCGCAAATTTTTCGTGCGCCCGTGGAAAGCTTCGCCGCCGAATCCTGGCCGAAATCGCGCGCCGCCGATCTGCGCAAATTCCTCATTCAGGCCCTGCAGCGCCACATCGAGAAAAAGCTCGTCACTGCGGCCATGCTGGAAAAAGGCGAGTTTTAGCACTTCGTTGTTATCTGAAAAGGGTCCTTGGAACGGAAAGCGGCTTCGGCCGCATTTGGCATATAATGTTGCCGCTTTTGTCGAGCGCCACCGGCCAAGGAGACTGAATGCGCCTCTCGCTTGAAACCCGCGATGTGGGACGGGTCACCATCGTGCACTGCAACGGCCGTATCGTGGCCGGCAGCGAAAGCGAGCAACTGCGGGCTCATGTAGCGTGGCTACTGCGTGACCGCCGTTCCATCGTGCTGCACCTGGGCGAAGTCGGATTCATCGACAGCAGCGGCCTGGGAACCATCGTGCGCACACTCACCAGCACTCGCCAGGTCCACGGAGATTTGAAACTTTGCAACGTTCCCGAGCACGTGCGCAAAGTTTTGGAACTTTCGCATCTGAGCAAGCTGTTCGACACGCACGACTCGGAAGAGAATGCGGTCGCCGCCTTCTACCAGCCAAAAAAGGGTGGCGAAGCGCCGGTTTCGACTGGCCTCAGCGTTCTCTGTATTGACTCAAACGCCGACGTTCTCGCCTATCTGCGCGAGCTTCTGCGCCGCGCCGGATACGACGTTCACACCAGCAGTCATCTACGTGATGCGCTGATCCTGATGCGAATTACAAAGTTTGCCCTGCTTCTGCTGGGCGCAGATGTGAGCGGCGCTCCAGCTGCGAAACAGGCGTTCCACACGGGATGTGCCAACCTGCCGGTTCTCGAACTGGGCGGCGACTTCTCCACGCAAGATGCCGGCGAAGCCAGCACCACTTTGCTGGCTCGAATTGATGCCGTTCTGAACGCAAAGAACGCGTAATGCGAAGGACCTACCTGCGTTGTGCTCCGGGATCGTTGGCGGGATCGAAGTACTTCGTGTCCGTCGGCCCAAATCCCGAGATCTGTACGATTACCGGCTCTGCGCCAGATTGTGCAAAGTGATTCGTACCTCCGGGTTCGGAGTACACGCTTCCCGGGGGAAGCGTTTTTAGAGCCGAAGCATCGAAACGATCGCCATAGCCGAAGTGCCATTCTCCCGAAAGCACGGTCGCCATGCGGTTATCACGATGCGAGTGCGCCTGGATGGTTGTGTGAGGCGGCACGAATACCAGAATGCAATAAAAGCCAGCCTCCTGCGGGTCCCCGAAGAGAATCTTGGGACGTCCGGAGGCAACTCCAGCTCTTTCCGCCTGTTCATCGTTTACATCGAGGGCGCGGATTTCAGCCGGCGTAAGCCGCATTTGCGGCAGGGACTTGTCCGCAGACTGCGAGATCAAAAGCAGAAACAATCCTGCCAGCGTCAGCTTCATAGAGCTCAGCTCGCTACGGCACTTGCGAATCCGGCACTGCCGCCGGAATAGATGCGGCTGGTTCATTCACAGGGGCTGCCGCTGGCGGCGCTGCGAATGACTGCTCGGCAACAGGCTCGACCATGTTTTTCAGGTAATAAGTAACAGCTACGCCCCGCTGCCAGAAACGCGGAATCAGCAACAGGAGCAGCGTCAACTGGCTCACGACGAATGCTCCCAGCACGCTGGCTGGAGGCACAAACTTCCCCCACACCCAAAGGCCGATCACGAGAATGGTAGCAGCCACAATGGTTGTAACCACGTAGCTGCCCAGCAATTTTCCCAAGGTGCGCCAGGTATAGCGAAACCCCTTGGCAATCGACCGTCGCACCGCGCGCTGATCGCTGAGCACCACATCGGCCTCGGCAATGTCAAAGCAGATGCGGAGAGCTGCCATGATCAGGAAGATTATGAGCAGCCCGGTCATGGATACATAGACCGACAGCAATTCGTTGGTGCTTTCGCCAGCGGCCTTGATCAGAGCGGCGCGAATCCCGAACAGGACTCCCGCAACGATGCCCATAACAATGCCCGCAACGATCATCAGGCGGACGAATCGCCACAAGTTGCGCCCACAGGCGCGGAAGAAATCCTCGCGCGGCAGTCGGTAGGTGGAAGCGTAGCCTTGCAGGATTCCCGGCATAAATAGCGCCGTGAACAGGAAAAACACCATTGCGTACCCGAACGCCGCGGCTTGCGAAGTTCCGGTTGGTCCAAACTCAGGCAGCGTCACCATCTCCGCGTAGACGGTCAAATCAAAGCCGTGCAGCAGGCGATCGCCGAGCAGGCTGTGATCGAGAGTGGCGTGTACTTGTCTCGCAAATACCAGGGTTCCGCAAATCGCCAGCGCCAGGTTCAGTACATAAAACCAGATGACATAGCGCTTGTTATGCCTTACCATGCTCCAGCCGCCGCTGAGCAGGCCTCGCTGCATTGCACTGTCCGTCATAATCGTTTGCCTCGCCGCCCGAATTAAACTCCCCACCACGCCAGTGCCTGACTGATCCACTGGGTCGCAAACAGCCAGTAGTTCGCGACTTTGTGCACCGGCTTGGCGTTTATCTCCGCGGTATAGCTGTTATTGAAATCGTTGCGGTCGATCTGCACTCTGTGGTCGGGATCGATTTCAGCGGATACGATAGTGGCCTTTTTCTCGTAGCTGAACTTCGTCCAGCGCGCGGCACCATCCCAATGCTCGCGAACTTTGCTGCCGTCGCTGAATTTGATTTCCACTTCCACCGGCATAACGAAGTCTCCCTTGCGCTGCAGCCAGACCGTGTCACGGTGGACTTCGTTCTTGTCATCCGAACCCTTCTTCTTTTCTTCATACCAGTTCACTGGAAGCGAATCGATGCGCAGCACCTTGTAGTCCATCACCTGTGTGCCGTAGATGGCCTGATTGAAATACCAGCGCAGGTTTTGGCCGGAAACTTCTTCAATCGTCTTCAGAAAATCTTCCTTGGTGGGATGCGTGAAGCGATATTTCATGAAATAAACACGCATGGCCTTAGCCATGGTTTCTTCGCCGATGATGCTTTCCAGTGTCAGTAGCACGCTGGCCGTTTTCCCATAAGTAATGCCCGCATACGAATTCGAGTTGTAATACTCGTACGCCTTCTGTGCTATGGCATCGATATCGGGGGCGCCGACATACTCCAGCCGCTGTAATTCCCGTTCGCCCGTGGTCGCGCCGAGTATGTTGATGATGGAAGTGTCGCGGCCGAGGATATCGTCCAATACTTTCACTTCCGTATAACTGTTGATTCCCTCATCCATCCATGCATCTTCGAATTCATTGGTGGCGACCATGCCGTACCAATACTGGTGTCCAAACTCGTGCTCGACGACCACCTCCGGAAAATACAGACCCTCGGGCATGAACCAACTCGTCTCGCCCGTGATAAACGTCGGGTACTCCATACCACCTGCGGCTGAATCCGGCTCGGGGTCGACGAGTGTAATTGTCTTGTAGGGATACGGCCCATACCAGCGCTCAAAGTGGTCGAGAGTCTCACGGAGGATTTTCTCGTGCCGGCCGACCTGGTTCCAATGCGCAGGCTGCATGAGTATCTGCATGCGCACTGGCCCCATTTGTCCCTGGAATATGCCGTCATCTTTCACTCTGTAGCGGGGGCTGGCGGTCCAAGCGAAGTCGTGAATATCATCGGCATGATAAGTAATGGTTTTCGTACCATCGGAATTGTTTGCTTCGCCAACCTTAACTCCGCTGGCGCCGACGATTTCGAATTGCGGCACGGTCAGCTTGACATCATAGACGCCAAAGTCCGCGAAAAACTCGGTCGTGTTGTGGTACTGATGGCAGTTCCACGCGTCATGCCACCACACGCCCACCTTCGGGAACCACTGTCCACCCAGTACGAAATCGCGCTTCCACCCTGAACGCGCTTGCGTCTCGGGGAACTGTGTTTGAAACGTCATCCTGAACTGCACGTATTCGCCGTTAGCGATGGGCTTGTCAACCGGAAGATCGATCACGGTTTTGTCGTCTTTGTTGCCGTCGTCGGGCGCAATGTAGTGCAGCTTCGAGGTCAGATCGCCCTGGCCGACGACTTCTATCTTCTTAATCTCTTCCGAGCCGTAATCTTTGTCTTCCCACTTCGCGTAGTTGGTATCGCGGCTACCCATCAGCTTGGCCTCGCTCACCCAGGTGGCTTTGGGCTGAAACGCGTTTTGATAGAGATGGAAAGGAAAATGATCAAGAGAATGCCCGGTAACGTTGTGATAGGTCAGAATCTCGGTTGCGTCTACGGCATGCGTCTTAGCGTTATAGTGCGCGTCAATTTCATAGTGCACGATCCGCTCGGACATCGGCTTGCCGGAATTGATAGCCAACGTAGTGTCAGGAATGGAGAGTGTGCCGGACTTTTGCGATGGGCTGGAAACCGGTGAGGTTTTTCCTGCCACAGCGTGTTGATTCGAGGAGACTTGCGGCGCCGCGGCACTCGCGGCTTCCTGATGAACCACGAAAGTTATGGCCAGTATGGAAAACAGAGGCACGAGCAAAATGATCGAGAGGATTTTCATCGATTAAACCCCAATTTCAGCCGTGATTCGGAATCATACGACGGACGGGCGGGTGCCGTCACGTTCCGCTACGAGCCGGCAATGGCTTAAAGCCAGCCCATAACCATGAGAACATACGGAGACTGCTTTGCGTTTGTTCCGCACGTCGCCCGATAACTGGCATTCGTGATGAATAAGTCGGCTTAGTCCTAAGTTTGACCTAGCGTCGCCTGAGGAGCACAATCGGCAGGGTCGATCTCTCACCTTCATACGTCGGCAACCGCTGCCGAGAAAGGAGCACATCATGAAAGCTGTGGCTCAAGGAGGACTTGATCTTTTGCAGCATCCCGCATCACAGGAACTTCTCAAATCAAACATTCCTGCCCGCCTGGCCTACGTGTGGACCGATGGCACGCCCCGGGTGATCCCGATCTGGTTTCACTGGGACGGAAGGGAAGTTGTGATGGCGACTCCACCCAGAGCGCCCAAGCTGAAGGCCTTGGCGAAGAATCCAAAAGTCTCAATCACCATCGACGACAATACTTTTCCGCATAAGGTTCTTCTGATACGTGGTACGGCGCGGCTGGAAACAGTCAACGACGTCGTACCGGAATATGCGCTCGCGGCGGAACGGTACTTCGGACCTGAGCAGGGTCAGGCCTGGGTGAACAATCTGCGAAGTATGATTAACACCATGGTTCGAATCAGGGTCACCCCAGAATGGGTGGGCCTGCTGGATTTCCAGACCCGATTCCCAAGCGCACTTTCAAGTTGAGGTTGGGCTCTTTTTTTCTGAATCGTCTGTTGGGGACAAGAAACGAAGGCCGGGCAGCTCCTTTCTCTCATTACTGGTAGTGTCCTAATGATTGTTAGGACATTACCTCATTATTCCGGCGCTTGCACAATTCCCTTTCTGGCGACGATACTAGAGGATCGTTCACACCGGAGATCATGAAAACAACAATTGCCCTTACTACGCCTGCTCAACTGGAAACTGAAGCTCTCGTTGCTGTTGTCCTGAATCAAGTGGATCCGGCTGAAAAAAGTAAGGATGCCAAGCCGCATCTGAAACTAGCGACGGACGACTCCTCAGTGCAGTCGGCAGGGGCCGATCTGCTGGCCAGTGGCGAACTCACCGGCAAGCTCTTCGAAACCAACCTCCTGCATAACCCCGCCGGATTGAAAGCCAAGCGCCTGCTGTTGGTCAGCGGCGGCCCAACAAAGAAATTTTCATGCTATGAGTTGCGGCGCATTGCCGGAACCGCAGTGCGCGCCCTGAAATCTCGGGGAATTCGCAGCCTCGCTTTCATCGCCCCAGCAGGCATTCCCGGGGAGCAAGCGGTGCACGCGATAGTTGAAGGCGCGTTGGTGGGCAACTTCGATCCCGATTACTACCGCAGCGACCGCAAAGACCAAAAGATCGACGAGCTCACGATCATCGACAGCGGGAATAAGTCTGCCCTTGAAAAAGCTGCGAACGAAGCACAAATCATCGGCGACTCGCAAAACTTCACGCGCGATCTGGTGAACGAGCCTTCCAACCGCATGACGCCGACGATTCTGGCTGAGCGCGCCAAAAAAATGTGCCAGGAAGTGGGTTTGAAATGCGAAGTATACGGCGCCGACAAGATCAAAGAGCTCAAAATGGGGGCGTTTTGGAGCGTGGCCCAGGGCTCCGACGAGCCACCCGCCCTGATCGTGATGAAGTACGAACCGGCAGTCGCTTCGGAGAAACCGGTTTTAGGCCTGGTCGGCAAAGGAATTACCTTTGATACTGGTGGCATTTCCATCAAGCCCGCCGACGGCATGGAGAAAATGAAGTACGACATGGCCGGCGGCGCCACCATGGTTGGCGCCATGCGTGCTATCGCGCTGCTCAAACCGAAAGTCAGAGTGATCGGCATCGTCTGCGCCACCGAGAATATGCCCTCCGGCCACGCGCAGAAACCCGGCGACGTGCAGATCGCCATGTCGGGCAAATCGATCGAGATTATCAATACCGATGCCGAGGGGCGCCTCGTTCTCGCGGACGGTTTGCATTATGCGAAACAGCTCGGCGCTACCCACCTCGTCGACGCCGCCACGCTCACGGGGGCGGTCGTAGTCGCACTCGGTTATGCGAATGCCGGGGTCTTTGCCAATGATGACGCCATGTACCAGCGCTTCCACAAGGCGAACGAAGAAGCCGGCGAAAAAATGTGGCGGCTACCGCTCGACGACGAATATAAAGAACAGATTCGCTCCACCATCGCCGACATTATGAACACCGGCGGCCGCTGGGGTGGGGCGATCACTGCCGCCATGTTTCTGCAAGAATTCGCCGAAGAGACTCCCTGGATTCACCTCGACATCGCCGGTACGGCGTGGGTGGAAGAGCAAAAACCGTGGATTGCCAAAGGCCCATCGGGAATTGCGCTGCGCAGTCTGGTGGAGTTTGTCAGAAGCTTCGCTAAATAAGCATCGCGCCAGAGATTTTCACGGATGCTTGTCACCCTGAACAACCTCTGTCGGGAACGACCTGGGAGCCACGCGTTGCGGCGCTTTTTTTGTTCTGAACTAATCGCGCGTGGCTCGCTCTCTTGTAGGGCCGTACCATTAGCCCCGGCTGGGTTTCGCCTGAAAATCATATCTTTCGGCCGAGCGCGCTTTTGCCCTTGCCGCTTCGTCTTCCCGATTTCTCGGCGGTGCACTGGTTTCGAGCAGCTGCAGCAGCCGTGCCGAGATCGCGGAGATCTCTTCAATGGCCGCGAAGAATGCAGCTTCATTCGCCCTGGATGGCTTGTTGAAGCCGCTGATCTTCCTCACGAATTGCAGCGACGCTGCACGAATCTCCGTATCGTTGGCAGGCGGATCAAAATTAAAAAGCGTTTTTATATTGCGGCACATGGTCACGACTCCACTGCGGCATATTCTGACACACTCGCCCTTAGGTAGAATCGACGAAATTGTCCTAACGCGCGGCCCGAATCTCCTCCACCATATTGTGCACTGCTTCGATCACCACGTCGGGGCGGTCAATTTGGATGTAGTGTCCGCTGTTCTTCGCCACCACGCGAACGCTGCGCGTAGAGAGATGGGCAAGTTCCTCCTGCATCTGTTGCCAGGCATCGACGGTGGGCTTGACTAAATCTTCCGGAATCTCCGGCCGCGGCATGCTTGGGTCGCTTGACAGCACGGCAAGGGGCAAATTTCCAAGCGACCCGGTAGCCTCGGTTTGCATTGCACTTTTTGAAAACGCCTTCAACTCTTCTACACTTTCAAGCGCGCTATGAAAGTTGCACTCCGCGGCGCGAATTTCTATATCTTTGCCGCAGAATCCCAGAATGCGCGGAACGCCAAAAGGCATGATTGCCGCAAGAAATTCCTCCTGCCGTAAATCGCTCGCCTTCAGGTCATTGATAGCCGGCGGGAAGCGACTTTCCTGCTCTGGGTGAGAAGCATCCACCAGCACCACGCCCGCGACTTCGCTCGGGTAAAGACTGGTAAAAACGCGGACATCGTATCCGCCCATCGAGTGGCCAACGAGAATGTAGGAAGGCACCACAGCTGCCTGCTGGAGAAGCCTATGGAGTTCCTCGGCAATATCTTTACTTGAACGATGGTGCGGGCTGGAATCGCTGTAACCAATTCCCGCGCGGTCGTAAGAACACACGCGCGTAAACTGCGCAATCTGCGGCTGAACCTTTCGCCAGGAGACGTAGCTGTCACCGAGCCCGGAATCAAAGACGACCGTGGGAGATTTCTGGCCGGCACAGTCGATGTGCATTTCATATCCGCCAACGTCAACCAGTTGGCCCGGCATCGAAAATGCACGGCGGTCTTTCGCAGTGGCGAGATACTGATACGTTGCTCCGGTCACCCCCAGCAAAACACTTGCGGCAAAAATGACAAGCATGATTCGCTGAAGCAATCGCCCATAAGGCGCTATTGCAGTGGAAGGATGCGACATCGCGCGAAGCAATCGGCGCGAGAATCTTGAGATTACAATAAGCTCTCGCAGCTCGTGGTAAGTTTACATGACCGGAGGCACAGTAATCCCCATGACCTCCAATATGCGGATCAACTCGCGACGAACTATAGCGACAGTGATAAGCAGAAATTTCCTTCGCCCTTCATCAGCTTCGCTAAGAATCGGATGCCGGTGATAAAACGTGTTAAACAGTTGCGCCAGTTGGAAGGCGTGCTTCGCCAGATACGCGGGCTCGGTGGCTGCAACGCATTGGTCGACAACATATGAGGTTTTCGCAGCGGTCAGCCACAGCCCCCAGAACTCGTCGCCATTCTCGCCGTTTAAGAAACTGCCGAAGTGCTTCGAAGACATCGATCCCTGAGCCTCTTTGGCGAAAGCCTCCGGATCGATTCCCGCCTTCTTGAAAATGCTCGTCGCCCGCACTACGGTGTATTGCGCGTAAGGTCCAGTTTCCCCTTCGAAGCTGAGGGCATCTTTGAAATCGAATGCAATCACAGACTGCTTCGTAAACTTCAGCATGAAATAACGAAGAGCGCCAATGGCGATTTGCGCAGCAATCGAGAGCCGCTCGCTGTCGGTGAGCTGAGGATGCCGTGAATCGACCTCTTTTTTAGCCGAAGCGATGAGCTGATCGATTAGATCGTCCGCCTTGACTCCAAATCCTTTGCGTCCGCTGACTTCGATGTAGGAACGAGCCCTGTCTTCCTCGCTGAGTTCGTAGCCCAGTTCGGCGGCGCAGCGCGGCGTCAGCGCAACCATCTCGTAAGAAAAGTGCGTGTAGTGATCGGCGGCTTCGTTATGCCCAAGCTCGCGCAACGCTTCGATCACCGTGCTTTGCGCCTCCGACTGGCGGGTATCGATGACGTTATAGATTTCGGCCACATCGCCGAAATGAGGGTGGTTCTTTTCACCCTCGGTTGTCGAAATCCAACAATCATGGTTGTCCGGATAGCGATAGAACTTGCGGTAACCGAAGTCGCGGCCAAGCAGGCCAAATTTCCACATGTGGTACGCGATGTCTTTCCCGACATATCCGACCGTGCCGTTGGAGCGAACAATGACTTTCTGGTGCTCTTCGGAAATCTTCTCCGCCTTGATCTCGGCCAACCTTGACCGCAGGAGCTCCATGGCACGCTCGCGGTTTTTGTGTTGAGTCCTCTCGGTATCCGACGTCACAAAGGTTCCAGTCGGAATGTGTGTTGCGCGCACAGCGGTGGGCTCCGTGTTCCTGGAGGCATAGGTGTCGATGCGCAGCCCTTCTGCCTCAATCTCGACTCTCTCCGTGTTGTCCGTGTTTTCCTCCGTTCCCGCCCGCCGCATCACCCAGCATCCTTTATTCTTGCCTTCAGTCTCGAAAGTAAGCACGCCCGCGTCTTTCAGCTTGGAGAAGGCGGCATTCCAGAAATGCAAGTGCAATATCTCGCTTTCGCGCGGTAGGAAATCGTATTCGATCTCCAGCCGGTCCATGGTTTCCAGATGCCGCCGCACTACGGCCGTGGAAATCAGATCGGCGATCGCCGCGGTTTCGCTGCTCACATCCTCAATGGCATGCAGGACCTGCGCACGAGCCTGCAAGTTTTGCTTGTCCCGCTCGTACCATTGCGAAACCCGAGCATAGAGATCCCAGCAGTAGTAATCAAAGCGCGGCTGGCGAGTGAGCGCTTCAATTTCGGCACGCGATTTTTTCTCCAGGTACGTGAAGCCGACAACAACATCCGCGACCTGTACTCCCGTGTTGTCGATGTAGTTCTGTACGTCGACTTCCCTGCCCGCATAGCGCAGCAAGCGGACGAATGTGTCACCCAGAATTGCGTTACGCAGGTGCCCGATGTGTGCCGCTTTGTTGGGATTGATACTCGTGTGTTCCACCAGAATCTTTCCTGCGGCGCCCGGCGCAGGCAGCAGTTGACCGGACGCCAGGGCAGCGGCCATCCAGACACGGTCGACTGTGACATTCAAGTATCCGGGCGGCGCGACGGTCATTTGCGCGATGCCTTCTATGACGCCGATTCCGTCGCGAATACTCTCAGCGACTTTCAAGGGCGCCGTCCGTAGTGGCTTGGCGAAAGGAAACATCGGTATTGCGAAATCGCCGAGTTCCACCTTCGGCGGCTGTTCGATAACAACCGCAGGCAGCGTTGCGGCCGGAAAGCGTGCCTTCAGAAATGCTGAAATCGTTTCTGCTAAGCGAAGTTCGAGATGACGGTACAAGAATTCCTCGGAGCAGTATGTAGAAGACAGTGATTTTAGCAGACCGCGTGCCGGGCAAAGGTTTGACGCAAGGTATGGCCTTCCCTATGATTAAAGTTCGGTCGCTGGTCGTCGATGCTTGGTCGTTGGCTTAGCAATTGTAGCGTTTTCGGCAGCATTTTGTGGCGGTGGTTTTGGCCAACGACCTGTTGACTGGCGGCCAAACTTTTATGCGGATCGCTTACCTCGAGTGTTTTTCCGGCATGAGCGGCGATATGTTCCTGGGGGCGCTCGTGGATTGCGGGGTTCCAGCCCGCCTGCTCGAAGAAACGGTCGCGGCGCTCGATGTGGAAGCGCGGCTGGAGATCTCGCGTGCGGTACGCAGCGGAATATCTGCGACGAAGGTGGACGTCTGGGTCAAGGGCGAGAAAGATTTGCCGCGAGAACAGTATTGGGCGGAGAAAAACAAAAATGAAAAGCACGGGCACTCGCACTCGCATTCGCCTGCTCGGACGTTGAATGAAATCCGGCGGACTATTTCGGCCGCTCCCGTTTCCGATCGTGCGAAACAGACGGCCATCGACATCTTCGGGGCTTTGGGCGCGGCAGAAGGAAAGATTCACAACGTCCCGATTGAAAGCGTGCATTTCCACGAAGTCGGCGCAGTCGATGCTATCGTCGACATCGTTTGCGCTGCCGCAGGAGCGGACACTCTAGGAGTCGACGAATTCATATGCTCGCCGTTGAATGTTGGGGGTGGCTCGGTAAAGTGCGCGCACGGTAGTCTGCCTGTTCCCGCTCCGGCGACTCTGGAGTTGTTGAGAGGTGCACCGGTTTATTCCTCCGGCTTGCAGGCTGAGTTGGTCACACCCACAGGTGCGGCAATTGTGAAGACTCTGGCTGCGCGCTTCGCGCCATTTCCAGACATGAAGGTTGAACGGTCCGGCTATGGCGCAGGATCGCGGGATTTCCCCGGCCATCCGAATGTAGTGCGCCTGACGATTGGAGAAGCCACTCCCAGCCTCGCCGCGAAAACCGCTTCGGAAACGATCACCGTGCTCGAAGCAAATCTTGACGACTTGAATCCACAAGTATTCGGCTACGTTATGGACCGGTTGCTGGAGGAAGGCGCGCTCGACGCCTTCGCGGTGCCTGTACAGATGAAAAAGAACCGTCCTGGCACACTGCTCACGGTTTTATGTGAGCCTGGCGATGCAAGTAAACTCGTTCAGCTCATCTTCGCCGAAACCACAACCCTCGGCGTGCGCCGCCGCGACGAAGTGCGCCAGATACTGGCGCGGCGCTGGGAAAAAGTCGTTACATCATGGGGTGAAGTGCGAATCAAAATCGCCAGCATGAATGGGAGCGTCACGAACTATGCGCCGGAATACGAAGATTGCCGCCGCTTGGCTGCCGAACATCACGTGCCGCTCAAAACCGTGATGCAGGAGGCGGCACGAGCATATCTTGAGGCCCGGGAGACCTAACTTAATCGGACAGTGCTCGCGTTCAAGAATTACCCCTGTGCTTCTCTGTGTCCTTCGTGGTTAAGAAGTTAAGACTTTATGAGCCGAAAGTTTTACATCACGACTCCCATCTACTATGTGAACGCGCATCCGCATATCGGACACGCCTACACGACCATCGCCTGCGACACGATTGCCCGGCGCCAGCGCCTGCTCGGTGCCGAAACTTTCTTCCTCACCGGCACAGACGAGCACGGGCAAAAGATTGAGCGCGCCGCACAGGCTGCAGGCAAAACGCCTCAGCAATATGCTGATGAAATCTCCAGTGAATTCCGCCGCTTATGGAAGCGGATGGGCATCTCCAACGACGACTTCATCCGCACCACCGAAGACCGGCATAAGAAGCGCGTGCAGGAACTGTTCCGCCAGATTCGCGATAGGGGCTACATCTACAAAGGAACCTACACCGGCCAATACTGCGTGTCTGATGAGCTTTATGTCGATGGCGCCCAGCCCGGCGATCCCTGCCCCACCTGCGGCCGCATCACCGAGACGGTTCACGAAGAAAACTATTTCTTCAAACTGTCAGCGTTTCAAGAGAAACTGCTCGAGCTGTACGCAAATCCAGACTTCATTCGTCCAGAGACTCGGCGTAACGAAGTAATATCTTTTGTTCGATCCGGTCTTCGCGACCTTTCCATCAGCCGCTCAACCTTTAGCTGGGGTATTCCAGTTCCCGACGACCCCAACCATGTCATTTACGTCTGGCTCGACGCGCTGGCGAACTACATCACGGCCATCGGTTACGCATCATCGCACGCAGCGGCACGGCAAGCCTTCAAAAAATTCTGGCCGGCCGATGTGCACATGATCGGCAAAGAAATCGTCCGCTTTCACTGCGTGTACTGGCCGGCATTCCTGATGGCAGCGGGCCTTCCTATGCCCAAGACGATCGTGGCTCACGGCTGGCTGCTGTTTGAAGAAAGCAAAATGTCGAAGTCGCGCGGGAACATCGTGCACCCGGAAACGATTCTCGACGTGCTCGGTGCCGACGCGTTGCGCTACTTCCTGTTGCGCGAAGTCGTATTCGGCCAGGATGGCTCATTCTCCTTCGACGCCCTGGTGCAGCGCTACAACTCCGACCTGGCCAACGGACTGGGCAATCTCGCCAGCCGCACGCTGACCATGATCAATCGCTATTTCAAGGGCGAAGTCCCTTACCCCTCGCACGCGGCCTCACGGACTGCCGCCGACGATGCTATTGCCGAGACCGCAAGGAAAACAATTCGCGAGTTCGATTCTCTGTTCGAGCAATTTCAGTTCTCTCGCGCCCTCGAGGCGGCGTGGGCTTTGGTCGCTGCCGTCGATAAATACATCGTCGAAAACGAGCCCTGGGCATTGGGAGACAAGGACGATGAAGAAAGCCGTTCGCGGCTGGCTACCGTGCTTTACACTGCGGCGGAAGCCTTGCGCATTGTCACCGCACTGGCACACCCCGTCATTCCTGATGCGACGGCAAAAATCTGGGCCCAAATGGGACTGGGCGACATCCAGAAACTCGCCCTGAGTGAATTAGCCTGGGGGCAACTACCGTTAAGTACAAAACTCGGTGAGATTCACCCAGTCTTCCCGCGAGCGGACAAAAGTGCAATCGAAAGGATGCAGAAGATGGAAGAGGGGCAAAGGAGTTCTCCAACGCACGAGCCTTCGGCCGCAACAAGCGCCACATCGCTGCCTCCAGCGGCTGCCGCCCCTGCCCTACCTTCGGCGGCGGACCAGAAAATTTCCATCGACGACTTTGCCAAGATTGAATTGCGTGTGGGACTGGTGAAAGTCGCCGAACGTGTTCCCAAGTCCGACAAGCTGTTGCGCCTGGAAGTGGACATAGGAACTGATGTACGGCAGGTTCTCGCCGGGATTGCGGAGGCCTACGCTCCCGAAACGCTGGTCGGCCGCAAGGTCGTGATCGTATCGAACCTTGCTCCGCGGAAGTTGCGGGGATTCGAGTCGAACGGCATGATTGTTGCCGCCTCGCTCGATGACGGTAAACCAGTTCTGGCGGGCTTTTTGGAAGAAGTGCCGGTAGGAGCAAGGTTGAAGTAAGTGTCATTGGTCATTAGTCATTAGTCGTTAGCGGGTTCCAACACACGCCGGCCAACGACCAACGACGAGCGACCCGACCGTGTTCGTCGATTCCCACGCCCATCTTGACGGCAAGCAGTTCGACTCCGATCGCGAGCAGGTGATCTCTCGCGCTCGCGCAGCCGGGGTGCATACCATTGTTGCGATCGGCAATGGCGATGGCCCTGACGAGGTTGACTGCGGAATCCGCCTCGCCAAACGGTACGATTTCATCTACGCGACGGTGGGCATTCATCCCCATGAAGCGCGTCTCGCAAATGAAGCAGCCTACGATAAGATGGCCCAACTGGCCGCAGACGAGAAAGTTATTGCCTGGGGTGAGATGGGCCTCGATTATTACTACGATCACTCCCCACGTGACGTGCAGAAAAACGTTTTCATCAGGCAAATGGAATTGGCGGGTACCGCGAAGCTGCCGATTGTAATCCACTGCCGTCCCTCCGACGATAGCGATAACGCCTGGGAAGATTGCCTGGCTCTCATCAGCGAGCATTGGGCGCCAACTGGATTGGGGGGAATCCTCCACTGTTTTACCGGCAATTGGCAGCAGGCCAAGTGCGGGCTCGATATTGGCTTCATGATTTCGTTCGCCGGCAATCTGACCTTTCCAAAGGCACAGCAGATTCGTGACGCCGCTATGCAAGTTCCGCTCGACCGCATACTGATCGAAACGGACAGTCCCTATCTCGCACCTATTCCCCATCGCGGCAAGCGCAATGAACCAGCCTTCGTGGTGGAAACCGCCCGTAAACTCGGCGAACTGCGTGGTCTGACCGTTGAAGCAACAGGCGAGGTGACCACCCGCAATTTCTACAATTTTTTCAAACTGACTGAAACGGCTGAAAGCACAATTTGAGCTCTTAATCGTTGCCGTTGTGAGACCTTCTTCTGATAATCTCATTTAAGATTCCATCATTTCAGAAAGAAGTGAAATGAGATGCCCGATAACAGTTTCGACATCGTCAGCAAAGTCGATATGCAGGAAGTTTCTAATGCCATTCAGCAGGCGCTCAAGGAAGTCCACACCCGTTTTGACCTGAAGGACTCGAAATCAAATATCGAACTGGAAAAAGATGCCATCGTGCTGCATTCGTCCGACGAGTACAAATTGAAGGCGGTAAACGATGTTCTGCAGCAGAAACTGGTAA
The DNA here is from genome assembly GCA_030039165.1 of Candidatus Sulfotelmatobacter sp. GTDB lineage: Bacteria > Acidobacteriota > Terriglobia > Terriglobales > Acidobacteriaceae > Sulfotelmatobacter. Next base: position 124,882 of record JASHQM010000079.1, on the reverse strand, counting down.
AACGCGGCGTGCCCCTGAAAAACCTTACGTATGCCGCGATTGAGTCTGCCGCGGGCGGCACAGCGAAGCGCCGGGTCACATTGCAACAGGGCATCGCCATCGAGAAGGCCCGCGAAATCGTCAAACTGGTAAAGGATTCAAAAAAAAAAGCCCAGGCATCAATTCAGGGAGATCTAGTCCGCGTCAGTAGCAAAGATCGCGATACCTTGCAAGAGGTGATCGCCATGCTACGCGCGCGCGATTTCGGGATCGACTTGCAGTTCACGAATTACAGAACAAATTAGCAATCCTCACCACGGGGACGCTGAGACACGGAGGTTTTTCAGAGGAATGGCGGTTGGGTTTCGCACCTCATTTTTCATTTTCTCCGGGTCTCTGTGCCTCCGTGGTGAAAGGGCGTAAGATTGGGCGTATCGACCACCATTAACGGAAAAGAGATTTTCGATTTGCTGCGGGATGATCTCGTGGCGCTCGAGGGCGAGTTCGGCCAGGACACTGTCTCGGGCGTGCAGGCCATCACCGAAATCGGCGAATATCTGCGCAATGGCGGCGGCAAGCGCCTTCGGCCCGCCTTGCTTTTTCTCTCATCCCGGCTCTTTGATTATCGGGGGCACGGCGCGGTTCGTCTTGGTGCGGTCGTCGAAATCATCCATACCGCAACTCTGGTGCACGACGACATCATTGACGAGGCCAAAACGCGGCGCGGCCGTCCCGCGGCCAATACCCAGTGGGGCAATTCCAAATGCGTTCTGGCGGGCGACTGGCTTTACATGCAAGCCTTCAAGATCGCGGTGCAGGAGCGCAATTTCCGCATTCTCGACACGCTGATCGAACTGACGCAGCAAATGGTGGAGGGCGAGCTTTTGCAGATGGAAAAACTGGGTCAGTTGATTACCCTCGATCAGCACCTCGATCTGATCTATCGTAAGACTGCCTGCCTGTTCTCCGTTTGCATGCGCCTGGGTGCAATTCTTGGCGGAGCTACACCCGAGCAGGAGGAAGCCCTCGGGCAGTACGGCCGCAATTTAGGGATGGCGTTTCAAATCGTAGACGACGTGCTTGACTTGACGGCCTCGGAAGAGGTCTTAGGCAAGCCCGTGGCCAGCGATTTGCGCGAGGGCAAAGTCACGATGGCCGTGATTCACTCTCTCGAACGCTGCACGGCGGAAGAGCGGGTCAAAATCGAAACCATTTTGCGCGATCGTGCCTTCGATGGCGTGACCCGCGCCGAGATCATGGATATTTTGCGGCGCTATGGATCGCTCGACGCCGCCTCAGCGCGCGCGATGGAGTACGCGGAATGTTCCCGCGAATCCATCTGTTATTTTCCAGACTCGGAAATAAAGCGGGCCTTGCTCTGGGCCCCGGAATTCGTGGTTGGCCGCGAGAAGTGAATCCCTCTATCGGTAGTGGGTGAGAGTTTGATTCAAACTGACCCACTACCCCTCTATCCTCTCTGTTTAAGACACTTCATTTTCTGCGATAAGTCATAGTGTTTGTGCGGCATAATTTCGTGCATGATTCCCTGGCTCCGTCAGCGCTTCAATGCAAGCTTTACTCCGGGCAAGTATCAGGAGTTTCTCCGCCTCATCGACCGCGCCTGCGGTACACACGTGCAATTCCGCCTGTGCGAGACCCCCTGCTTTTTTCCCAAATCCCTGTTGGATCGTATGGCCGCCGACGGCAAAGAACTAATTCGGCAACTGGTCGCTGATTCCGGTTATCGTGCCCGTTCGGATGAATCCATCCCCACCGAGTTCCGCGTTCCCAATGAGCCCCCACATCCCATGTTCGTTCAGGTCGACTTCGGCCTGGTTCGCAGCGCGAACGGCGAACTAGCACCAAAACTGGTCGAGTTGCAAGCCTTCCCTTCTCTGTATGCCTACCAGGCCAGGCTGGCGCAAACCTACATGGATGTCTATGGGCTAGAGAGCTGGGATTCCAGTAATCGGGAACAGGCGCACGCGGGCTCTCATTTGCGGTATTTTCTGGGCGGACTCGACGATCTGGCTTATCGTCATCTTCTGCGACAGGCGATCGTGGGGCTGCACGATCCCGAAAATGTAATCCTTATGGAAATCCGGCCCCAAGAACAGAAAACTTTGCCTGACTTTCTGCTCACCGAAAAAATGCTGGGAATTCCCACAGTCGATATCGAATCGGTCAAGAAACAAGGGTTGCAGCTTTATTACGAGCGCAACGGCAAACGAATCCCCATCAACCGCATCTACAACCGCGCGATCGTCGACGAACTTCAGCGCAAAGGAATCAAACTGAATTTCGACTGGCGAGACGATCTTGCCGTCGAATGGGCTGGCCATCCCAACTGGTATTTCCGCATCAGTAAGTTCTCCATCCCCTACCTGAGCCACGAGTCCGTACCCAAGACCTGGTTCCTCGATAGGCTCGATCGCCTTCCCGACGATCTCGAAAACTACGCGCTCAAGCCGCTCTATTCTTTCGCTGGCCTGGGTGTGGTAATCGCACCGCAGAAGGAGGATATCGATGCCATACCCGCGGCGAGGTGCTCCGAATACATTCTTCAGGAGCGCCTGCACTTCGAGCCGGTAATAGAAACTCCATTCGGCCCCACGAAGGCCGAAGTACGAGTCATGTATGTATGGTTGGAAGAACTTACGCCCGTGCTAACCATTATCCGGATGGGCCGTGGACTCATGATGGGCGTCGACCACAACAAGAACATGGAGTGGGTGGGAGCATCGGCAGCCTTCTTTCCCAGTGAATAAAAAAGCGGCGCGCGTCTGGGCATGTCACAGCCGCTTCAGTCTTTTTTTACAACTCTGGTTTCCAGTTCTCGCCCGTTCGGCCGTCGAAGAAACAACTTATCACCCTTAAAATTTACGGCTACAGGATCGCCGTGCTGGAATTCACCCGGAACATAACCACCGGCGGCGTCAGCCTTGTACTCTCCCGTATAAACGACACCCTGCACCTTCACCACGACATGGCGCAGATTGCGGGAAGCGATTTCGCGCCAAATCTCAGCTTCAGCCTGTCGCCAATTTTCCAAATCACGTCCGCCCACGCATCCGCTGCGCTGATAGATCTCCTCGGCCCGCAGGCGAATCGCCTCGTGCAGTTCGGAAGGATGATTTGCTACGGATTCCACCCTCGACGAGCCTCAACTTCATAATAACCGCAGCGGCTATCGCTCCCCAGAATGCCCGCCAAAATAGGTGGGCGATTATCAGTTTTGGGAAAAAGATGTCGCGGATGGGACAGGCTTGCGCTGGAGGATTGTTTCTCAGCAAGTTCTAATATCGACTGGTGATGATTACTGTTTGTCGGCCCAGTTAGCTGCTACTTTTTCTGATCGGAAGAAGGAACAGCGCTTTAGCGCCCGAAGCAAGATTGGACTTGCGGCTACTCTCCCTTTCCGCAGGGCACACACCCTCAGCGCTATTCGCCTATCGCTTATGCCCGCATCCAGTTTAATTCGTGCGGTAATACCCCTGATGGCATACCCCTGCCGGTTGACCGGGCGTCGCCGCGGGCCTACCATTACGCGGACGGAGTGTCATCTTCGATGATTGGCCAGACCGTATCCCACTATCGCATCCTGGGGAAACTCGGGGGCGGCGGCATGGGGGTGGTCTATGAAGCCGAAGATCTCAAGCTCGGCCGACACGTTGCCCTCAAGTTCATTCCTGAGAATCTCTCTGGCGACCCTAAATCCCTGGAACGTTTCAGCCGTGAAGCCCGAGCTGCCTCGCAGTTAAACCATCCCAATATCTGTACGATCCATGGCATCGAAGATAACAATGGCCATCCCTTCATCGTGATGGAGAAGATTGATGGCGAGAGCCTCAAGCAAACGGCCAAGCCCATCGAGACCGACAAACTCCTCGATATCAGCATGCAGGTCGCAGACGCCCTTGCAGCCTCTCACGCCAAAGGCATTGTTCATCGCGACATCAAGCCCGCCAACATATTTCTGACTCCGACCGGCCAGGTCAAAGTCCTCGACTTCGGACTCGCCAAAGTTCTGCATCATGTGGGTACCGATAGCGATCCTGCCGGCGCAGACAACACGCTCACCGCCATTGGCGTGATCCCCGGCACGGCTGTTTACATGTCACCCGAGCAGGCGCGAAGTGAAGACCTTGATTTCCGCAGCGACCTTTTCTCTTTCGGTGTTGTCATGTACGAAATGTCGACCGGCAAAAAACCGTTCTCGGGCAAAAACTCCTTGATGACGCTCGACGCCGTCCTTCACGACAAACCCGTTTCGCCGTGCTCGCTCAATCCGCAAGTTCCCATCGAACTCGAAGCCATCATCGGCAAGGCCATGGAGAAAGACCGTAATCAGCGCTACCAGAGCGCCACGCAGATGAAGGCCGATCTTCAGCAACTCAAGAAGGAGACCGAATCCGGCCAGGTCAGGTCTGCATTTCAGACTGCCAGGCTGCGAGTCGCCAGCGGAACGTTTGGCCGGACGGCGAATAGCCGCTGGCAACTATGGCTCTGGTTGGGCACTCTGGCAGTGCTGGTCACCGTGCTCGCTGCCGTCGGTGCTTATTGGTTTAAACATCGCGCTGCCGCCAGCCTTGAGCAGGCCAATGCCATCGCCGTCTTACCTTTTCAAAACATGAACGGCGACTACTCGGTCGATTATCTGCGCCTCGCGCTCCCCGACGAACTGACCAGTGCTCTCACTTATGCCCGTTCGCTTGACGTGCGCCCCTCTTCTACCACGCGCAAGTATGTAGAGCCCGACCTTGATCCTCACAAGATCGGCCAGCAGCTGCACGTCGGCCGCCTGCTCACGGGCCACTTCCTGCGGAAAGGCGAACAACTCACCGTCACGTTAGAAGCCGTCGATGTCATCAATGATCGGCTCCTGTGGCAAAGCACCGTCACGTCGGGTGTGAATGACTTGATCTCTTTGCAAAACCAGTTGGCCACGCAAGTCCAGCAGGGACTCTTGCCCATTCTCGGTGCCGGTGGAACAATCAGCACCGCATCCCGCCCCAGGAGTCAGGAGGCCTACGATCTTTATCTGCACTCGCTCGCTCTGCCGCACGATCCAGCACCAAACAAAGACGCAATTGCTGTCCTAGAGCACGTTGTGGGAGTCGATCCCGGCTATGCTCCGGCATGGGAAGCTCTCGGCCAGCGTTACTATTATGATTCCTACTACGGCGGCGGCGGCGAAGTAATGTTCCAGCGGTCCAACCGGGCCTATGAAAAGGCGCTTGTGCTCGACCCCAATCTTGTTTCTGCTGCTAGCAGTCTAATCACCAACCGTGTCGAGCGCGGAGACCTCAGCCACGCCTACCAGGAAGCCCAAGATCTTGTCCGCCGCCGTCCACAAAGCGCCGACGCGCACTTCGCACTCAGCTACGTGCTCCGTTATGCGGGCATGACAGAACAGGCGACGCAACAGTGCGACGCTGCGCTAAGCCTCGACCCTGGCAATTTCAGTTTCCGCTCCTGCGCGTGGGCGTTCCTGGAACTCGGCAAAACCGAACGCGCCAGGGATTTTATCCGCCTCGACCCCGGCTCCGAGTGGGCAGCATGGGTCATGCCTTATGTTTATCTGGATCAGGGAAATGTGGAGCAGGCGCGCGAGGCCGTGAAAAATGTTACCCAAAATCCTCATTATCACCGCGATCTGCTGGCGGCATGCACAGAATCCCGACGTCCTTCCGATCTCGACCGCATCGTGAAGGAGACCGAAACCTCTGTTATGACCGAGCCCGATCCTGAACAGTGGTACCGCGTGGGTTCCATTATGGCCTACTGCGGCCAGAAAGAAGCCGCACTCCGCCTGCTCAAAGCGGCAGTCCAGCAAAATTACTGTGCCTATTCGCCCTTGCTGGAAGATCCCCTGCTTAAGGACCTGCGCAAAGAAGCCGAATTCAACCAGGTTCTGACCGCCGGTAGCAATTGCCAGGACGCGCTGAAAGAGGGGCAGCAATGACGCGACCAGTGCGTTTTCGTGATGGTTAACGGGGAGCTATACGGGTTGGCAGGATCTTTGGCTGCTCGCGGCGGGGCTGGGTCTCGCCTCCCCCGGATATGGCAGCAGTCCTTTTGTCAGCCGATGGAAAATTGATGTAGCAAACAGTCAAATCGCGGGGAGCCATCGACTCAGTAATGGCCGCTGGCATGAAAGAATTTGCGTTAAAGTACCCCGAGGCCCCATCCTTGTAGGGTGCAACCTTCGAAATTGTCCCGGGTAATGCCTGACATCCAGCTTATCCATTATCTGCGCTGCAACTGGACCGTGTGCTTTCTGCTCCTGATTGCGCTGCTGCTGATTCCTGTTTTCCTCTTCGCTTCACATCCAGGCGATGCACCCGATGCTGCGACCAGTTCCTCACAATTCGCGTCTCTCCCGTATATGGGTGTTCCTCCCGAACTGCCGCAAGATCAGGGGCAACCCGGCCTCCGCGAAAACCTTCGCCGCTTGAGCACCACAGCCCGCCTGATGCAAACCGTGGCGCACCCCGACGATGAAGATGGCGGCATGCTCACGCTCGAGTCCCGCGGTCGCGGAGACACCGTGCTCCTGCTCACTCTCAATCGTGGCGAGGGCGGTCAAAACAAAATCGGCAGCAATTTGTTCGATGTGCTGGGCGTAGTGCGCACATTGGAACTGCTCGCCGCCGACCAATACTACGGCGTGCAGGAGCGCTTCACCCGCGTCGCCGATTTTGGCTTCTCAAAGAGCGCCGATGAAACTTTTGAAAAATGGGGCGGACACGACATCGCGCTGGGCGACATGGTGCGAGTAATCCGCACCTTCCGCCCCGACGTGCTTGTCGCCCGTTTTTCCGGCACGCCGCGCGACGGTCACGGCCATCACCAGGCATCGAGCATTCTCACGCAGGAAGCCTTCCATGCCGCTGCCGATCCCAAACGGTTTCCCGACCAGATCGCGCAAGGCCTCGAACCCTGGCAAGCAAAGAAGCTTTACATCGGCAACGTTTGTGGATTCGGCGTCCAAACCTGCCCCGATGAGAATTGGACTGTCAAACTTAACACTGGCCAGCCCGATACCGATCTCGATGGCTCCTACGTGCAATTTGCCATGAAGGGCCTGCGCCATCAACTTTCTCAGGGCGCAGCCAACTGGAACGTCGAACCTGGCGACCGTTTTACTTTCTATAAGCTGGTTGATTCGATTAAGCCGCCAAAGCTTGACAAAAACGGACATGAGAAAGATTTCTTCGACGGAATCGATACCACTCTGCCCGGCCTCGCTTCGCGCTTGGGCGCTGAAGAATCGAAAGCTCCATACCTGCGGCAGGAGCTAACAGATGTTGCCCGAAAAATTGCCGAAGCCAATGACGACATTAAGAAGAACGATCCCTCTGCGGCTGCGACTCCTCTTCTTGCGGTTGTTTCTGCTCTCGGGCAGATTCAAACCAGAATCAGCTCGAGCACTCTAAGCGAACCTGCCAAAGCCGATCTCCTGATGAGGCTTAGCGAAAAGGAAAAGCTGGCGGAAACAGCAACCAACGAAGCTTTGAACACCACCCTTGAGGCAAGCGTAGTTTCCCGCGTAGACTCCAATGGCCACGCCTTCAAGGAGGAGCTTCCGAAAGAATCCGACGCCTTGAGCGCAGTCTCTCCCGGCCAAGAATTTCTCGTGGCTGTCGATCTGCACAATGGATCCAAGCACACTCTTCTGATCGACGGCCTCAAAATCGAAGTTCCTCCCGGCTGGGGAACGACCTCCGACAAAACCAAACGGGTCCCTATCAAGCCGGGCAACAACGAGCAGGTCGTTTTTCGACTCCGCGTTCCCAAAGGAGCGAAGTACACGCGCCCGTATTGGCATCGGGCCAACCCCGAAACCGAGAGCATCAATCAGATCGATAATCCCGATTATGTGACTCTGCCATTTCCCCCGCCTCCGTTGCGCGCGCGAGCAACGTATTCCCTCGCAGGGGCGGTCCTGGCAAACAGAATCAGCATTGAGCAACCAGTGGTTGCCGAATTCATCGACGACTCTGGCAAAGAAACAGTGCGTCCACTGGCCGTCGTGCCTGCATTCTCCGTCGCTCTCGAACCCGGAACCCAAACCATCTCCACGCACAACGGCGCCAATTCCACCGTGACTGTCGGAGTAGCCGCCAGTCTTTCTCGCGAAATGAAAGGCACCTTGCATCTCGAACTGCCTGCCGGATGGCATTGTGACCCCGCGCAGTTAGGCGTGCGCTTCACGCATCGCGGCGAAAAACAGGATTTTCAGTTCAAGGTCTTTCCCGCGGGCTTGCAGGAGGGTCGTGCCACGATTCGCGCGGTTCTGCAAAGTAATGGCGAGAACTTCAGCGAAGGCTACACGCTGGTCACCCGCGAAGATCTGGGCAGCTTTTATTACTACCAGCCGGCCGTACAGCGGGTCAGCATCGTCGATGTGATCGCGCCGCACGATCTCAAAATCGCCTATATCATGGGTGCGGGCGATGACATTCCGACCGTACTTAAGCAGATTGGCATGGATGTAGCTCCCATTCCACCGGAGAAGTTGTCCACCGAAGATCTCAGCCGATATGCCACCATCGTCCTTGGCATCCGCGCTTATGATACGCAGAAAGATGTAGTCGAAAACAATCAGAAGCTGCTCGATTTCGTCTCCGCAGGAGGCACACTACTCGTGCAATACAACACCGGCGTGGCCGACTTCAACAATGGACATTTCACGCCTTATCCCTCCGAGCTGAGTCGTGCACGCGTTTCCGTCGAAGAAGCACCCGTCGAAATTCTCGCCCCCGATAATCAGGTCTTCCACTATCCGAACCAAATCACGGCTCGCGATTTCGACGGCTGGGTGCAGGAGCGCGGACTCTACTTCATGAACAAGTGGGACGATCGCTTCCAACCCTTGCTCTCGTGTCACGATCCCAACGAGGAGCCGCAGAAGGGCGGATTGCTGCTCGCCCATTACGGCAAGGGAATTTACGTTTATACGGGATACGCATTCTTCCGGCAGTTGCCGGCAGGCGTGCCGGGAGCGGTACGCCTGTATGTGAATCTGCTTAGCGCCGGCCACGAACCTCACTAAACCATGCACGCCCCCGCCCATGAACTGTTTGAACAGCGGCAGGTTTGCGGGAGGTTGCTTCTCGTCCGATAGGGACAGTCACCCCGCAGCCAATGACCAATTCATCGCAAGCCGACTCCAACTCGCACGGCCTGATCCGCGGCATGGGCCTGGGCACAGCCACTGCTCTTAACATGATCGACATGATCGGCGTGGGCCCCTTCATCACCATGCCACTTGTGGTCGGCGCGATGGGCGGCCCGCAAGCTCTGCTCGGCTGGCTCGCCGGCGCACTTCTTGCCGTTTGCGACGGGCTCGTCTCGGCGGAACTGGGCGCAGCGCTTCCCGGCTCGGGTGGACCCTATCTCTACCTCCGCGAAATCTATGGCCCGCAGAAATGGGGACGCCTCATCTCATTTCTCTTTATCTGGCAACTTTCTTTCAGTGCTCCGCTCTCCATCGCTAGCGGATGCATCGGCCTCGCTGGCTATGCCGCATATTATTGGCCGGGTCTCGACAAGGTCTACGCGTCTCATACTGCGGCTGTACCTCTGCCGCTCGCTGGCTCACTGCAAGTCAGTTGGATCGTTACTCCCGGCACCGCATTAGCCGTCGCGATCTGCCTGTTCACTCTCCTGCTGCTATATCGCAGAATCACCGTCATCGGGAGACTCTCAAGAGTTCTCTGGCTCGGTGTTATGGCGACCATCGGCTGGATCATTTTCGCCGGCCTCACTCATTTCAACGCTGCTCGCGCTTTCGACTTTCCGCCAGGCGCATTTTTACTTTCTCGCGGATTTTTCACCGGTCTCGGCGGAGCCCTTCTCGTTGCCACCTACGATTATTGGGGCTACTACAACGTCTGCTATCTGGGCGGCGAGATAAAAGACCCTACCCGCAATATTCCCCGCGCTCTCCTGCTTTCCATTCTGTTCGTCGCCTGTCTATACCTATTGATGAACTTGTGCATTCTGGCAGTCATACCCTGGCGGGAGATGCTGCACGCCGCGCAGAACAACACTGGATTGTACGTGGTGTCATTGTTCATGCTGCGCGTCTATGGCTCGTGGGCGGCGCGGCTGGTAACGGCGCTTGTAATCGTCACAGCGTTTGCCTCCGTCTTTTCATTGACTCTAGGCTACTCCCGTGTCCCTTACGCTGCCGCCCTCGACGGAAATTATTTTCGTGCTTTTGCCAAAGTTCATCCCGTTTACCGCTTCCCCCATGTTTCGCTTTTAGCCCTTGGCTTGGTTGCGGCAGCTTTTTGTTTTCTGCGGCTGAAAGACGCCATCGCCGCTCTAGTCGTGATTCGCCTGATTCTGCAATTTCTGGTTCAGGCTGTCGGACTGATCGTCTTTCGCATCACGCGCCCCAATGTGCCTCGGCCGTTCCGCATGTGGCTCTATCCTCTGCCGGCGTTACTGGCCATCGCCGGATTTCTTTTTATCCTGTTCAATCGCCAGGACTGGCAAAAGGAAATCCGCTACGCTTTTATAATCTTGGTTGCCGGTTTGACGATTTATATGATTCGCTCGTGGCGCGGTAAGACCTGGCCGTTTTCGCCGACGAGTCAGGCTTGATAGACAAATGTCGGGACTCAAATGTCTCTGTGGTGAGCGGCGCTTTAGGGACTCGTGAAACACGACAAGGTGATCCGGGCATTTGCCCTGGGATCCTCACCAAGTGTCAGAACGGCAAGCGCGTTTCCCCGGCTCGGTCATCGTTGGGGATGTGGTAGGGTAATTCAATAATGCTCGTCTAACACAGCCGGGAACGCCCGGAGGAACTCATCGTGAAGAATGTTTCCTATCTTCTCCCTTTTCTGCTAGCGCTCACCTGTTACCACGCTTTCGCACAGAATAAAGCCTCTCAGCAGGAACGTCGCACTGTCGCTCAAGTCCTTCACCGCTCGATCGCAGGCACCGAACGCGAGTTCACCGGCGCGGCCGAAGCCATGCCCGAAGACAAATTCGAATTTGCGCCTACCAACGGCGAATTCAAGGACGTCCGCACCTTCGCCGAGCAGATTAAGCACGTAGCCGCGGTAAACTACGTCTACGGCGCCGCCATTCTCGGCGAGAAAGTTCCCGACGATGAAACCGGCCCTGTTTCGGTCAAGACCAAGGGGCAGATTCTGAAGTATCTGAAGGAGTCTTTCGAGTATCTCTATAAAGCAGTCGACACGATCGACGACAAGAATCTCATTGAACCCGTCAAGAGCCCATTCGGTGTTGGAACTGTCACCCGTTTGGGCATCGCCACCAGCGCTTCCAACCACGTATGGGATCATTATGGTCAGATGGTGGAATACCTGCGCATGAACAACATCGTTCCGCCCGCCAGCCGTTAAATGCCAGTCGCTTTACTCTGTGTGCCCCCATGCCTTCTGTGTTTCGCGACCTTGGTGTGAGACGTTCCGGCCCCCAGCTGCGCACGCATTTCGCTATCACCCGCAATAATCGCGCAAAGATGTTCCTGAAAGGTCAGACCTGGCTGCCTGGCGTGATTGGCAGGATACGAATCAACTGCCTGAAAAAACGTCTCTATCTCTTGCTGGACCGCAGGGTCACTTGCCCGTGTCAGAAGCTGGCAATTCGCCTTCCGCGTCATGTTCCCAGGAGAAACCCACGACGAAGTCTGCACCGGGATCCCTTTCGCAAAGCCTCTCAAAAAGTATTGGCGGGGGAATGAGTTGAAAAATATGCGCGGTCGGTTGACTGGTAAATAGCACTTTCGTGCCGGTCGGGCTGCCGGGATACCTCAGCCCCGCCCGCCGCGCTGGGTAATTCTGGTCACCAGCAATTCTGCCGGAACTCCCGCAGCCGCGATGTGAGAAGTGAGCATCTTCCGCGTCGGCTGAATGCTGACCCGCGGGTCGAGAAACACCAATACAGAAGGCCCTGCGCCGCTCAACACCACACCCAGAACTCCCGGCCTTCCTCGCAACTTCCACAGACACGGCAGCAGCGGACACAGCGGTGCCCGATAAGGTTGATGAATCCGGTCATCGAGAGCGGATGCCAACAGATCATTCCGCCCCTGCGTCAGCGCGGTCAGCAACAGCATCGCGTTTTGCACGTTGGTCACGGCATCCGCCCGCGAATACTGTGGCGGTAAAACTCGCCTTGCCTCTTCCGTGGATAAAGGGTAACCGGGAACCGCCAGGAACAGCGGCCACTTCCCTTTAATTGGAACTTGCGCCATCTGGATCTTGCCCACATCTGACATGCTGGCAACCGCCAGGCCGCCCATCCAGCACGCGGCGGCGTTATCGGCATGATGCTCCCGGCGCGCCGCCTCGCTGACAATTTGCGCGTCGCTCCAATGCAGCCGACCAAAGTGATTTGCTAGCGCAATCCCCGCCAGTCTTGCCGCCGCAGACGAACCACATCCCTTCCCAATAGGAATATCGTTCTTGATCTTCAAAGAAAGCGGAATAACTTCCCAGCCGTTAGCCTCCGCGACCTCCTGATACGTCGTTAGAATCAGATGATTTTCGATCCGCTGGCAAATCTCACGGTCACGACCTGTAGCCACGATCGAAAATGCTGCTGCGGTTTTGGCTTCAATGGAAATGTAAAGATCTAGTGCGATCGCCGCAGCATCGAAGGCTGGGCCCAGATTCGCAGACGTCGCAGGAAGTCTTAGAACAAACCGGCTCGAAAGCTGAAGTTTCTTTGCGGGCGTCACTGTTTCATGGGCTCCGACATGTCTGCCTGTTCCAAAGTCTTTAGCACCGCGTTCAGGCTCGCATCCAGCACCACCGGCTGATGCCGAAGCCCGTCCAGCTTCACGTCCTGCGGCTCTTCTTGAAAAAGCTCACCTTGATGAAAGTCCAGAATGTAGTCGGGATCCTTCAGCAGATTCCCCGTCAGCACCAGAACAACTGACTCATCCGGGCTTACGAACTCCTGTCGCACCAATTTCTTCAACCCCGCGAGAGTCACCGCCGACGCCGGCTCGCAGCCAATTCCCTCGGCGCCAATTTCCGCTTTAGCCTGCGCAATCTCGACTTCGCTTACCTGCTCCACCACGCCCTGGGTTGCGTTCAGCATGTTTATTGCCTTCTTCCACGAGGCTGGACTCCCAATCCGAATCGCAGTCGCCCGTGTCTCCGCCTGCACACTGATCAACTTCTTGCCCCCAGCCTCGCGGACCGTCCGCACCAGCGCATTCGCTCCCTCAGCCTGAATAATCGACAGTTTCGGAGCGCGTGAAATCAATCCAATCTCGCGCATTTCCAACAATGCTTTGCCGATCGCAGAACTATTCCCGAGATTCCCACCGGGCAGGATAATGTGGTCCGGCGCATGCCAATCAAGTTGTTCGATTAATTCGAAGGCCAGCGTCTTCTGACCCTCGATCCGAAACGGGTTGATCGAGTTCAACTGATAGACAGGCGCACTTCGCACCAGTTCCTGCAACAGCCGCAAACAGCCGTCGAAGTCGGTTCGAAGTTGGCAGGTCAGAGCCCCGTAGTCAAGTGCCTGCGAAAGCTTGCTCCAGGAAATTTTCCCTTCCGGCACCAACACCAGGCTGCGCATTCCTCCGCGGGCCGCGTAAGCCGCCATCGAGGCCGACGTGTTGCCGGTCGAAGCGCAGGCCACCCATCGATATCCCGCCTGACGTGCGAAGGTCGCGGCGACCGTCATACCGGTATCTTTGAACGAGCCTGTCGGATTCAATCCTTGATGTTTCGCATAAAGCTGCTTCACACCTGTGATGCGCGAGCATTGCGGCAGCTCAAACAGGGGAGTGTTGCCCTCCTGCAAAGTAACCACGTGATCCTGCGATGAGGGCCTGGGCAGCAGCTCGCGGAAACGCCACACCCCACTCAGATCATGTGCGGCACTCGAGAGTTTTCTCTCGCGCCACTCCGCCTTCAGAGTCTCCTGATCCAAGCCGCTCCATGCGGGATCGCTGATCTCGAGCAGATTTCCGCATTCGCTACAGCGAAAATCTCGCGAGGCTGCGTGGCTGATAACGCCGCATTCGATGCAGCGAAGAACGAAGCCGGTTGGCGGTGGAGTAAAGAGCGAACTGTTTCTTCCAGTAACAGAAGGTTTCATTCGGAAGAACTTCTCTTATCTGCCCCGAAGATATTGATCCTTCTTCTCAATCCAGTCGGCGCGCGGCGGCGTGAAGACATCCAGATCAACCGTATCTTCGAGTGCTTCCGCCTTATGGGGCATGTTCGCAGGGATGCACAGCACTTCGCCCGAATGCACCACAATCTCTTGTCCCCCGATCCAGAACTTCAAGGCGCCATTCAGAATATAAGTAAGCTGCTCGTTGTGATGGCTATGCTCGGGGACGACGCAGCCCTTTTTTAGCAGCACTCGGGCCAGCATGATCTCCTGCCCGACAACGAACTGCCGTTGCAGCAGGGGATTTAAATCCTCCAGCGGAATCGACCGCCACGGTATGTATTGCAGTTCATGCTTCGGGGCCGCGTGCTTGGTCACCGCTCGCGTCGCCCGTGCGTGTGACTTCGCTCTATTCACTTTTTCGCGCACGGACGCCTTTTTCTTTGCCATCAAATCCTCCGCGCAGCTATTGCTTGCAAGGTCCCGATCTCGCTACCCGCCGCTGGCCGAATGAGTCTCTCAACTCAATGCACCTTCCCCCCATACAGCTTCACGGCATTGTCGTGCAGATACCCGTGCGCCAGCTCCAGCGCCCGCGCCTCAGTGATCTCATTCTCGGATATCATTTCCGCCAAGGCCGCCGTCAAAGCCTTCCGCGACGACTCCGCCCCCAGCCAATAGCTCTCTTCTGCTCCCAGCACCTCATTGTATGGGAAACAATCCGTGCCGAATGTAATCTTCTCAGGAAACGTTTCCAGCCACATCTTCAGCGTATCCTTGAACGCCGCCGGATACTGCGCCAACTCACCAAACGAAGAATCGATATAGACATTCTTCATTGCCGCCAACCATATCGCCTCGCGCTCCAGTGGATAACCGCCGTGAATCAACACAAAAGTCGTCGAATGATAACGTGGATCGCGCAGCACGCTCTCCAGCCCCATTACGTTGCTCTGCGACAAATTGAAATAATCGCCAATCCCCACCGCCGTATGGATATGCACTGGCAGGTGAAACCGTCCTCCGAGACCAACCAGGTATCGAAAAATGTAGTCCTGAAAAATTCGGTATTCCCCTTCGCCCGGTACCACCCCGCCGGAAGCATATTTTTCATAAATTTCTTCTGCCTGGCTTCGTGGCGGGTCTGAGAAGGTCGTCGGCCGAAAGTATGCCACTTCGAACTTCATCGCAATTCCACCTCTTTTCGTGTTGTCATCGAGCGTGCGCACGATGAATTCAAGGTAGTCATTAAACTTCGCCGGCAGCTGGCTCACGTTCTCCTGCTGCATCCACCGGTGCAGCATCTTTTCCTGCAGGGGAATGAATACTCCCTCGTCCGGATTCCTCGCCGTCTCTCGCCGATTGTTAAACGGCCACATAAACGAGTCGGCGAAGAAAACCCAGGGAAATCTCTTTGGGTCCAGGTAATCCGCCATCATCGCCCGGTTTGCCACAGAGCTTTCGGTGTTGATCTTGTCCAGAATCAAATCGAAATAAGCCGCGCCCGGATACTGCTTTTTCAATTCCGACTTCTTCGCAACCAGCCACTTCGCGTGTTCTGCGGAAAGATCATCGTAGGGATAGCCAAATAGCGCCTTCGCCGCCGCAATCAACTCCGGATTGTCGTCGCGCGTGCGCAATGGCTCGCTGGCATCAGGCGGCGCAGCCATCGCATCCACGTCGGGATCGTCCGCAAAGCCCGGATGCGCGTGATGATCGAAAGCAGGAATCTTCTCAATCTCAGGGAGCAACCGCTGATAAATCTGCTGGACGTCCGGCCCCGGCAAAGGCCGTGCCTGCCCTGCCGCGGATTGCGCGAAACTTGCAGCCACTACAAGAAGAGACAGAAAGATAATGATTCTCCTCGTCATGAATGCTCCTAATCCCCGGAATCTACTTGCGCCATCCACGCTATTTCTCTATCAGACTTCCCTGCCACACGCTGGAAACTTTTAGGATACGTGCCGTGGCCTCCCGCAGATTTTCCACCGACGACGCAAAGGAGAAGCGCACAAAATCTTTCCCCGCAGGACCAAACGCCGCTCCCGGAATCGCGGCCACTCCGGCATCCTCCAGCAAAATCCGGCAGATCTCCTCCGCGCTCGTGCCAGTCCCGCAGATATCCACCCACGCATAAAAGGCGCCTGCAGGGGCTTCGCAGCGAAATCCCGGGATTCGATTCAAATCTCGAACAAACTGCTGCTTTCGCCGCGCAAACTCCGCAACCATCCTTGGCGTTGCGCCCTCCCGGTCGCGCAGCGCCTCAATCGCTGCATACTGGGTAAACTCGGCCACGCAGGTGTACGTATTTATCGCCATCATCGCCAGCGCCGGCACGACGTCTGACGGTGCAACCGTATACCCCAGCCGCCACCCCGTCATCGCAAAGCTCTTCGAAAAACCATCGACGATTAACGCCCGCTCACGCATTCCCGGATAGCTCAGCATCGAAACGTATTCCCCGCCATAGATAATCCGCGCATAAATTTCGTCGGAGAGAACCCACAGATCCTTCTCGACCGCAAGCGCTGCCAGGTCGCGCTGCACCGCGCTGCTGTAGACCGTTCCTGTAGGATTGCCCGGAGAATTCGTGAGTAGCATCCGCGTGCGTGGCGTTATCTTGGCCGCCACATCAGCGATGTCCGGCTGGAAATGATTGCGAGCCGAAAGCTCGAACGAGACGGGCACGGCTCCGAGGCCGCGCGCAATTGAAGGATAGCCTGGAAATCCCGGGTCGGGATAAAGAACTTCATCCCCTGGCTCGAGCAAAGCCATCATTGCAAAAAATAAGGCCGCTTTACAGCCCGGCGCCACAAGGACGTTATCCGCTGAAACGTCGATATTGCGCGTGCGCCGCAAGTATGCGGCAATTTCCTGTCGCAATTCAGCAACTCCCACCACCGCGCAATAGCGGTCCTTTCCCTCATCCAGCGCCCGTGAAACTGCATCCACCACGCTACCTGACGGATGAAAATCCGGCTCGCCCAATTCCAAGTGAATAATCGATTGCCCTTGTGCTTCCAGTTCCTTGGCCCGCGCAAACACCGAGAGCGCGCCTTCCCCGCTCATCATCGCTATCCGCGACGCTATTGATCGCATGAAATCTCCGAGTATCAAAGATCGCCCTGCTGCAAATAATGCGAGACGACTACAACCCCTTATAGAGCCCACCATCCACCAGCACTGTTTGCCCGGTGATGTACGAAGCTCGTTCCGAAGCCAGCCACACAATTGTCTCCGCTACTTCGCGCGGCTCGCCCAGCCTCTTCAACGGCGCCTCCGCCGCCCACCCTTCAAGAATTCCCTGCTCGCTCTTGCCCGAAACCGACGCTCGTGAGTTCGCCAGTTCCTTCAGCCGGTCGGTAGCGGTGAAACCCGGCCCGACGTTGTTCACCAGAATCCCGTCCTTGCCGAATTCACTTGCCAGGCTCTTGACCAGGCCCACCACCGCTGCCCTCACGGCATTCGACAGCACCAGGTCAGCAATCGGCTGTTTCGTGGTAATCGAAGTAAGGGTGATGATCCGTCCCCACTTCTTCTTTTGCATATGCGGAATAACTTCGCGCGCAAAGTAAACCGCGCTGAGAAAATTCGCCTCGACCGCCCGCTCCCATTCCTCGTTCGTAGTCGCAAGAAATCCTTTGGCTGGAGGCCCGCCCGCGTTGGTCACACAAATATCGACCCCGCCCAACCTTTCAACCACCGCCGCTACAAAGCAGCTCACAGACGCGCCGTCAGACACATCAAAAGCCTGGGCGAAAACCTCAACACCGCATTGCTTTCTGATTCTCTCCGCCGCAGCTTCCAATGTTTTCCGGTTTCGCGCGCACATCGCCACCCGGCAACCCTCTGCTGCGAAGGCCTCTGCCGTCGCTCGTCCAATCCCCTGACTAGAAGCCGCAACCAGTGCAACCCGGTTCTTGAGATCGAGATTCATGAATGTGGAATTGTAAACGCTGCAAATTGTAAACCCATTCTGCGTCGGGAAATGCGGTTGTTTGCAGTGGCCCTTGCAGGGTTTCGCGCCCCCGGTTAACCTTGAAAAAAGAGGTCCTACTCATGAAACGCGAAACCCAGGCCGTTCGCGGCGCCGGCGATCTTGAAAAGAGAAACGGACCCATGTCCACGCCCATTTTTCAAACTTCCACTTTCGAAGTCGCCGACAATGACGAACAGGTTCGCCTTACCGGCAGTGACCACTACTACACGCGCTACGGCAATCCCACCAATACTATTGCGGAAAAAACCATCGCGCAGCTCGAAGGCCTGGATGCCGCTCTCACCTTCGCATCCGGCATGGGAGCCATCACCACCACCATCATGGCACTGCTTCAGAACGGCGATCATATCGTTGCGCAACGCGATATTTACGGCGGCGTCAACAAATTTCTCTCTCATTGGCTACCCAAGATGGGCATCGAAACCTCGTTTGTTGATACCGCCGACTACGACCAGCACGCACGCGTGATCCGCCCTAACACAAAACTGCTGTACATCGAGTCGCCGACCAATCCCACGCTGCGCGTGGTCGATTTCAAGAAGATCTCGGCCCTGGGAAAACAACACGGCCTGCTCACCATGATCGACGCTACCTTCGGCACGCCCATAAATCAGCGCCCGGCTGAGTTCGGCATCGACATCGTCATGCACTCCGGAACCAAATATCTCGGCGGACACTCCGATCTCATCTGTGGCGCTGTTGCTGCTCGTCGTGCACTGATCGAAAGAATCTGGGAGACTCGCACGACCATCGGCAACTGTATGGACCCGCACGCTTCCTGGATGCTGGTCCGCGGCCTCAAGACCCTCGCCGTGCGCGTCGCTCGTCACAACGAAAACGCCCAACGAGTCGCCGAGTTTCTCTCTGACCATGCCAAGGTTCGAAGCGTGCACTACCCATTTCTGACGAGTCACCCCCAGCATGCGTTAGCACGCCAGCAAATGACCGGCGGCGGCGGCATGGTCACTTTTGAAGTCGAAGGCACCGCGGAAGACGCACGCCGCGTAACCGAAGCTATGCGCCTGTTCACTTTAGCCCCGAGTTTAGGTGGCGTCGACTCGCTCGTGTCAATTCCGGTGCTCACATCGCACCTGATGATCTCCGCCGAAGAGCGCGCCCGTATGGGCGTTACCGATCAGATGATCCGCCTCTCTGTTGGAATCGAACATGCCGATGACCTAATCGCCGACCTCGAGCATGCCCTCGAAGCCGTCTCCTCTCCCGAGCATGTGCATGTAGGATGACGCCGCAACCGCCGCTTGTCTGGCCTCCTGGTCACAAAGATTGTCATCCGACGCACAAGCGCAGCGAGGCAGGAGTAACGCGCTTGTAGCGAAGTGTGAACGTTTACCCCACGCAAGGCTGCGTGCCCTGTGCTACCCTTCCTCAAGCCCCCCGTCTGCAACCCTAATGTCCGCCTCGCAGCCATTGCGCGATCCGGCGCCAACAGCGCAGTTGTCTGAAAGCGAAGCCCGGCTCGCGCACGGCAACATTCTGATTGGCACCGCCGGTTGGTCCTATAAAGATTGGGAGGGAATCTTCTACCCTCTTGGCATGAAGCAGCGCAAAATTCATCCCCTCGAGTACCTGGCCCGCTTCTTCGATACCGTAGAAATCAACACTTCGTTCTATGCACCGCTCAAGCCCGAGCTAGCCACGCTGTGGTGCCGCAAAGTTGCCCCGGTCAATCCCAGCTTTCTTTTCACCGCCAAGCTCTACCGCGCGTTTACACACTCTCCGATCGCTGTCATGGAGCCAACTTCCGCCGCCACGATTCGCCCCAGCGATGACGATGAACGCCTCGCCCGCGAAGGCCTCGACGCATTGGCCAACGAGCATCGTCTGGGCGCGCTGCTCATCCAGTTTCCGGTGTCGTTCAAAAATACGTCGCTCAATCGCGAGTATCTTGACCGTCTGTTGCGGCAGTTCATCGAGTATCCGCGCGTGGTCGAGGTGCGGCATTCCAGCTGGAACGATCCGCAAACGCTAGCCGCGTTCACCCAGCAGAACGTCGGATTCTGCAACATCGACCAGCCGCAGCTCGGTCGCTCCCTCGCCCCCACCGATCACGTCACCGGCACGATCGGCTACGTTCGCCTGCACGGACGCAACTACGAACAGTGGTTCGACTCGGATAACCGTAACGATCGCTACAACTATCTCTACAAGCCCAGCGAGCTTGCCGGATGGAAAGACAAGATCGCCAGCGTCGCCGAAAGAGCCCAGACGACTTACGTGATCACCAACAACCACTTCGAATCGAAAGCCGGAGTCAACGCGATCGAACTGAAAGCCATGATCACCGGCAGGCGCGTCACCGCGCCGGAAACGTTAATTCAGAAGTATCCGGAGTTGAGACGCTACGCAGACACAGCCGAAGGGGGAGAACGAAGTTCGCTGCTGCAGTTCGAGTAGTGAATTTGTGAAAGAATCGTGCTTTCGCCACTGCCTCGGCCATTCGCATCAGGGCACACATTGATGCCCACCCGACAGGCGCATACTCTACTTTTCCCCGGCGTTTTCCGGCGTATCGCTGGGGTACGATTTGGGCGGCAGCAGGAATTGTAGGCCAAAATATCCAAGAAAATACGTTTGATCGCTGCTGCTCGGTTTGAGTGAGCGCCCAGCCATGAACAAAAAGATAATTGGAGAGTGGATTTTATAGCGCCCGCCAAGATCAATTGTGGGCTGGTTTTGCAGGGGATGAAATGTGCCTTGATTATATAGCTCCATGTCCAGTTCGAGTTTGTGGGTAATATCGCGTCCTACGACGAGGCCGGAAATCCAGCCGTTTGGTCCCTTGTGGACAAAATCGTAGCCCAGTTCGAAGTCCACATCGACAGGACCCACTTTGTCGGAGAACTCAATCGGCAATTCGAAAGTCTGGCTCGCGGGTGTTATGCCGCGGCGCACTGCGTCATTGGGATTGTTTAGGAAAAACTGCGGGAACATGGATATGGAAAGGTGGCCTTCGCCGGCGTCGTAAAAGCGCCACTTTACCCCGGGATTCGATTGGCCGAGCCCAAATCGAGTGGTCGCTTCCGGCGGCTTGACCCGCAGCCACGCGTTTTCGTAGGTGAGCTGGATGCGAGGACCCACGCCGAAGTTGATATCCACGTCGGGCGTGTGGGAAATTGACTGGCCTTGGAAGTAGAAAGGCATGTAGCCTACGTTGATTTCCCAGTTGAGATGGCCGGGCGTGCCAGGATCGTTGGTGTAGTAGGGTGGACCGCCCTGCGCAGTCGCGAATGTGCTGCACAAAGTGATGAGAACCGCCATCAGCAACAGTCTTTGATCTTTGCCCGTTACGAGATTACTAGCTACGACCATTTTCACCCAAAGATCCCCCACAAGCGTTCATAAGCGAGGCCGGACACGCCCTCACTGTCGAATATGATACGTTCCAATCATGTTCCGGTGACGGCAGGGCCGCTAGCGACCACGTTAGAATCTTCCGTATGACCTAAGGAATCATTTAGCGACAGTTTATTGGACTACCGTGTGCCCGGTCGCACAAGCGCTTCATTTTTTACGTAATGCTGTGTCGTCCAGAAATCGAAGACGGACGGAAGCAGCCGCGACGATGCATTGCGGCGAGGGCTATCAAACCAGCTCAATGGCTTTTGCATGTCTGCACGTCGTGAAGCAGCAGACCGTCAGAATAGCAAAACAGAGATAAGGATAGTGGCAAAGTAATAGACTTCCAGTCACGGCGATGGCCGGTGGCGCACAGAATCTCCTACCGACATCAAGCCAGACGGCGGACTTCATCGATTCAGTCCGCCGTCCGGCCACGGATTCAAGAATGCTTATTGTCCTCCGGTCGAGGAACCGTGTTGGTCGAGCCATGACGCCAGTTGCGGCTCCTGCTGCGATTTTAGGTCGACGCAATTGTTGATGCGCTCGATCGATTGCCGGTAAGTGCGCTCGGCCGCTTCGATCTTATGAGCAGCGAAAAAGCTGACAAGCTGATCGCGCATCTGCGCATCACAGAACGAACCTGACGCTTGCACGACTGCAGCGCTGGCAAACGGCCCACCCGCCTTCTGGATTGCATCCCAGTGGGCGAGAACGAAGTCCCACGCCTCCTTCTGACCCACCGGATTGCCGAACACGGCACCGATCAATTGCAACGTATCCTGCGAGCGCACATCGGGCGAAATGGCGTAGTCCAGCGTGCGCTGAAGGAGCTTGGGATTGGTAAATGCGCTTAAGGTGAACAGGAAACCATAGTAGTCTTCTTGCGACTTGGCATTCTTCGACGCGGTGACGAGGCGGTCGTAGAAGGCCTCGTCGCCGTTCAGGGCGGCGATGCTAAGAGCGCCCCCGGCCAGTTCGTGATCGACAGAGTCCGGGTTGTCGATCGCTTGATCTGCAATTTTTCGCGCCTCGGCGAGCACCTGCGGATCGCGCGCGTCGTAGCCCAGGGCATTGAATACGCGGCCTCGCATAGTCCGAATCTCGTCGCTTTCCCCGGGCTTCGGTTCCCACCCGACATCCTGGAGAATGGGCCGCAGGTAACCGCGCAGCCAGGAGCGGAAAGCTTCTCGGTCGGAATTGTTAACCAGATAGGTGTCGATGTAGTTGAGCCGTCCGAGAACGTCATCGAGTACAGCGCGACTGCGGTCATTACCTACTCCCTGCGCGAATGCCAGAAAATCGCCGATCGGTTCACGGGCCACGCGAATCGAAGCCCAGATGTCGGCTTGCAAGGCAATGCGCTCAGCAGGAGTCAGTTTTGTTTCGGCGTCGCTGGCCAGGGCGCGAACGCTCTCAGGATCGTAGCCTGAGCGATAGTATCCGGTGGCACCGGCATTGGCCAGTACCCAATTCGAGCAACCCGAGAGCCTGAAGGTTTCTTCACGCTTGGTGAGTAGTTCACATTTCTGTTCGCCCGCGGAAGACTTCAGGCACAGTGGAAATTCCCAGAGTTGATCGTTAGGCTCCTGGAACTTGATGCGATCGACGTAGTACCGGCGCTGGTCAACCGTGATCGATGTCGAGTTGCCCGAGCACTGCGATTTTACATTGACGATCGGAGCGCCGGCCTGGGTGATGAACGAGGCCATGATTTTATCGACCGGCTTCTTCGAAGTTTCAGCTTGCGCATTCCAGAAGTCGGCGGCAGTGGCATTGCTGTACTGATGTTTCTGGAGGTAGGCATTCACACCCGCTTCGAATGTCTTGTCGCCGACGTATGCTTCTACCATGCGGAGCACGGCCGCAGCCTTGCCATAGGCGATTCCGTCGAAAAGTTCCATAATCTGCCCTGGAGTCTCGGCAGCCTGATGAATCGGGCGAGTATTGGCAAGTGAATCAGTATTGAGGGAGCCGCCGGTGTTGCTGACGTCGTCAAGATCGAAGTTCCACTCCGGCCGCCAGGCTTCAATGGGCTTGCTGGACATCCAGGTGGCGAAGCCCTCGTTGAGCCAGATGTCATCCCACCACTTGGCGGTCACAAGGTCGCCGAACCACTGGTGGGCCATTTCATGGGCGATGACGGAGGCGATCGTTTTCTTCAGACCGACTCCGCCGGTCTTCTCGTCGATTTGCAGTAAAACTTCGCGAAAGGTGATACAACCGGTGTTTTCCATTGCGCCAGCGGAGAAGTCGGGGATGCCGACCAGATCAAGCTTCCCGTAGGGGTATTTGATGTTGAAATACTTGTCGTAGTAGCTGAGAACGTGTTCAGCAACGTCGAGAGCGAATTTGCCTTGCTGCTCCTTGCCGGTGGGATTGTAGACACGGATGGGGATACCATCGGCTTCACCTTCGACATAGGCAAAGTTTCCAATGACCAGCGCAGCCAGATAAGAAGACATTCTCGGCGTGGTGGCGAATCGAACAGTGTGCTTGTCGCCCGGCCCGGGGGTGTCGGAAGCGATTTTCGTGTTGGAAATGACCGCAAGTCCGTTGTCGGCGACGGCGGTGATATCGAAGGTCGCCTTGTAAGCGGGTTCGTCGAAGGATGGAAAAGCCCGGCGCGCATCAGTGGATTCGAATTGCGTGGAAGCGTACTTGCGGCCCTGATCATCCTTGCCGAGATAAAGCCCGCGCATCTGATCGTTGAGAATGCCGGCGTAAGTGATGTGCACACTGGCTGCGCCCGCTGCCAGTGGCTTTTCGACCTTCAGCACCACCATCTCCTTCTCTTTATCGGGAGTGACAGTGGCCTTCTGGGCGTGGCCGCCAGCGGTGATGGTGACGTCATGAAACTCGATTTCGGCCGAGTTCAGCGTGATCTCGGACGTCGGCTTCAGGACGTGAATTGCGATGGTTTCATCGCCTTCGAATGAAGCTTTATCGAGATCGGGTGTGAAGGTGAGTTTGTAGTTTTCGGGAACGGCTATTTCAGGCAATCGCTGGGCCGTTGCCAGGGATAACGTCAGAAGCGCGAATGCGACTACAGCATAGATTCGTTTCATAGATAGCCTCGGGAGATTGCGTAGTTGTTTTCTTGACAGAGTCGACTTCATAACTTTCGTGGTGGCAGTGAAGTATCAAGAACAGTTGTTTTCTCGGCGAACTTTGCAGCCTCTCTTGGCGAGCTCTGCGGTTAAGAGCCTTTGACCGCAAACCCGCGCAGAGAGACCGCGGGGGCGCATAGTCAGACGGTATTACTCCCCATCGCCTGGTACGGATTGCCCGGCACAAAAGTTCAATGCGGGTTCGCCACTTCCCCATTAATCACGGTCATCTCACACCGGTTCATGCCAAACCAGTAAGGAATCTCACGGTAGTCGTGAACAGCAAATACCGCAAAATCCGCGTCTTTCCCCGGCTCGATCGAGCCTTTGCGATCTGCAACCCGCAACGCCCATGCCCCATTAATCGTGGCCGCGGCAATGGCCTCTTCCGGCGACATTTTCATATGTGTACAAGCCAGCGACATCGCCATAGGCATGCTCAGAGTAGGCGACGTTCCCGGGTTGTAGTCCGTGGCGAGAGCTACTGGGGCGCCGGCTTCGATCAACTTGCGCGCCGGAGGGTATTCTTTCAGTCCCAAAAAATAATTCGCGCCGGGCACGAGTGTGGTAATTGTGTCACATTTTGCCAAGGCGGCGATGTCATCGCCATTCACGTGGTCCATATGATCCAGGGATGCGGGATTAAACCGCAACAGCGGCTGCACCGGCGTGCGTGCTAGCTGACTTAGGTGTGCACGCAGACGCAGGCCATTTCGTTCCGCGGCGGTAAAGATCTGCGCCGTCTCTGTTGCGGTAAATGCGCCTTTATCGCAAAAAACATCGACGAATCGTGCGAGCTTCCGCCGCGCCGCCTGCGGAATCATCTCTTTACAGACGAGCTCGACATATTTTTGTGAGCAGTTCTGGAATTCTTTTGGGACGACGTGCGCGCCTAGCAGGGTTGGAACGACGGTCCCCGGCCAGTGTCCCGCGGCTTCGCGGATAGCCTCCAGCGACTTTAGTTCCGATTCGACGGTCAACCCGTAGCCTGATTTAGTTTCAACAGTGGTTGTTCCATGTGCGGAGATGTCGCGCAGCACAAACAGGAATTTATCGGCGAGAAGCTGCTTCTCTGCTCTGCGGACGCCTTCCAGGCTCGATCGAATTCCGCCTCCTGCCTCTGCAATCGTTTCGTAGGAAGCTCCCTCGATGCGCTTTTCGAAGTCGACTAATCGTGGGCTAACAAAGACAGGATGTGTGTGTGAGTCGACGAATCCCGGCACGACGACCTTGCCCGCGCAGTCGATTTCGCTGACCTTCTTGCGATTGTTCTTCAGCCAGGGATCGCGGAGAGCCTCTTTGGTTGTGCCGACGGAGACGATCTTGCCACCCAGGCAAAGAACGGCCGCATTGTGGATAATGCCGAGATTCTTGAGGTCCGTCCCGCGTCGCGGGCCCGAATTCCCCAATACTGAACGGACTGTGAGAAGCTGGCCAACATTGGTGAGCAGGAGTGGCGAGTTATTCACCGAACCTCCGTGGCTCTGTGTCTCGGTGGCAGGCGTTCATTTTTCGGTCATCGGAATCCTGACGCCCTTTTTCTTCGCAAACTCTGTCGCTTCTTCGTACCCCGCGTCCGCGTGACGGATAATGCCTGTCCCGGGATCCGTCGTTAGCACACGCTCGATGCGTTTGGCCATCATCTCGGTTCCGTCAGCGACCGTGACCTGTCCGGCGTGCTGCGAATAACCGATGCCGACGCCGCCTCCGTTGTGGATGGAAACCCACGACGCTCCCGCTGCCGTATTCAACAACGCATTCAACAAGGGCCAGTCGGCGACCGCGTCAGAGCCATCTTTCATGTTTTCCGTTTCACGGAAGGGCGAAGCGACCGAACCACAATCGAGGTGATCTCGGCCCATTACGATTGGCGCTTTGATTTTCCCTTTCTTCACCAGATCATTGATAGCCAGCCCGAACTGCGCGCGCTCCCCGTAGCCCAGCCAGCAGATGCGAGCTGGTAGTCCCTGAAATTTGATGCGCTTGCGTGCCAGATCAATCCAGCGCCGCAAGATGCGGTTGTCGGGAAACAGTTCGAGTACCAGGTCGTCGGTTACGTGAATATCCGAGGCTTCGCCCGATAGCGCAACCCAACGAAACGGCCCACGTCCCTCGCAAAATAACGGACGAATATATGCCGGAACAAATCCGGGAAAGTCATAGGCATTCTTCACCCCCCGCTGAAAAGCAAACGTCCGGATGTTATTGCCGTAATCGAATGTAACCGATCCCATCTTCTGCAAGCGCAACATGCCTTCTACGTGGCGAGCAATCGCATCGAGGGACTTTTCCTGATACGCATGGGGATCGCGCTTCCGCAGATCTAACGCTCCCTCCAGCGTCATGCCATTGGGCACGTATCCATTCAGCGGGTCGTGAGCCGAAGTCTGATCGGTAAGGATGTCCGGAACCACGCCCCGCTCTGCCAGCTCTGGAATGATGTCGGCGCAATTTCCCACCAGCCCGACGGACACGTTCTCTTTCTTGCGCACCGCGTTTTTCAGAATGCGTAAGGCTTCGTCGAGGGTGTTCACCATGAAGTCGCAGTAGCCGGTTTTTAGGCGCTTCTTGATGCGCTCGGGATCGACTTCTACCCCCAAAAACGCAGCACCCGCCATCGTCGCCGCCAAAGGTTGCGCACCGCCCATGCCACCCATGCCGCCGCTGACTATTAGCTTGCCTGCGAGATCGCCGCCAAAATGCTTCTCGCCTGCCGCCGAGAAAGTCTCAAAGGTACCCTCGATAATCCCCTGCGAGCCTATATAAATCCACGAGCCTGCGGTCATCTGCCCGTACATCATCAGGCCGGCGCGCTCGAGTTCGTTGAACATCTCCCAGTTCGACCAGTGCCCGACCAGATTCGAGTTTGCAATCAGCACGCGCGGAGCGTATTCGTGCGTGCGGAACACCCCTACCGGCTTGCCCGACTGCACCAGCAATGTCTCGTCGTTCGCAAGCGACTTTAGCGTATTGATAATGGCGTGATAACACTCCCAATTGCGGGCGGCGCGCCCGGTTCCACCGTAAACGACGAGATCCTGCGAGCGCTCGGCGACTTCCTCGTCGAGATTGTTCATCAACATGCGCAGGGCGGCTTCCTGCTGCCAACCCCTGCACGTAATAGAGTTTCCCCGGGGCGCGCGAATGGAAGCAGGGACCAGGATTTCTGTTTCGACGGGCATGAGTAAATGGTAGTGCCTGCGCCGAACGGTTGCAATGTGGAAGAAAGACGCTACCAGGTGCTGTAGGCTGTTCCGTCGCTGGAAATGGCATTCGAAGCGGAATGCACGTCGTCAATTCCAGGATCGGTCTGATCCACCGACGAGAGCACGTCCTCTTCCTGAGGCGCCCAGTTAGCTTCGTTGGTCATTGGGTCTTTGGGTATCTGTTTGATATAGCCGGCCTGCACCAGATCATCCAGCGACTGCGGCGCTTTCTGCTTGTCGAGCGTGTATTGCGAGATAAGCTTGCGGAGTTCAAATAAATCGTTGCGCAGCACCGACTCGCGAGCCTTCAGAACGGACTGGTTGTAGATGGGCAGAGCGATGGAAAGCAGAATTCCCATGATGATGATCACGATCATCATCTCCAGGAGTGTGAACCCGACGGCACCTTTTGATTTCAACCGTCTTACCATTACCAATCCCTGTACTTCGTCCCGTCGAGAGCCGTACCTTGTGACTTGGTATAAACGTCAAATACGTTCTGCTCGCCCCATGAATCCGAATCCGGATCGTCCTGCATGGAACGCAGCCCCCACTCGGTGGTTCCAGTCATGGGATCGACTGGAATTTTCCGCAGGAATCGAACTTTCTTTCCCTGTACATCGACGCCTTTGACTAGTGTTTCCAAATCGGGGGGATAGTTCTGGCTGTCGACTTTAGTTTGAAAGCCGCCGCGATCAGCGGCATCTTTATAGCGGTCAATCGCGTCGCGCATCTCCCACAAGTCCTCGCGCAACATGCGCTCCCGCTCACGCTGAATAGTGATGCGCGCCATCGGAACAGCCATGGTAGAGAGAATCACCACAATGGTCGTCGCAATGATCAGCTCGAGCAGTGTAAAACCCCGCTGCCCCGGACATCTCCTCCGCCCGCCTTGAAACTGCATCATATTTAACCCGCATCTGGATTTTGTAATGGTCCAGGTATACTCCTCAGCCTCCACTGAAAGCCTGACCCGGACCCAAATACTTAGATGCGCACTACTGCACAGTGATGGAGGCCTGCGCTCCATTCACGTTAATTGCCTGTAATCCCGGATCGCGAGCCCCACCCCTTGTAATCGTCAAAGGAGTCTGCCCACTTTCCTTGGCTTGGAACGTCAGCGTAACCACGGCCCCTTGTCCCGATACACCGCCCGAGCCTGGCGGCCGCGTGGCCGTAATCTGCAGGCCTTTTTCATCCTGCCGGTGCACCAGAGCCACCGCCTGCCCATCCTGTGACAGGAAGCCGCCATTCGACACATTTAGCAGGTCGAGCATCTTCTCGTCGTAGTTCAGTTGCACCGGCACCGAGTACACATCCTTTGCGCCAGAAATCATGAGATTGACCGTAAAAGTGTTGCCCTTAGTGGTCGTGACCTGCCCTGGATCAAACAGGAAATTCGCGGGCTGCGCGGAGACGCCGGCTTGATTCGGACCCTGATTCGCCGGAGGCTGAGCGGCAGGCGCGGGAGCCGCTGCAGACGAAGCCGGCGTGGCTGGAGCAGCGGGAGTCTGGGGATGGCTTACGTAGCGCAGTTGGATCGCGTTCGCCGTGCCGATATCAATGGCACGCTGATTGAGTTCGCCGACGCTGGCCGCGCGCACGACGTGCGGAGTAATAGCGAACACCGTCTCATCCTGCTCGTGGTCCTTCGTCTCCTGACCAAACAGGTATCGGATCAGGGGAATCTGCGCCAAGCCAGGAATGCCGGCCAGGGAACGCGTCTGCGAATCGTCGAAGATGCCTCCGATCAGACTCGATTCACCATCGCGCAGCCGAATTTCGTGTTCGATTTTCTTTTGGCCAATAATCGGCTGGCTGATGCCACCGATGCTGGACTGACCTACGACCGAAGAGATTTCCATCGTGATTTTCAGCGTTACTTCCCGGTCGTTGTGAACATGCGGCGTGACATCGATGTTCACGCCAACGTCCAAATACTGGAACTGCGTATTAACCAGCGGATTGATACCCACACCACCAATGCCGGGCTGAAACGATCCTGTCGCTACCGGCACGCGTTCGCCAATCTTCAGCGTCGCTTTCTGGTTATCGAGTGCACGCACCTGCGGATTCTGCAACATTTTGGTGTCGCTGTCGCTCATCACCGCGGAGAGATTTGCCGAGCCGATCGCTACCTGAAAATCGGTCGCGTTCAAATTGCCCAGAGTGTTCAATTCCAGGCCCGTACCGGTGCTGGTGCTGGTCGTGCCCGTAGTGGTCGTGGTCGAACTACTGGAGCTGCTGGAAGTGTTGATGTTGCTCTGCAGAGTGACGGTTGCGCTGGAAGGCGGGCTCAGCCCAAGGGTGCGCGACTTATCCTTGCTAATCTGTAGCACCGCGATATCGACTAACACCTCTGGCCGGGCACGATCCAGATCGTCCACCAATTTCTCGGCGAGCGCGATCTGGTCCGGCGTTCCGCGAACCACCAGAGCGTTCTGAGAAAGCAACTGCTGAACGCGTTGCACGTCGAGCACTGCGCGGATTGCGTTTACGACATCTTGCAGCTCGGTCGGCTGAGAAATGTTCGAGAGATAGAAAGTCTTCAGTACGCTCTGTTCGAGTTCCTTGCGCTTGGCAGGATTATCCTGAGCTACAAAAATCGTATTGCTCGTTACTGGCCGCCAGAAAGTCTTCGAAGACAGCGCCGTAATTTCCAGCGCATCTTCCAGCGTCACTCCGTTCAGTTCAACTTTGATCCGCTTTGATGTGTAGTCGGGGTCGAAGAGAACGTTGATCCCGGCAAGCTGCCCGATGGTTTGGTAAATCACTTTCGAATCTTCGGTGAGTTTTACGGTTATGGGGACGTTTGAAATGGGCGCGAGCTCAACCGGGCCGCTGGCTTCTCTGATTTTGCGCTCCAGGCTGTTTGGCGGGCCTGCGGCCTGCGGCGGAGGATTCTTCTGGTCATGAATCATCTCCAGCGTTTTCTTCAACTCCTGTTGCGCCGTAAACAACGATGGGTCGATCTGGGCGGCCCGCTGAAATTCGATTACTGCCTCGTCCAACTTGCCTTGATCGCGCAGGCCAATGCCACGATGCACAATTGTGGCCGCGGCCTTGAAGCGCAAACGCTCGAACGAAGCGCGGTAGCGAAGATCCTTCGGCTTCAGGTCGTAGGCCTGCTTAAAAAACTCATAGGCCTGCTCATAATTCTGCCGGGCTTCGGCATCCTGTCCTTTGTCGTAAAGGGTTTTGGCCTTATCGCGTGCGATTGCGGGCACAAGGGTTAAGACCACCAGCAGCAGCACTGCCGCGGGCTTCAGACGTCTCATTCGTCAATCCTCGCTAAAAAGTCTTCGCCGGACACGCAGTCTTTCACCCCGAGGCCAGCGAACCTGGGATTTGGTTTGACGTTATCGAAGCAACAAAAATTGTGCTTTAGCGCGATTATAACATCGCCTTTCGCAGCTTCCCATGTGATTGTCTGCATGGGAGTTACACTCTTTGGTCGTAGACCTTCAGGCCTTGCCCTGGAATCTCACCCCACAGAAGCATCCGGGTGTCCTCCGCAGTAGAGCACATGTTCGCACGTGCCACAGTCAACTCGCCCCGGGCACCAGGCCTCAGCCCGCGAAGCGCTTCTTGCTAAGATGAGCCAAGCAACCTGCATGCCCCGCCAATCCACATATCAAACTAAGGCCAGCCCTGAGAAAACCCCACGCCGTGATCCCACGGCCGCGGGGCAGAGAGATGCCGCCGTTAATAGGATCGCTTCTCACAACTATTTCTTGCTGGAAAAATTTGAATGTGGCCTGGTTTTAACGGGAACCGAAGTTAAATCGGTTCGCGGCGGAAAAACGAACCTGCGCGATTCTTATGGCTTGGTCAAAGATGGGGAACTCTGGTTGCTCAACTGCCACATCAGCCCTTACGAACATGGCAGCTACTCGAACCATGCTGCCTTGCGTACCCGAAAGCTGCTGATGCACAAAGATGAAATACGCAAGCTAATCGGGAAAACCCAAGCTAAAGGCCTCACATTGATCCCCACTCGTATGTATTTCAAGAATGGTAAAGTCAAAGTTGAGATCGCTCTGGCCAAGGGTAAGCAACTGTGGGATAAGCGGGAAACTGAACGGCGACGAACAGCGGATAAAGAAGCACGTGAGGCGATTGCTCGTGGGAGAAAAGGCTAGTAGAGGCGGTAGCCATTGGGCCCGTATGGTCGAGCGCCGTTCAAATGACTGCTGAAACGACGTTTTTGGTTTGGAGCACGAAATACAAGGCGTAGCGATCAAAACCGTAAATCTTAAATCCGACATGCCGTCGGTCCGCGAAGTGCTTCAGCGCCTGGAGCGGGAACTGGCAACGGCAGGTCAAGAAAACGCGAAGTTCCTGAAACTCATACATGGCTACGGTTCAACGGGCGCGGGGGGAGATGTCCGTATCGCCGTGCAAAATCGGCTGCTGCAGTTAGTCCGCGACGGCCTAATTCGAGCCTGCATTTTCGGGGAGAACTGGTCGAAATCTGACGATGCCGCTTGGAAACTCTTGCAAACTCATCCCGAACTCAAGTCTGACCCTGATCTAGGCCGCGCCAACCGCGGCATCACGATGGTCGTGCTCTAGCACGGAGCCGGACAAAGGCTCGGATGTAAGCTTGATCTGGAAGGAACACGGCTTTTGTGAAAAAGGCCGTACATCCTTGTACCGCCGACTCCACCGCGACGATGAATTAAAACAAACGACTGACGACCAATAGTTGACGATCAATAAACAAACGGCTGGCAGCTTCAGCCGCCAGCCGATTGCAGCCCAGTCATGTTCCACGTCAAACCGTTCGAACACGGCGATTATCGGTGTCCACCGCCCCCGCCATGAAACCCACCTCCGCCACCGTGAAAGCCACCGCCTCCACCGTGGAAGCCGCCTCCGCCGTGAGAGCCACCGCCAGCGAATCCACGTCCACCGGCGAAACCGCGGCCGGCGAAACCGCGGCCGGCAAAGCCACGTCCGGCGAAGCCACGCCCAGCGAAGCCTCTACCAACGAAGCCCCGCGCACCACCCCAGCCCCAGCCGCGGCCCCAACCCCAACCAGGCCACCAACCACCCCATCCGCCCCAACCCCAGCCATACCAGGGGCCAGCGCCGATAAAAATGCCATTTGCGAACCAGCCAGCACCGTAGTAGCCATATGGAGCGCAAGCATACGGGTAATATCCGTAATACCCATAGGCGCAACCTACAGGAGGACCATAGCCAACGCCTACTCCCACCGCGACCTGCGCCTGTGAAGGCTGTGCAAGAGCCAGCGGCAACGCCAACGCCCCGACCAACGCCAAATATTTAAGGTACCTCATGGTATCCCCCTTTTTTCCAGACCACGCTTCCCACCTAAGAAGCGCCAATCCGCCAGCGGTCCAGACCTTCTGTTCTGTTTTCGCTCGTTTCTGGAAGCGCCTACTGTATTGGAACTCAACTGACTGGGAAAAGTTGCAGCGACGAAAATGGCCGATTTCAACCACTCCGCATGAATTTAACCAGTTACACAGGGTTGGCGCCGGCGCTTCCACAAAGCGCCGCTTGCCGTAAACTAAATCTGTGAAGATTGCTCTCGGCCAGATCAATCCTACGGTTGGAGATTTTAGCGGCAATGCCGCTAAGATTATCGACTATTCTCTGCGCGCGCGGGCGAATGGCGCCGGACTGATTCTTTTTCCTGAGCTCTCGGTATGCGGTTACCCTCCCCGCGATCTTGTCGAGCGGCCTTCGTTCGTCACCCGCAACCGGGAAACTGCCGAGCGCATCGCTCTGGAAACACGAGGCATTGCTGTGATCTGCGGGCTGGTGACACCCGCGAATTCAGAAACCGGCAAGTCAGTGATGAACTCCGCTGCGCTGTTGCAGGATGGCAAAATCGCATTCCTGCAATCGAAGATGCTGCTACCCACCTACGATGTCTTCGACGAGATGCGAAACTTTGCACCCGCCCGCAGCCAGGAATTGTTCCCCTTCTGCGGCAACCGCATGGCGCTCACGATCTGCGAGGATGCGTGGAACGACAAATTGTTCTGGCCGAAGCGCCTGTACACGGTCGACCCTGTCGAGGCGCTGATTCGCGCCGGGGGCAACTTCGTTCTCAACATCTCTTCTTCGCCATTTTGGATCGGCAAACGCGAATTGCGGCGCGACATGCTGGTCTCAATCGTCCGGCAGTACAAAGTTCCTGTAGCGCTGGTTAACCAGGTCGGAGGCAATGACAGCCTGGTCTTCGACGGCTCCAGCATTGTTCTCAATCCAGAGGGCAAAACTGTCGCGCAGGGCAAGTCGTTCGAGGAAGATTTGATTTATTTCGACTCGAAAACACTTACCGGCGACATGCACGAGCAAATCGCGGGCGAGGAAGCGAGCGTTTATGCCGCGCTGGTCCTCGGTACGCGCGATTACATGCGCAAGTGCGGATTCCAAAAGGCCATCATCGGCCTGAGCGGCGGGATTGACTCGGCGCTGACAGCGGTTATCGCCGCCGACGCAATCGGCCCGGAAAACGTCATTGGCGTTGGCATGCCCGGCCCTTACTCTTCCAAAGGTTCCATCGACGATGCCCGTGCCCTGGCAAAGAATCTCGGCATCCGCTTCGAGCTGTTGCCGATCGATGGAGTCTTCGAGGCCTATAGGCTGACTTTGCGCGACGTATTCGCTGGTTGCAAGGAAGATGTCACGGAGGAAAACATTCAGTCTCGCACGCGTGGCACGCTGCTGATGGCTCTTTCCAATAAATTCGGAGCCATCGTGCTTTCCACCGGCAACAAAAGCGAGCTGGGGGTCGGCTACTGTACACTCTACGGAGATATGGTCGGCGGCCTCGCAGTTATCTCCGATGTCCCGAAAACTCTTGTGTATAGATTAAGTCACTATGCAAATTCCCGGCGCGCGGTGATACCAGCGGCGACGCTGGAAAAGCCGCCATCGGCGGAACTGCGCCCCAACCAGAAAGATACTGATTTTCTTCCGCCATACGAGACCCTCGACGCTGTGCTTGAAGACTATGTCGAGGAAATGCACTCGGCTGAGCAAATTGCCGCCGATCACCGCTTCGATATTGGCCTCGTGCGCCGGATAGTAGGTATGGTTGATCGCGCCGAATACAAGCGGCAACAAGCCGCACCAGGCATTAAGATTTCTCCCAAGGCTTTCGGATACGGACGCCGTATTCCCATTGCCGCAAAAAATGAGTTTTGAAAATCAGTCAGCAAACAGTCGATACAATTGAAAGGAAACCATGCGC
This sequence comes from Candidatus Sulfotelmatobacter sp., assembly GCA_030039165.1. Lineage (GTDB taxonomy): Bacteria > Acidobacteriota > Terriglobia > Terriglobales > Acidobacteriaceae > Sulfotelmatobacter. The sequence continues at coordinate 89,872 of JASHQM010000079.1, read as the reverse complement.
AGTATTGTCAAGCTGCTCTCTTTCACTATCATTTTGCTAGTTTGCACGTTTGTCCTCGGCCAAAACACGACACCCGTACCCGCTGGCGCCACGGCGGGTGCGAAACCCGCTGATAAGAGCGCTTCCGCCACCGCTGATATTCTGCCATCGGAAGCCACGGTCGACTCGTTCTTGCAGCAGACGTTCGGTTATGACGCTCAATTGAGCTGGAAGATTTCTTCCATTAAACCCTCGATCGCCGCGGGCCTGGCAGAAGTGGATGTTATCTTAGCCAGCTCACAAGGGCAGCAGTTAAGCCGTCTTTATATCACCCCGGATGGGCAACATGCGGTCATCGGCGAATTGATTCCTTTCGGCGCACGGCCCTACGACCCTGTCAAGAACTTGCTCGATAAAGGAATCACCGGCCCTTCGCGCGGGCCAAAGAACGCGCCCGTCACTATCGTGGAGTTCGGGGACTTGCAGTGTCCGGCTTGCAAAGCCGCGCAACCGACGGTCGAAGCGCTGGTAAGCGCCGAACCTAATGCGCGTTTCGTGTGGCAGAGTTTCCCCCTCGAAATGCACAACTGGGCGGCTAAAGGAGCCTATTACGCCGACTGCGTGGCGCAGCAATCGAATGATGCTTTCTGGAAGTTCATCTCCAGCACCTACGCGCAGCAATCAGACATAACCGCCGAAAATGCCGACGAGAAGCTGACCGCCATTGCCGATGCCTCAGGCGTAAAGGGGTCAGAGGTCGCCACGTGTGCGTCAACCCCAGTGGCTAAAGCGCATGTGGATGCCTCGATTGCGCTGGGCAAGTCTGTCGATGTTACAGGCACGCCGACGATTTTCATTAATGGCCGCACCATCGGCAATGTGGCGAATGTTCCGAACGATACGCTGAAGAACCTGGTGGATTTCGCTGCGAAGGACGTGAAGTAAATGCAGGCTCCAGCGTCCGCTTCATCCCTGATGCGAAGCTGAAAGCCGAAGCCCAGCTTATTGCTGATTTACCCAGATCTCCGGCGTGCTCACTTCGCGGCTGGCCACGATGTGAGGCGTGAGCACGATAAGGAGTTCGTCATATTCCTTGGTGCGGTTGTTATCGGCGAGAGCCCAATTAAGGCCAGGGATTTCAGAGACGACCGGCAAGCCCTGCATCGAGCGTTCGTCGTTGGTAGTGATTTCGCCGGCGATGACCGCGCCTTCGCCATCTTGCAAGCGAACACCGCCCTTGTATTCCTGATTGGAAATGACCGGTATGCCATTGGCGCTCTGCCCGGTAAGGGAGCGCACTTGCAGTTCAAGCTCGAGGCTGACTTCGCCATCCCCATGAATCACCGGCTTGGCCTTAAGGTTCAATCCGAGATCCTCATAACTGATCGAGGGTACAGGCGGAATGTAGCTCTGATTTCCGATCACCGAAGCAATCTGCGAAGAATTGAAAATGGGCGCATACGAGGCATTGAGAATGGGATAGCGCTCGCCAAGGTGAAAACTGGCATCACTGCCCTGCTCGGCGCGCAAGGTTACGTGGCTCAGACTCTGCGCCCACGACTCATTCAGCGAGAGCGCCATCGTGAGTTGATCGAGGCTCACGCCCGTGAAACCCAGTCCGTTACCGAAGGTTGCCAGCGGCTGGCTGAAGATGCCGCTCTGCTGGCTCTGCAATTGCGCCAGAAGCGCAGAAATCGCCGTGCTTCCCGCCTGATTGATGCCGCCCGAGGAAACCAGTTGATTCACCAGCGATTGAATACTTTGACCTCCCAATGCCGCCAGGGCGGCCACAGGAATGTTGTACACGTTAAAAGTATCGGGAAGGTGCATGCCGATTTCGCGCGTGAACTCATGACTAATCTGGTAAATCTCAAGATCGATCGTTACCTCTGGCGGGTCGCTGGTCAGCTGCCGGACGAGTTTCGTGCATGCCGCAAGCATCGCTTGCGGCGCGCGCACTTCGATGGTGCCAAGCTGTGAGTTGCTGACCTTCTGAAACTCGCAGATGTTTCGCAGCGAGGTCACCATTTCGCTGGTCTGCTGTGGCGTGCTCGCGCCGGGCAGGGAGAAAGTTGCCAGCGCCATGCGGTCAAATTGCTTGTGGTTTTCCGCCGTATCCTCGGCAATCAGGATCTCATGCGTATCCATCGCCGTCCACATCGCCTTGCTGACGCGGCACGCCAGGCGAAGCGCAGTGAAGAAATCAACTTCATCGACATGGAAACGCACGGATCTTGTTTTCAGTGAGTCGTCGAACTGCGTTGTTATCCCGAATGCCGAGGCGAGCTCGGTGAAGAGCCCGCGAGAATCGCCATCGTAGTGAAACGTTGCGCGCGCAAGTCTGGGTTGAAGATGAATCTCGCTCGATTCGGCGAGCAACTCCGGCACATCGGCGAGCTTTTGATTTTCCGGACTCTGCAATGCTTGCGCCAGCCGCTGCTGCGGATACTCATCGTCGGGATCTAGCTTCAAGGCGGCGCGAAACTCCGCTGCCGCCTGTTCGAGATGTCCCGCAGTCAATAGCGCGTCGCCGCGCTCCGTATGCTGGAAGACGAGCTGTGCTTTCACGACTTCCCGCGCTTCAAAGTAGGAAGCGTCCTGTGGCGCCAGCCGTGAAGCCTCATCAAATCTGTCGAAGGCCTCTTCCAGGCGCTGATGCTCCTGTAGTTTGCGGCCGTGATTGTAGGCGGTGCGGGCTTCTTTGAGTTCCTGAGGCGAAACCACGCAGTTAACACCGCCCGGAACGCCGTTGCCACAGGAAATTATGTCGCCGCCTGGCGCGCCATTGTCTTCGGCAAACGCCGGCAGAATCGCGACCGCAGACAGAGCAAGGATGTAGACAAGCTGGCGCATTCGCTAAATTTTACCGTGCCAAATGATCCCACGGAGAACCGTTAGGACCACGTACCATTGGTTTCAACGGTCGGAATCTCAGGGGAGGGCGGCAGTTAGCAATTGCGGCGCATGCCGCCGCGCAGTTACCGAGCCATGCAAATACCAACCGCTAAGTGCTAACTGCCAGCATCAGAAGAACGCCGGAGCAGTTGCATTCTTGCAAGAATTACGTGCGTCAGCTCAGCATCAGCCGCTCAATCGAACGCGCCTTGCCAGTTTTCTCGTCGCAATCGATCACCACGGCGCAAAGGCGAACGTCGCCCGTGGCTGGCTCGAAGCGCACCGGCATGCCGCTCAAGAATTTGCCGACAACCAACTCTTTTTTGACACCGATCACGCCGTCATACGGGCCGCTCATGCCCACATCGGTAATATAGGCAGTACCACCGGGCAGTACGCGCTCATCCGCGGTGGGCACATGCGTATGTGTTCCGATCACGGCCGTCACCCGGCCAGCCAGGTGCCATCCCAGAGAAACTTTTTCGGATGTCGCCTCGGCGTGGAAATCGACCAGAATCACTTTCGCCTCGATCTTGCTCAAAATTTGGTCTGCCACGCGAAATGGGTCGTCGTTCGACCCCATGAAGACGCGGCCTTGCAGGTTGACAACTGCGTAGGAAATCTTTGCTTTTGTACCCTGATATACGCCCCAGCCCGGCATATCCGGCGGATAGTTGGCCGGCCGCAACACGCGCCGCTGCGGACCGCGCCCGTTGCCATCGATCACTTGAAAATAATCGATGATCTCGCGCTTATCCCAGATGTGATTGCCAGTAGTAATCACGTCGATGCTGAGATCGAAGAGTTCTTCTGCCAGCGCGGGAGTTATGCCGAAGCCGGCGGCGGCATTTTCTCCGTTTGCGATCACTAGATCGATCGATTGATCGCGCATAATTCCCGGCAGCCGGTCTTTTACGATGGTGCGGCCCGGCCGTCCGAAGATGTCGCCAATGAAAAGAATGCGCATGAGTCGCCGCTTCGCCGACAACGCCACCAGGAATAGCCGCGCTCGAACGGCTGTTCAAACGAAAATTCGATACTAACACGGCAGTCCGGAGAGTCTTCGCGCGCGATCGAATCTGCGATGGTTCAGTCAGTCTGTCATCCTGAGCAAGCCTGTTTTGCCGCAGCGAAGAGCCTGCCCTGAGCTGAAAGGCGAAGGAATCCGGGCGAGCCTCCCGCTGCGGTGCGCTGTTTGCACCGCAATCATCGCGACCAGGGGTTCCAAAACTTCTCAGAGCTTTTCAAAAGTGTGCATGCGTGCGATATGTGAGGCATGCGCAGGAAAAAGACATATGCCCACCTGGGAACAGATAGTCGAATAACCGGAGTTGTCTGCCTTGCCACCTTGCTGATTCTCGCTGCCTGCGGCGTACATCCGCGCCAGGAAGCAAACTCTGGCACTGCTTTGCAAGGAGCAGGTATGTCAGTTAGCCGCGCGACGAATTCCGCTCAGAGCCCGCAACAATCTCCCGAGAGCGGGGAACTCGGTGACGCCTCAGGCGACGCAACAAAAAATCCCGACGCCAGTTTTAAAGGATGCTGGTATAAGCAGGGAAAAAACCGGTATCAGGCTGTTGATGTGTCGGTGGCGCATCCCGGAAAATATGCTTTCAATGCCCTGCTCTATTATGGGACGACTTGCAACCCTAACGATTATGCCGATCAATTTGGATACGGACAGCTATTGGATTTCGGCGGCTTCGGCTACACGTTCTGGTTCACAGCTTTCGCCAACAAATCCGATATGTCGGCCTTGTGGTATGTGGGCGAGGACGAGTCGAAATGCATGAGTTATGCCGACGCGCCCGAATGCTGAGAACGCGGACCTTACGCAGGCGGTATAAGTCAACTCTTGGGCACGAGTTCTGCCGTTTTCAGAAAGTCGTAGTTCCCCGCCGGATTCAGTTTCAGATTGCGCACCCGCTTGTTGTGAATCAGCACATTATCCAGATACCACAGATCGACATACGGTTCCTGCTCGGCGAGGATACGCTGAACCTCGAAATAAAGTGGCTTTCTTACCGCTGGATCGGTGGCGCGCCGCGCCTGATCGATTAGAGCGTCCACCTTGGGATTTGAATAGTAGCTGCGGTTCGCGCCGTTCGGCGGGAAGCGCGAGGAGTGGAACGCATATTCGAAGATATCCGGATCCTCGTTACCTCCAATCCAGCGCAGGCCATACATCTGAAATGCACCCCGAACCACATCGGCAAAAAATGTAGCGAACTCAAAGCTACGAATATCGAGCGCGATTCCGACTTCGCGCAACTGCTGCTGTATCACTGCAACCATGAGGCGCGTGTTCTCGTCGGTGGAGGTCTTCATGGTGATGTGAAATCGCACACCGTTCACTTCGGGGTAACCGGCGGCATCGAGCAGCGTGCGCGCCTTGCCGGGGTCGTGATCGTACGTCTCCACGTTGCCGTCGTAAGCCCAGCTTTGTGGAGGAAGCACGCTGCGCGCCGGTTGCGCTTCGTTCCGCCACAGATATTCGGTCATCGGCTTGCGGTCGAGCGCGTAGGCAATTGCCTGCCGCACGTGAACATCTTTCAGAATGGGATCGCGGAGATTGAACGCCAGATATGCCAATCGCGTGCCCGGACCCGACTCGACTTCCAATGTCGGCTCACGCTCAAGGGTAAGGACGCTATCGGGCGAGAACATTGCGTTAATGATGACGTCCCCGCTGCCTTTGCGCATCTCGAGCGCCTGCGTAGTAGCATCGGGCACCACCGCGAATCGGACCCGGGCAATTTTCGGCTTCTCGCCCCAATACTCGTCGTTGCGCTCGATGACGACTTCTTTGTCCATCTCGGCGCTGACAAACTTGAACGGCCCGGAGCCGATCGGATGAGCGCCGAGTTCGCCTCCGCTGCCGTAAGGCACAATGCCGACCGCACCGGTAGAGAAATTCCATAACAGGGGCGAATCCGGCTCCTTCAAATGAAAGACCACCGTCGAATCATCGACCGCGTCGATGTGATCTACGAAGCGATAGGCTGCTCCTCTGGGGCTGCGAACTTTTCCTGTCAGCAGAGAATCGAAGGTCCATTTCACGTCGCGAGCAGTGAGCGGGCGGCCGTCGTGGAATCGCACGCCTTTGTGCAAGTGAAAAATGTAAGTCAGGGAATCGGGAATCTCCCAGCGCTCCGCCAGTCCGGGCGCAACATTCAGGTTGTCGCCGCGCGTGAGCAGATAATCGAAGATCAGGCTGTCGATACGCTCGGACTGTCCATCAATTCCCACGCGCGGATCGAGATTGGTGGGGCTCGAATCAATCACCATTACCAGCGTGTTCGGGTCGGGCCTGTGCGAGCAGGACAAAAATGGGGCCATTAATGCGAGCAATGCGGCAGTACGTAGAAGAGGTCTTCGCATCAGCATCAACGGCAATCCTGGCACATTCGAGCGAGCTGGTTAACAGTTTTCCAGTTTCGAGTGGTGGTGGTAACCGAAAAAACGCGGTCCAATGGCGCTTTCATCAGCTTGCTTGCGGCAACTCCGTTCGGCAAGTAGAGATAGATTTCTTTCCCACTCCAGCGATATTGTTCTGGAACTGCAAGCAAATCGTCCAGCTTCTTTATGGCCGCAGCAGCCGGCGCGTCGGAGAGAAACATGACGTGAAGTTTCTCAGGATCGATGCCAGGCTCTTTCAGAAATGGGTTCTGTGAAGCACTCGCATTGATTTCCTCAGCCGTGCGCGACACTACGGGTACTGAGAAACCGAAGTTCTTCTGCAGCTCGTTTTCGATTTTCGCCGATAACGCGAGAGGCACAATTTTCCCTGCCTTAAACAATACATTGCCGCTCTGGATGTAGGTCTTTACCTGCTGCAAGCCCAGTTCCTCGAAACACGCGCGGAGTTTATCCATTTTGATTCGCTTGTGCGGACCGACATTGATTCCGCGCAGCATGGAGACGTAAACCGGCATAAGTTTTGCTTTTCGATCTTTTGAGTCCGCCGTCGATTCTAGGGATAAGAAATCTTACCAAGCACGGCCGGATGTTTCGCGCCGGTCGCGGAGGGTACATTCGACGCCCGGTGATGCCAGGTTTCGTGCGCCAGCAACGCGAACGCCATCGCCTCTTTCGCCTCCGATGGCACTCCGAACTCGTCGGAGAACCGCAGTCGAACTCCAAGCGGCGCAAGCTCAGCGCTTAACATGGCGATAAGAGTGTGGTTCATCGCGCCGCCGCCGGAGACAATCATTTCTTCGAAAGCTACCATCGAAGGGCGCGGAGTGTTAGCTAGGACATAGTGCACCGCATTCGCGATTGATCTTGCCGTCAGCGCCGTGGCCGTAGCGATAACATCTTCTTTTGTACAACGCTCGCAATGGCGCATGAAGTCGGATACAAACTCGCGGCCAAACTCCTCCCGGCCAGCCGTTTTGGGCGGTTTCTTCTTAAAGAACTTTTGATCCAGGAAATGATCTACGACATCCTTTAATACGTTGCCTCTGGCCGCGAGCCTCCCGCCACGATCAAAGGGCTGGCCAAAGAGTGTTTCGGTGACGGCATCAATCACCATGTTGCCGGGTCCGGTGTCGAACGCAATTACATGGCTTAACAAAGCGCGCGGCGGAATCACAGTGAGGTTGGCGATGCCGCCGATATTTTGCACGATTCTTCCAGTCCGCCCATCGCGGAAGAGGATGTAATCCAGAAACGGCACCAGCGGCGCGCCCCTTCCGCCGGCTGCCATGTCGGCAGGACGAAAATCTGAAACTACGGGGGCACCAACGGTTGCTGCAATGATCGCGGCCTCGCCCGTCTGCCATGTAACCGCAGTTTTGCGTCCAAGAAACGACTTCGGCTCGCCCTGATGGTAGAGCGTCTGCCCGTGGCAGCCCACGAGCTCGACTTTTGTTCGGAAGCGACGCGCAGCCGCAATAACTGCTTCTGCATAGAGCTCGCCCAGCAGGAAACTTAATCGCGCCAGGTGGGCTACGCTGGTGCGCGAAGAATTCATCGCGCCAAGCACGGCGGCACGAACCTGTCTGGGATAAGGCCGCTCCGTGTGCCCGAGGAGTTGTATTTGTAGCGGGTGCATGTGCGGAAACTCTTGTCCGCGACCAGTCACCTTCACAATCGGCATTTTGGGTGACGTTTGTTGCTCGCCGATGCGCACCAGCGCAACATTAATTCCGTCAGCAGATGTGCCGCTCATCACACCGGCAACAATCAGTTCCGACTTCTTCATATTCGCAGCCGCCGGGCGCGGAGTAGCCGTTCGGTTTCGATTGCGTCCAGAGCCTCGAGCCGCACCTGTTCGCCAAACTCCCACAACCTGCGGGGAAGTTGTTCTACCGTGGCGGCCGAAGGAGAGGCTGTACTCCGCAAGAGCCGAGCCTGTTTTTTCTTGAATGCGAGCACGCGGCGCGTGGCATTGCTGACACGCGCCGCAAATGTCGCATCCCGCTCGGCCGCTTTCACTAATGCTTCATAAGCCTGCCACACATGCTGTTCCTGATGGCAGACGAGCAGCAAGTCTCCTCCGGCACGAATATGCTCAACCGCCGCGTCCCCCGTCGAAGCGACGGAAGAGACTCCACCCATCTCCAGATCATCCGAAACAATGAGATTGCGAAAACCGATGCGTTTGCGCAGAATTTCTGTGATCCAGACCTTGGAGATCGATGCCGGCGTTCGATCTTTCGTGATCTGCGGATACGCTGCGTGGGCCACCATCACCATGGGCATCTGCGCACGCAACCTGCGGTAAGGAAGCAGATCTTCGTTCCAGATTTTTTTCAGCCGCTTCTCGATCACCGGCAGCTTCTGATGGCTGTCGAGTGTGCCCTCGCCGAGGCCCGGAAAGTGCTTACCGCATCCGAGAACGCCAGCGTTTCGGAGCCCGGCGAGAAATTCGCGAGCATAGGCAATCGTTTCGCGAGGATCAGGCGAAACTGCGCGCGAACCCAAAACCTTGTGCGAGGCTTCGAATGCGAGATCGACCACGGGAGCGAAGTCGACATTGAAGCCGAGAGCGCGGCAATTTTCTCCGACGATTTGTCCGTGCCGCCGAAACAATTTCTTGTTTGCGGTGACAAAGACCTCAGCCGCGGAAGGTGCGGCTCCCAGCACGTCGCGAAAGCGGTCGACCAATCCGCCTTCGAGATCGACGCAAGTGAAGAGACGCATGGAAACGCATTTCTGGGAATCACGAAGCAGATGCCTTGTCTGCGGGGCGCTCTTTATATTGCGGGCGAAAAGAATCACACCGGCGGGCTGCATGCGCGTGAGCAGAGATCTGAGGCGCGGCGACATTTCCGTGCCGTCGAAACCAATGATCAGCAGTTGTCCGATCTCAGCCTTGAAACGTGCCATTCGCAGAACCGGGCCCCCGAGTTTTCATCTGCGGCCCTCGTCTAGATTTCTCTTTTCAACTCCGCCAGCAGATTCAGCGCTTCCAGTGGCGTGAGCCGGTTCAAATCCACTTCGCGCAATTTTTCCAGCACGGGCTGCGACAGGGGCGTGAAAATCGTCAACTGCGCAACTGGAGCTTCGGCGCCCGGCGAGAGATGCTCCGTCAAATGACGCTCCGCCGATTCTTGTTCCATCAACACTTCGCGTGCGCGCGTAATCACATCATGCGGCAGCCCCGCCAGCTTGGCCACTTCGATGCCGTAGCTTCGATCGGCCGCGCCGGACTCAACTTTGCGCAGGAATGTAATGCCGCCGCCGTTTTCCTTTACCGAAACGTGGTAGTTCTTTACTCCTTGCAACTGCTCAGCCAATTCAGTCAGCTCGAAATAGTGGGTAGCGAAGAGAGTTTTCGCTCGCACCCGCGCGTGCAAGTACTCCACAGCAGCCCACGCAATGGCCAGCCCGTCATAGGTAGAAGTGCCGCGGCCCACCTCATCGAGCAGAATGAGCGAGCGCGCCGTGGCCGTGTGCAGTATCGCCGCCGTCTCAGTCATCTCGACCATAAATGTCGAGCGGCCGCGCGCCAGGTTGTCGCTGGCCCCGATGCGAGTAAATACGCGGTCCACTATGCTCAGCCGCGCCGAGCGGGCAGGCACGAACGAACCCATCTGCGCCAGAATCACGATCAGCGCGGCCTGCCGCAGGTACGTCGACTTGCCGCCCATGTTCGGCCCAGTAAGCAACAGAATCGTATGCGTGCTTGAATTCAGATAGAGATCGTTGGGAACGAAGCGGGCATTGCTTTCGAAGGAGCTGCCGGCCATTCCCTGCTGCTCGATAACCGGATGCCGGCCCTGCGTTATTTCGAGTAAACCGCTTTCGGGCCGTCGCCCCGCTTCGGGGCTGGCACCCAAATCATCCACAAATTGCGGCCGACAATAGTTTCGTAGTGCTGCAATCTGTGCAAAAGACGCAAGCACATCGATTTCAGCCAACGCCAACGCAGTCTGCCGAATTCGCTTCGCCTCGCCCGCAATTGCGGCGCGCAGTTCGGTAAACAAGCGGCGTTCGATCTCGACGATCTTCTCCTGCGCATCAAGAATCTTGGCCTCATACTCTTTCAGTTCGGGAGTGGTAAACCGCTCAGCACCGACCAAAGTTTGCTTGCGGTCATAATCCTGCGGAACCAGGTGCAGATTCGCTTTGGAAACCTCGATGTAGTAGCCAAAGACCGAATTGAATTTAACTTTGAGAGAAGCAATCCCCGTGCGCGCTCGTTCACGCTGCTCGATCTGGGCCAGCACCTGCTTGCTGTTACGCGAAAGCTCGCGCAGTTGGTCGAGATCATGATCGACTCCCGCCGCAATGACGCCGCCATCGGCAAAGCTCAAGGGCGGCTCGGAAACGATGGTGTTTTCAATGCACCCGCGCAAATCTCTCAATTCGTCGAGGCACGCGTGCAGGTTTCTTAACTTTTGCGCTGCAAGTTTTGCGAGCGCCGATCTGACGGCGGGAATTCTCCCGAGCGACGCTCCCAGCGCCAGCACGTCACGAGGATTCGCCGTCTCGAGCGTAACCCGGCTCAGAAGCCGCTCCAGATCGAGGATACCGTCGAGCGCCCGGCGCAATTCCTCGCGAGCGATCGTATCCTTTACACCAGCTTCGACCGCATCGAGCCGGTCGTTGATCTCTGCCAGATCGAGCGATGGCTGCAGCAGCCACGCGCGCAGCAGGCGCTTCCCCATGGGCGTAACCGCCGCGTCGATGCACCGGAAAAGTGTGACGCCCGCATCCGAGCCGGCAAACAGAGGTTCGATCAGCTCCAGATTGCGCACGGTCACCGCGTCGAGCACAAGGCAGTTCTGGCGCTCATACCAGCCGATGCGGTCAATGTGATCGAGCGACCCGCGCTGGGTCGAGCGGACGTAATAGAGAATCGCCCCCGCCGCTGCTGCAGCGGCCGTCCGACCGGCCAGACCGAATCCTTCCAAAGACAGGACCCCGAACTGATTTTCCAGCAGCGGAATGGCGTGATCGGGTGAGAAAATCCAGCCGTCGAGTGGAGTTTCGGCACAACGTACGGAATCATATGGCGACAGCCGCCCTTGGCTGCCAGGTGGAGTCAGGCTGCACTGCTCTTTTCCTTTGGCACCCGGCCTTTCGAAGAGCGGCGCTGCAGAGGCATAGAGCAACTCTCTCGGCCTGAGTTGCTCTAGTTCATCCTGCACACGCCGCATGGCGCTGTCGCCGGAGAACTCTGTGGCTCGAAATTCGCCAGTGGAGAGATCGAGCGCTGCGAAGCCTACGCGCTCCCCTACCTCTGCCAGCGCCGCCAGAAAATTATTCTCCTCTGACCCCAGCAGCGAATCCGCCGCCGTGCCGGGCGTGACCACGCGCGTCACTTCGCGCCGAACCAACTTCTTGGCCAGTTTCGGGTCTTCCATTTGCTCGCAGATCGCCACCTTGAAGCCCTTGCGAATCAGCTTGCCAATGTAGCCTTCCGCAGCATGATGGGGCACGCCGCACATGGGTACGGCTATGCCCTTCTCCTTGTTGCGCGAGGTAAGTGTGATCTGTAATTCCTTCGACGCCACAACTGCATCATCGAAAAAAAGTTCGTAAAAATCGCCCAGGCGGAAAAACAGGAGCGCTGTCGGATGTTCTTTTTTGACGGCGGCATATTGCCGCATCAGCGGAGTGGACGGCTCGGTCATTCAGATGGGATAGCGGCTTGGCGCAGATTATAAATGAATCAGGTTTCGAAGGCTTCACAGTTTCAAAGGTTTCAACGACTCGAAAGTCTGTATTCCTGCTTGGCGGCTGCAGACTGCAACTCCGGGTCTTCCGATGAAACTTTCCAGCCTCCGGAACCCCGAAATCTTCCCGCACATCTTGACTCTGCTTCTCCCGCAATGTTTACCTTATACATGGAACTCCGCAAGGATCCCATCACCCGGTCATGGGTCATGACCGGAGACGAATCCAGCGACGGCACACCACCCCCGGCGAGTGCCTGCCTTTTCTGCCCAGATTCTCCCGACTCCACTCAGGTCATTTCGGCATTGCCCAGTGCAGTAGGCTGGTCGGCACGATCCATGGTGCACCCCAAACCGCTTTACCACATCGAAGGCGAACCCGACCGCCGCGCCGACGGTATTTACGATCGCATGACCTCAGTCGGCGCGCATGAAGTCCTGGTGGAGAATCCGGTACACAACCGTCACCTGTGGAGTGCAACCGATGAAGAGATCGGTCAGTTCCTGCGCTTGGCCGCCGAGCGTATTCTGGATTTAAAGCGTGATCCTCGCATTAAGTATGTCAGCCTGTTCAAGGATCATGGACCGGGTGCCGGACAGGAATTCGCTCATCCCACATCGCAGCTCACGGCGACACTGTTCGTTCCGCGCCGCGTTCTTTATGAGCTGCGCGCAGGACGCGAGTACTTTACCGGGAAAGAGCGCTGTGTCTTCTGCGATATTCTGGCGCAGGAGGAGCGCCAGTCCGCCCGTGTGATCGAAGCCCACGGCGACTATGTTGCGCTCGGACCCTACGCGCCTCGCGTTCCCTACGAAACCTGGATTCTGCCCCGCAATCACGAAGCCTCATTCGAGCGAACGGGGCTATCGAGACCCGGCTTGCGCGTGCATTTGGCTGCCCTGCTGCGCCGGACCTTGCAGCGCATACGCAGCGTTACCGAGGGATTTCACCTGGTTCTGCACACTTCCCCAAACAGCCTGCACCCTTCGAAAAGTCTGGGCTACTGGAAGACAATCGACGACGACTATCACTGGCACATCGAGATTATGCCGGTGATTGCCGCCAAGGCCCGCTCCTATACTTTCAAAGAAGTTTACTATTCGCCGGTAAGCTCGGAGACGGCTGTCAGGCACTTGCGCGAGGCAAAGATCGACGGCTAAACTCGCCCGCATAGATGCTACGGGCCTAATACTGCAACCTTCGCCCGCCGCACTGGAGGCTGCCGCAACAATTCTGTCGCGGCCTTGGCGTCAACTGGTTGTGAAAACAGGAACCCTTGTCCCAAGTCGCAGCCCAGTTCGCACAATCGATTGCGTTGTTTCGCGTTTTCGATTCCCTCGGCAGTCGCGATCATATTCAGTTTGCTGGCTAGGAAAATGATCAACTGCACAATTTCCGCGACTCCATGATCCGTCAGCATCTCGCGTATCAGGGAGCGATCTATCTTCCAGCCATCCACCTGCAATTGAAGCAGCGCAATCAATGGCGAATTCCCCGCGCCAAAACCGTCCAGCATCACCTGCGCTCCGAGTTTTTTCAAGTTCGTGATCACCTCCGCCGTCCGCCTAGGATCGCTTGCGGCCGCTTTTTCGGCAATCTCGAACTGCAGGCAGGAGGGATCGATCGCATGCGAACGAAGGGCAGTTTCCACGCTGCGAATCAAGTCGTCGTTGGCCAGTTGGCGTGGCGAAAGATTCACTGCCATATTCACGCCGCTTCTGTCGTGCGTCGCGTTCCAGTCCTGCACCTGCCGGCATGCCTGCTCGATCACCCACTGACCAAGGGAAACCAGAAGGCCGCGATCTTCCGCCGCATCCATGAATTTGGAGGGAGAGATTAACCCTTGCTGGGGATGCTGCCAGCGCAGCAATGCCTCAAATCCCTCAATGCCGCCGCTTTTTAAGTTGACGATAGGCTGGTAATACAGGCGGAATTGTTTTTTCTCCAGCGCACCGCGAAGGTCGCCTTCCAGCTTGAGCCTACTGACGGCGCGAATGTGCATGACTTCGTCGAAAACTTCGCAGCGTGCTCCGCCTAGCGCCTTGGCACGGCGCATGGCCAAATCGGCTTCGTGAAGCAGTTCTTCGGAGCGCTCATGCGATGGTGTGCTCAAAGCAATACCGATGCTGGCGGAAGCGCGCAACTCGTGCCCGTCCATTGAAAGAATCGCCGAAACAGCGGCTAGAATCCTCTGCCCTACTCGCAACGCATCGCTGGGATCCTTAACGCCTTCCAGCAGAATGGCGAATTCGTCGCCGCCCATACGGGAGACGGCGTGGCGCATACTCAGATCGTCGTGCACACGAGAAAGAAGATCCTCATCGCGCAGACACTCGCCAATCCTGCTCCCCACTTCCACGATCACGAGATCTCCCACGGTTGCGCCGATCGTGTCGTTGACTAATTTGAATTTATCGAGATCGACAAACAGCAGGGCGTATTGCCGCTCTGGATTGCGTCGTGCGCGATCGAACAGGTTTTGCAGACGCTCCAGGAAAAGCCGCCGGTTGGGTAGTCCGGTCAGACTGTCATGAAGAGAGTTGTATTCGGCCTGCTCCTCGGCATGTTTGCGATCGGTGATGTCACGGTTGACGATGACCAACTTCGTGACCTCCCCCGTCTCGTCGCGAATCGTCCCGGCAATTGACTCCAAGATTCGCCAGGAGCCATTCTTGTGGCGAATGCGATACTCAAGTTGCTGCCCGATTCCCGTGGTCCGCGCCTTCTGGGCGGCTTCCAGGACCTTGAATCGATCGTCGGGATGAATCTGCTCGAATGAGGAGGTAGCCCCCAGCTCCGCCGCCGAATAGCCCAGAATCCGCCTGTAGGCGGGGCTGTTGTAAAGACGGTTGCCTTTCGCATCGACCAGCGCGATCATGTCGGCCGCGTTTTCGGTAACGATCTGAAACAACTCATCGCGTTTTTTCGCCTCGCGCCTGATGCGATAGATACGAAACTGCTGCCAACAAACCAAGATGATCGACGCGGCGAGACTACTCCATACCCACGACGGCATACAAGTAAACATCGGCAAGGCGGAGGGGAGAAGTTAGTCACAGTGGCATGCCAAATCGCCGAAAACCGTCGCGGCGGCCGCTATGCATGGCTGTATCCTTGCCTATTAGAGGACGCGCATAATATTGCTATGCCTCCCGAAAAAACCATCCGCCGCCTGAAAACCTACGCGGGCGCGCAAGGCTACGTTTACCAGTATTACTTTGTCGGGCAGCGTCCGGCGTTAGCTGACGATCCTGAAGCTCCGGCCATCGAATTCATTTTCGACGTCACCTCAGATCGAAAGCTCACGTATGCCGTTAGCGTCTTTCTGCAGGAGCAAGCGATCACTGGATGGGCAGCAGACCATGGCCGACCGCTGACCGATCAGGAGCAGTATGCCGCCGCTAAACTCTGCCTGTTTCGCGCCTTCGACGAACTTGAAGACGTCAAGGAACAGGGCCGCAGGCTGGTGATCGATCCTATCGCGCTTGCCGAGTCCCTTTCCGGAATCGGCATTGAATGAGCCTGTGATCTGTATCACAAACTGCCGTGACGCTTGCCGTTTCTCCCCTGTTGCAGTGCCGCGCAGAATATAATGCGTGGAAAGGAAATGGGTTCGTGGGGCTAGACAAGCATTCCAGCAGCGACATCGCCTTGTTCCTGGCTTGCATTAAGCTCAGCGGACTCTAATACTTACCTGTCCTATGTCATTGCTCTGGCTGCGCTTCGCGCTGACTTGTTATTTCGTGGGGCTGATCTATGCTTTTTTTGCGCTCCGGCGCACCAGCGATCTTTTCAGCCGCATCGCACTGCATGCCGCCAGCTTGGGCATGGTGTTCCATTTCGTATCTTTGGTCGAACTGTTCCTCTCCGGCCAAGTGCTATGGGCTCTGGGGCATAACGGCGAATCGCTGCTGGCCTTCCTGTCGATGACATTCTTCATGATCATCTATGCCATCTATAAAACCACTTCACCCGGCGTGGTCGTATTCCCGTTTGTGTTCTTCCTGACGTTCGTCGCCGCAGTCGACGAGCAGCCAGTGCTGCTTACGTCTTTCGTGCAGCATAAAGGATGGCTCATTGCGCACATCATCCTCATTTTCACGGGTTATGCTGCCCTGGTGCTCAGTTTCGGCGCCAGTCTTCTGTACCTGGTACAGGAACGCCGCCTGAAAGCCAAGAAGCCCAGCAGCATGATTTCATTCCTGCCTGCGCTCGAAACTATCGATCAGATCGGCTACCGCTCGCTGCTGTTGGGTTTTCCCTTCATGACCCTGGGCCTGATTACCGGCTCGGTCGTAGCTATTTCGGCTTATGGCCGCGTGGATTTCACGGATCCTAAAATCCTGCTCTCGATTCTGATGTGGGTTGTCTACATGATTATGGTCTTCACCCGCTGGAATTCCGGATGGCGGGGCCGCCGCGCCGCGCTTCTGGCGACCGTCACCGTTGTGGCCGCCATTGTGGCCTGGGTAGCGAATTATTTCTCGGCGATTCATAGGTTTGCCTCATGAGATACCAGCTCATCGGCGTGAACCACAAAAGCGCCCCGCTGGAAGTGCGCGAGCGGCTGGCGATCCCCGAATCGAAACTGCCCGATTGCTGCCGCGATCTCGCCGCCTACCCCGGAATCGAAGAGGGCATGATCATCTCCACCTGCAACCGGGTTGAGGTCATCACGCATACCACGAATGGAACGGCCGACCTGCGCGGCTTTCTGCACGATCACTTCCGCCTAAAAGCAGAAGACCTGGACCCGCATTTGTATGAATTCCGCGAAAAAGATGCCGTGCGCCACGTCTTCCGCGTAGCTTCGAGCCTCGATTCCATGGTCGTCGGTGAGGCACAGATTCTTGGCCAGGTCAAGGAAGCCTATGCAACTGCCCGCGCCGTGGGAGCGGTACGCGGACAATTAGATCAGCTCTTTTCCCGGGCGTTTGCCGTTGCCAAACGAGTACGCACCGAGACGGCGGTAGGCTCATCTTCGGTTTCGATCGCCTCGGTTGCGGTCGAGTTGGCCAAAAAGATTTTCGGCACTTTGCAGGGCAAGAACGTTTTCATCGTGGGCGCAGGCAAAATGAGCGAATTGGCGGCCAGGCACCTCATGGCCCACGGGTGCGCTTCCATTTTCGTCGCCAACCGGACCTACGAGCGTGCCATTGGATTGGCTCAGCGTTTTAACGGACAGGCCATCAAGTTCGAGGATCTTTACAATTCCTGCGATCGTGCCGATATCGTCATCACTTCAACTGGAGCGCCACACGCCATCTTCCGCCGTGAGCATGGTGAGCAATTCCTCTCCCGCCGCAAAAACCGGCCCATGTTCTTCATCGACATCGCCGTCCCGCGGGACGTTGCTCCGCAAATGGCCGAACTCGATGGAATCTTCGTCTACGACATTGACGATCTGCAGCAAGCCGTGGCTGGCCACATCGCCGACCGCCGCAAGGAAGCCGAGCAAGCCGAGGCCATCATCGCGAGCGAGGTCGAAAAGTTTGAGGCGCGCGCGCATACGCTCGATGTTGTGCCGACGATTGTGTCTTTACAGGATCATTTAGAGACGATTCGACAAGCGGAGATTGATCGGGTTCGCGGCCGCATGGGCTCACTGACGCCGGAGCAGGAAATGGCGGTTGAAGCCCTGACACGGGGAATCATCAACAAAGTGATGCACACTCCGATCACGACGTTGAAATCCGCAGCTAAGGAGTCAGAGGCAACAACGGTGATCGACGTCGTGCGCCGGTTATTCAACCTGCCAGCGAAAACGAAAGAATCAGGGGTCGAAGCTGACAGCAAAAAAGACGAGGTGGGGACGCGTCAGTAATGGCCCGCCTACGCATCGGCTCCCGCGGCTCACAACTCGCCCTCTGGCAAGCCCATCACATTTCCGCTCTCCTGCGCGCTCGTGGATACGAAGTCGAAATCGAGATTATCCATACCACTGGCGACAAAATCACAGAAGTCGCCCTTGCCAAGGTCGGCACCAAGGGCATGTTCACCAAGGAAATCGAAGAAGCGCTCGCCGCTGGACGCGTCGATCTCGCCGTGCACTCACTCAAAGATTTGCCAACCGAGCTTCCCAAAGGATTCGAAATCGCAGCCATCACTGAACGGCAAGACCCGCGCGACGCTTTCTGCTCGGTTCATCACGCGAACTTTCAAGACCTACCGAAAGGTGCGCACGTCGGCACCTCCAGCCTGCGGCGTCAGGCACAGCTAAAAGCGATCCGTCCCGACCTCGAGATTCACCCGCTGCGCGGCAACGTTGATACTCGGCTGCGCAAGCTCGAACAAGGCGAATATGACGCGGTTATTCTTGCCGTCGCCGGCCTGAAGCGACTCGGCAAAACCCAACTGATCAAGCAGATCATCCCCGCCGATGTCATGTGCCCCGCCGCCGGGCAGGGAGCACTTGGAATCGAAATCCGCGAGGGCGATGCGAAAATCCGCGATCTGCTGAAATTTCTCGACGACCCTAAAGCTCGCGCTGCCACCAGCTGCGAGCGCGCCTTGCTTAACAGCCTCGGGGGCGGCTGCCAGGTTCCCATCGGCGCATTTGCGGAGATGCGAGACGGCAAACTGCATCTCGAATCCATCGTTGCCGATCCCGATGGTTCGAAAGTTCTGCGCGACTCCCGCGACGGTACCGATCCCGAACAACTGGGCAACGATGCCGGCGCCGCTTTGCTCGCGCGCGGGGGAGACAAAATTCTCGAGGCCGTTTACGGCCGCGGCCTCGCCACGCTGCCGCAACCCTAAATCTCAATGGCGATTAAGAAACAGCAAGCACTCTCGGGCATTCGCATCCTCGTAGGCCGCGCCCGCCATCAAGCTGGAGCGCTCTCGGCCGAACTACGAAAACTTGGCGCCACCGTCGTTGAGATTCCCTTCATTGAAATCCGCAAGCCACGCAGCTTCCGCCAGCTCGATTCGGCGCTGAGGAACCTAGACACCTACGATTGGCTCATCTTGACTAGCGCCAATGGAGTCGAGGCGATGTGGCAGCGAATGGAGACCCTAGGGTTGACCAAAACTCATCTCGCGGGACTTTGGATCGCCACCATCGGACCGGCCACAAAAAAAGCCATCGAAAAACGCGGCGTCGAAGTCGACGTCGTCCCTGACGAATACATCGCCGAGTCGGTCGTCCGCGGCCTAAGGAATAGAGTCAAAGGCAAGCGCGTACTTCTCGTCCGCGCGAAAGTCGCCCGCGACGTGATTCCCCGCAAACTGCGTAAGGCCGGCGCCAAGGTTAACGTTGTAGAAGCTTATGAAACCGTGGTACCGAAATCGTCGCGCGCGCGTCTGCGCAAAACGATCAACAATCCGCAGCTGCGCCCGCATATAGTCACATTTACAAGTTCATCGACCGTCAGGAACTTCGTGGAATTGCTGGGCAGAAACAAAAATAGCAAGAGACTACTTCAGGAGGTGACGATGGCCTCTATCGGCCCAGTAACCTCATCCACTCTGCGCGAAGTCGGCCTTCGAGTCGACATCGCAGCCAAAGAATTTACAATCCCCGGGGTCGTCAATGCCATTGTGCACTCGGTAGCGAAGCATCGCCCTACTCGTTGAGCGAGCAACTGCAATCCGCCGGCACGACGTGGGCCAGCAGAAAATCCGCCACGCGCTGGTATGCGTCAATCTGATTCTCAACCCGCGCGAAGCCGTGGCCCTCATTTTCGTAGATTTTGTAATCCACCGTTCCGCCGCGTTTTTTGCTTGCCTCCACCACCTGCTGGGTTTCCGATTTCGGGCAACGCGGATCATGACCGCCCGCCAGCAGCAACAAGGGCACTTTAATCTGATCGATAAAATTAATCGGCGAGCGCTCCTCGTACAGCGCCTTATTCTTGACGGGATCGCCCATGGTAGCAATGGCCGACTGCTGCAACACCGGGTCTTCATTCTTGATTTCAGTAAACCAGTTTACGAAGGGCACAATGGGCACGCCCGCAGCCCAAACATCCGGCGCTTTCGTCACCGCCATCATGCTCAGGTACCCGCCGTAGCTGCCGCCCATTACCGCAATCTTTTTTGGATCAAGATACCCCGTCCGCTTGATCCAATCGACGCCGGCCAGCACGTCCTGCAAATCTCCGCCACCCATGTCGAACAGATTTGCTTGCTGAAATTCTTTGCCGTATCCGGTCGAGCCGCGATAATTTGGCGCCAGCACCATATATCCCTGGTTCGCCGCGAACTGCACGAAGCGGTTGAAAGAATCCATGGTTTGCGCGGCGGGGCCGCCGTGGATGTAAACGATGGCGGCATTCTGCCGGTTGCGCGCCATGTTATAGGGGACGTATAGAAATGCAGAAATCGTCCACTTGCCGTCGCGGCTCGGATAGTGCACGAGGAGCGGCTCAACCATGTCTTCCGACCGCACTCCGGCAACCAGCGAATGAGTAATCTGATGCGATTTACCGGTCGTCATCGTGTAAATCCAGAGATCGCCGGGTACAGTCGGGCCGTTATGGTAATAGAGCAGGCGCGTTCCGTCTTTGCTGAACGCGTAATGCCCGCCGCCCGCCGGCTCATTCATCCCTTTCGCAATGGGCAGCACCGTCGACTTGCCCGGCCCAAGCTCGCGAACATAAATATCTTCATTCCCGTCGACATTAGCGCTAAACACAATGCGTTTGCCATCCGGCGAAAACTCATGGCCGCGAACTTCCCATTTGTCTTGAGTGAGCCAGGAAATTTTCCGGGTGCTAACCTCCAGCAAGCCGGCATTTTCGTACCCGTTGCCGGAGTTGGAGGTGATCAGAACATGGTTTCCGTCGGGAGCAATGTCGTTGTTCGAGTAGAGCTGTTCGCCCTCATGCGGTGTTAGCAGCATGCTCTTGCCGGTCGCAACTTCCGCAATGAAAACATTCGAATCTGTTCCCTTGGCCTGCGATTGCGTGTAGACGATGAACTTTCCATCCTTTGACCACACCGGATTTGCGTTGCGTTTGTCCTGGGGAGTGCCTGTGGTCAAGTGCTTCACCTCTCGCATCAGGGTATCGAAGATGTCGATCTCTGTAGCAGCGGAGGTTTTGGGTTTCACCAAGTACGCCAGATAGCGGCCATCGGGCGACCAGGCGGGATCGGTCTCGGCAATTTCCCGCGTGCTGGTGAGATTGACCACTCGGCCGGTCTTCGGCGAAACCAGGAAAATATCCCATAACTCATCGCCGTCGTAATCGGACTGATAGGCGATCCACCTGCCATCGGGCGACCAAGTAATGGCGGTCTGCCGCTGATCGCTCACTGTGAGCTGCGTCGGCCATCCTCCCTCGGCTGGCACAACCCAGATGTTGTTTCGCCCACTCATGTTCGAAATGAACGCGACGCTCTTCCCGTCCGGAGACCATGTGGGCCGCCCGATCTGGCGAATCATATAGAGCTTCTCGATCGTCAAGCTTTTCGGTTCAACCTGCGCATTCGGCTTGGACGAAACTAGCTTGGGATCAGTAATGACTTCGGAAGCGGGCAGAGTCTGTGCAACTGCGGTGTCTTCAGCGACAACAGTGCTCATGATTACGACCATAGCAAATGAAATCAAAACCCGCATCGAGTATGCCTCTGGATAAGGAATCTTGGCCGAGCAACGGAATACAAGAGTATATTTGCATTCGGCTCCTTTTTTGCTCAGCCGACCCCAAAGCTTGACGTTTCAAGAAAGGCAGCGGCGTCATTCCGAGCGCGATTTCAACCATCAGCCGGAATCACGCGTAGGGCCGCACAGGAAGCTGGCCTGTCACTTTCTCTACTACCCCCATTCAGATAGATTACGTCTTCTACACTCTCAATGCAGAGGCCGGAGACCCTCTTATGACTCATTCCCAGCTCGTCTCGAAAGCCATACATTGGCTGCGTCGCTATCGCTGCGGCGTCATCCTTTCCGAGCAGGCTTGCGTCAGCGGTGAAATGCCAGACGCCATCGGCTGGAAGCGCGCATGTCATTCCGTGCTGGTCGAATGCAAAATCACGCACTCCGATTTCCTCGCTGACCGCGCCAAGCCCTCGCGGCTCAAGCCGCAGCAAGGCGTCGGCTGCGAACGGTTTTATCTCGCCCCGGCAGGCTTGATCCGCGGAGAAGAATTACCTAAGGGGTGGGGACTGCTCGAAGTTGCCGGCGGAAGAATCACTTTGGCGCAAGTTTCCAGGACAAATCTGCGCAGCGCCTACGGGCTCCGTTGCGAAATGAATCTGCTGCTCGCCAGCCTGCGCCGCGTCGAAGTTCGCATCGAGCCGCAAAGCATAACGGATTTTCTCAAGTGGAAAAACCGGATGGCGGAGTACAACCGTGGCTCAATCCCAGAAGGCCTGACTACGGCCGAGGAAGAATTTAATCTCTTCCTTGAAAACGGACCCGACCTGGAGCCTGAAGCCGCAAACTGATCGATTCCTTATCATCCCAAACTGACCCCGCTTTATCCGGGAGGAGCTGGCATTTTGGCCGTTTTTGCAAAACCCGGTACTGCAATCATGCATGCAAAACAGGTTCCTCACCGCCCCTTCGGGTCGGTTCGGAACGACATACAGTTTCACTCATCTCCCCGAATCGTTTCAATCGCCAGCGTTCCCGAATGCGGCGCTTCATCCTCAACTCCAAAAATCCACACGTTCCCGGGTTCGGGCACCACTCCGGCAAAAAGAAGATCAGATAAGAACCCACCGATGGATGGATCGGGGCTAGGTTGGATTTTCCAGCCTGTGCCGTTCCAATGTTCAAGCAGAGTGTGTTGATGTCCCGAACCATCGCTCGAGAAATACGATCCGAACGCCCAAATGTCATTGGCCGAGTCTGCCGTGATTCCGAACAGGCGGTTGGACTGATAGATACTCGCGGGACCCACATTCGGACTCTCGACCACGCTCCAATTCGTTCCATCATAGTGTTCGATGAGTGTGAGAGTTGCGGCCTCCTGCGGCGGTTGAACCGGGGTGGAAAATCCCACTGCCCAAACGTTGTTGGGAGCCAGAGCCAGCGCGGCGTTCAGCTGATTCGCACCCACGCCTACGTTGGGAGTCGGCACCTCGCTCCAGGTGGAACCGTTGTAGTGCAGCGCCAGCGTGCTGCTGTTATCGTTCTCGAATCCACTGAAACCTACAGCCCAGACGTCGTTCGTCGCATCCGCCGAGGCGCCAAAAAGAAAAGCGCCGCCATTGGCCAAAGTCGTCGCCGTCCACTGCGACCCGTTCCAGTGCTCGAACAAGTAGAACAACTGCTCGCCCTCATCGCCGAGGAGGCTTCCGATTGCCCATATGTCATCGGCCGAAGTTGCGGCCATGGCAAAAACACTGGCTTCGACGCCTGGCGGCAAGGAGGGTCCTGCAACTACTTTCCACTCAATCCCATTCCATTGTTCAATCACCTGCCCTGGATTCGCCTCGCCAATGTTGACGTTACCCGCGGCCCATGCCAGAGTGGGCGAAATATCGACCACCCCATTCAATTCACTCGTGTTGTCGCCCTTGATCATGGGCGCGGGAAATGCGGTGAACTTTGTGCCATCCCAATGGATGGTCGACTGGCCTACAGCCCAGATATCGGTTGGCGATGAAGCGGAAGCTGCTACCAGACCGCTGTCAAAGTTCTCATTTGGCGTGGCTACCACCCGAAAAATCGATTGCGGGGCCGCTTCTTGCCCCTGCGCCCATGCGCTAATCAATACTGTAATCGCGATCAGAACAAAACATACTTTGAACAAGCGCAACACATTTCCTCCTGCAGAAGAGTCTCATGACGGGCGTAAGTAATCGCGGTTAAAATAGCGGTTTCTACACCGCGACTTGTCACACCTTTGTAAATTCTCCACGGTGCAAAAGATTGCACTTGTGCAAACAAGACGAGTCAATGCGGGATTCAAGGAATCATGCCAGAACAAGTGTTGCTCTGGAACGACGGGGCAGCACTTTACGTCAGCAGCGGACGCGGGCATAAGATGTTTGTCATCGACACCGCGACCAACAAAGTCACCGCATCGGTGGAGGTGGGCGCACGTCCATGGGGCGTCGCCCTTTCACCCGATGGCAAGACGCTCTTCACTGCCAACGGCCCGTCAAATGATGTGTCGGCAGTAAATCTGTTCAGCATGAGTATGAGCAAGAAAATCAAGGCTGGCGATGGACCCTGGGGTGTAGCGATCCTGGCGAAATGATGGCACGGCCAAGTCGAGTCTTTTCCCCACCCGCACCTGGTCAGCTCGATCTGGTTCCTAAGAATTAAAAACTTGCGTGGTGAATTTCTGAGTAATCCGCCGTCTGCCCTAAAGTTTCCTCGGCTGACGCCGATGTGGCCCCTGACACGCAGCGTATCGGTCGCCACACGACCATTCCTGAGGAGATACTTATGTCGACATCGCCCGTATCCAGCTCGTCATTGAGCCAGCAGCTCGAACAATACTTTCAGACCCGGCAAACCGACCTACAGCAGCTGGGGCAGGCGCTCGCACAAGGCAATTTGTCGGGGGCGCAGACCGCTTTCAACAACATCGTCACGCTCGGCCAAAGCGGGCCATCAGCCAATGGCAACCCTTTCCTGAATTCGCAGCGCGAGCAGGATTTCAATGCCATCGGCCAAGCGCTCCAAAATGGCGATCTGGCGGGCGCACAACAGGCCTTCGCAACGCTGCAAAACTCCGCCGTGAATCAGCAGAGTTCACAATCGAGCACGAATACCGGCCCGGAGATTGTGCTCAACCTCAGCAGCACAGGCACAGGCGCGAATCCAGAAGAGATCACGATCAACCTCAACCCGACCAGCGGCGGCGGCGAGCAGCTCACCGTTGGAGTGGGCAGCCAGGGATCAAACTCGCAACCGCAGGTAACCTTGAACCTTGCGGCGAATACTAACGAGGAAGTCGTGCTTAATCTGCTGGGCAATTCCAACTCGACCAACACCACGAACGCGAACAACATCAACCTCTCGGCTTGAAGCAGCAGACCGAGCGTGCAGCCGGCGGGAACCAGCCCTCCCCCGCCCGCCCGCTGCACCCGGTTTGTGTGGGAACTTGGCGACTTTTCTTACTTTTTTCTCAACTGCTACGGAGTGTGGATCAACAATCCCGTCGTCGCAGTTCAGAAGCAGTTCGGCCTTCAACGTCTCCCACGGTATTCCTACCGACGCGGTGTGACCAGTCCAGATCAATCACAGTTACTAAGCCGCTGGTGCGACTAGCGCGACTGGTTAGGAGTACACTGTCATGGCTCGCCAGGTTGCTAACCGGGAGACATTGCTATGCCACGCAAGCTGCTGGTTGTGGCCATCGTGGGCTTTACGCTGGCGGTCCATAGCCTGGCCCAGGAACGTGGCGAAATTTCGGCGCGGGAACAGGAACGCATCATAAAGGCGGTGCGGCATGAGTTGCTCATGCTGCCGTACTTCGGGGTGTTCGACAATATCTCGTACAAAGTGGAGGGCCGCAACGTTACTCTGTTCGGGCAAGTCGTGCGGCCGACCCTAAAGTCGGACGCGGAAGCTGCGGTGAAACACATCGAGGGTGTCGAACACGTCGATAACCAAATTGAGGCGCTGCCGCCCTCGTCGATGGATTCAAACTTGCGCCGGCAGTTGTTCCGTGCCATCTATGGGTATCCGCCGCTGCAAAAGTATGCCCTGGGCGTGCAGAAACCGATCCGAATCATTGTGAAGAACGGGCACGTGGCGCTGGAAGGTGTAGTTGATAGCGAGGCGGACAAGAATCTTGTGGGTATTCGGGCAAATGGCGTTCCGGGTATCTTTTCCATCGACAATAATCTGAGGGTGGACTCGGGGAGGTAGATATTCGCAAGCGGCCGGTTTGCCTCGGCTGAGCGCCTATTTCGAGTCGCGAAGCTAAGATCTTGATGGACACTCCGTACTACTCCCTTAACATCCACCAACATGGTTTCCACTGCGGCTTGAGTCGGCAGACGGGATCAACCGCGTGACTCGGGAATGTGTGTACTTGCGGCGCAGGCTGAAGGAATTGTCGACAGCTAGCCAACTGATAGTGATTACAGGCAATGAGAATTTCTCTTTCGGCACGGGTTGACCTGCGCGAGATTGCGGCATTGGATGGTCGCCAATCCTCATGAGTTCGACCGGCCAGCGAGGTTACGAATGCGCCAGTTGGGAATCAACATCCTGAATGGACGGATAGTGCGCACGGGGAGGATTCGCAGCTCTCCAGCCAGAGTTTCCTGTGGACCCGAGACAGTTGCCCTCTCCCCCGTAACCCACAGAAACTAAGCTGGAAAGCTATGAATCCTCCCCTTGCGACCGGGCTTACCGTCGCGCCGCAGGCCTTCGGCGCGATAAAAAGCGGTAACCAATGGAGTGTGGCAGTTGCGAAACAATCTGAAGCAGCCTTGGATGTGTCGGAGAAAAGTGGTCCCCCAACCACCACGTTCGTGGTCTAGCCGCCCGGAAAGCGGGTCGGCTAAACTCTTGACGAAACGACTCCTCAGCACCCCGCTGCGTCGTGCGCCTCACATAATGACGGGCGGCCTGCCGGGAAGTCTTTAACCAAGCCTCATTTTTTTCTCAAGTTTTTATCGGGTCACCAATGAACAGGGAAGATCACGGGTCGTTCGGGTTCGGACCATTCGTTTTGGACGCAACAGAGTGCTTATTGCTCCAGGGAGGCACCCGGATGGATTTGCCTCCACGGGCTTTTGACACTCTACTGGCCTTGGTGGGAAACGAAGGCCGGCTGCTGGAAAAGGAAGCCCTGATGCGGGCCGTGTGGGGCGAAACGGTAGTGGAGGAGAACAATCTTACCCAGGTTATTTACTTGTTACGCAAGACTCTGCGCGATGGCGACGGCGGAATCCGATATATCGAAACTGTCCCGAAGCGGGGCTATCGGTTTGTGGCTGAGGTGAAGAAAATAGACGCCGCTCCACGCAATGGGGATTCCCACAATGGCGCGGGGACGATCGGAGCTTTATCGAAGAGGGTAGATCTGGACCCGGCCCTAGGAAATACGCCGGCCGTTCGAAACGAGGTCGCGAAGGCCTTACCTGGAGCAACCGCCGGGAAAGAGAGCGCCAATCCTCCGATTGAAAGCCGGCGGCAGAAGGCGGCATTATGGCCTGCCTGGATGCAGGCGCTGATTGCCGCGTTGGCAGTGCTAATCGCCATATCGATGCTGCAAGGCATGGGATGGAAGCAAAGGCTGTTCGGGGAGGAGTTTTCCGGGCCCATCCGCTCCATTGCTGTTCTGCCGCTTCAGAATCTCTCCAACGATCGGAATCAGGAATATTTTGTGGACGGCATGACCGATGAGCTGATCACGGATCTGGCACAGATTCCGGGGCTCAAGGTAGTCTCGAAGACCTCGATCATGCAGTACAAGGAAAAGCGTACGCCGCTGCCGCAGATCGGACGAGACCTTGGAGTCGATGCTGTGGTCGAGGGGTCGGTATTGCGGTCAGGGGAGCAAGTGAGAATCACGGCGCAATTGATTCGCACGTCGACCGATCGTCACCTGTGGGCGAAGGCCTATGAAGGCGATCTGGAGGATGTGCTGTCGCTCCAGGCGCAAGTCGCCGAGGCGATCACTAATCAGGTCAAATTGAACCTTTCGCCGGCAGAAAGCGGACGTCTGCACCGGGAGAAAAGCGTAAATCCGGAGGTATTGGAGCTCTATTTGCGGGGGCGGTACGCATTGAATCAACGGAACATGGAAGGGCTGCGAACGGCCGCAGGCTACTTTAACCAAGCGATTGAGAAAGATCCAAACTTTGCCCTGGCTTACTCCGGCCTGGCCGACTCCTACACCTTGATAGCGCTTTACGGAGAGGGCTATGACGGAACCGGCGAGGCCAAGGCCGCGGCGCAGAAAGCGCTGCGATTGGACTCCACCCTTGCCGAGGCCCATACTTCGCTGGCCGCGGCGAAGGTTCTTCACGATTGGGATTGGCGGGGCGCGGAACAAGAATTTCGACGGGCGATTGAACTGAATCCGAATTCTGCGCAAGCTCACCATTGGTATGGCAATTTGCTGCTCGGACCCGAGGGGCACCACGAGGAGGCAATTGCGGAGTTGCGACGGGCGCAGGATCTGGACCCCCTGTCGCTCATCATCCGGACAGACATGGGTTATGCATATTTTCTCGCCCACAGGTACGATGCAGCGCTCGAACAATATAAGAAAGTGCTGGCGACGAACCCTAATTTCATGCCGGTTCACTTTTACTTGTCGCAATACTACCGCGAAACCGGGCAATACGATTTGTGGGTGAAGGAAAGCGTGCAGAATTCCAACCTCGCGGGTGACACCAGCATGGGCCGGGCAATGCAACAGTTGTACACACAGGGCGGCTACCATGCAGTGCTAAAGGCAATGGCTGATCCGCAGTGGATTGGCCGGGTTGAACATGACTCGCGCGGGAATTGCGATTCCCCACAAGCGAATGTGCTATTGGGCAGAGATTCTGTAGCGCTGCGTCAGCTCACGGACTGTGCGAAATTGAACCCGGATGCGCTTCTTTACATCAAGGTGGATCCGCTGTGGGCCAATCTGCGGCAGGACCCGCAATTTCGAGAGCTTTTGTCGCAGGCTCACTTGCAATAGACCCCGCGGCTCTCAGTGCGCGGCAGGAATGCGACCGGCGGACCTGAGCTCCTTCTCTCTGCTTGGCCTGGATCCAAACGCGGTCAGAGGTCCCGCTCCGTAAATTCCTCTTCTCTTTTCCAGCATTGGGTGTACACTGCTCCGTTTTGTTGAGCGATCACCCGGAGGGGCGCTATGCAACTGAACAGAGGCAGAATCTGGTTGGGCGGTTTGGCCGGGGGAGTGGTTTGGAACGTGTGGAGCTTTATCGCGAACCAATACGTGGTCACGCCGGCGCGTTACGCCGCCGCTCAGAATGCGGGATTGTTTTTGAAAACTCCGCGTTATCCCTACTTTGTGGGCCAGTGGGTCGTGCTGGTGTTTATTCTGGCGATTGCTGTTTCGCATCTGTATGCGTGGTCACGGGCGGGGCTGGGGCCCGGGCCGGGAACGGCATTGAAGGTGGGTTTTCTAGCGGGGTTTTTCGCCGGGTTTCCGGGAAACTTCGCCATGGCGACATGGTTCGCGGGCGGTCGTGCCATGCCTTTCGGCTGGATGGTGGAGATGTGGTTCGGCGCGATGTTCGCGGCGCTGGTGGCAGGCTGGCTGTATAAGGACTAGCGCACGTAGATCACAATCACAGGCGAGCACGCGAGAGGACAAAGCCGTGCCGCGGCTCTGGGGCTGCCCGGCGTCTGCTTCGCGGCGGGACTTTTGTCCGGCGCGTCAGGTATCTCGCTGGCGGCCCATATCCGACGAACTACTTCACCGGCTCGACGTAGACAGCTGTCCCATAGGCCAGCACTTCTGTGACCCCTTGCATGATCTCGGTTGCGTCGTAGCGGGCACCGACGACCGCGTTTCCGCCGATTTCAGCCGCGTGTTGCAGCATGAGGTCGAACGCTTCCTGGCGGGTTTTTTCGCAGAGATTGGTCAGCAGGGTTATGTTTCCGCCGACGAGTGTCTGCAAGCCGGCGCCAATGGTGCCGAAAATGGAGCGCGAGCGCACCACGATGCCGCGTACCACGCCCAGAGTGCGGGTCACGCGGAATCCGTCGATTTCAAATTGGGTAGTGACCATGTTGTGAGCGACCATACGGCCGCTGCTTGCATAAGTTGCCATCGCCTCTCCTCCTAGGCCCGATCTTGAGCAATTGACTGTAACGCGAATTTACTCCAGCGTCGCATCGATTTGATACTCTTCCAATTCCTGAATCGCACTGCAAACTCGAAAACATTCGGCCGGCAGCAGACTTGGAAATTTTCGACCTGCCTTTGCGGGTCTCTGGCAGACTAGTCGAGTTCCACTCGCCGCAACCTGCGCATTGGAAACTGGCGTCCGTGCGACAATTATCTCTCATTGATGGACTTACATTTGCATGGGAGGGTTTCGTGATCTCACGACGGGGTCTGATGAAAACCGGAGCCACACTGGTAATTGCCTCGGCATCAAGGTGTTTGTTAGCAGCGAGTTTGCCGGAGGAACGTGGCGACTCTCCCCTTCCCGCGTCGATTGCAGTTTTGAAGTCGCGCAAGGCGGAAGCCGCGCCCATCACGAAGGAAGAACGGCAGGAGCGACTGGAGCGCGCCCGCAAGTTGATGAGCGAAAACTCGCTCGATGCCATCATCCTTATGGAAGGTACGTCGCTGCGCTATTTCACGGGCATCCGCTGGTGGGGGGGCGAGCGCATGTTTGCGCTGGTGCTGCCGGCGAAAGGCGCGGGACTTTATGTTTGCCCAGCGTTCGAAGAAGGCCGGGCACGTGAGCAGATGGCCAACGTTCCCGAGGGAGGAAAAGGAGAAATCCGCACCTGGCAGGAAGACGAAAGCCCTTATCAGTTGCTGGCGAGCGAACTTAAAGATCGCGGCCTCGCCACTGGCCGCATTGGAATGGAGGAGACAATTCGCTTTGTCTTTTGCGACGGAATCGCCAAAGCCGCTCCACAAGCCACCTTTAAGAGCGCAACCGCTGTCACGGCCGGATGCCGGATGATTAAGAGCGGCCATGAGATTGCCCTGATGCGGCTGGCCGCGCAGGTGACGCTTTCGGCGTACGAGGCGGTGTACGAAGCTTTGCGCGAAGGCATGACGCAGAGGCAGGTGTCCGATTTGATTACCGCAGCTTACGGGCAGCTCGGCTTTCCGGGGGAAGCCAGTGTGCAGGTAGACGAATACACCGCGCTGCCTCATGGCTCGGCAATGCCACAAGTGATTCGCGAGGGTTCGATCATCATGATCGACGATGGCTGCACTGTAGAGGGATATCAATCGGACATTACGCGCACCTTTGTTCTCGGCAGAATTCTCTCGGGGATGGCCGGTGACAAAATGAAAAAAGTATTCGACATCGTACACCGGGCACAGGCGGCGGCATTAGCGGCAGCGCGGCCTGGTATGGAATGCGGGGCGGTCGATGCCGCTGCCCGGAAAGTAATCATCGATGCAGGGTATGGTCCCGACTACAAGTACTTTACTCACCGTCTCGGTCATGGCTTGGGTATGGACGGACACGAGTGGCCTTACCTCGTACGCGGCAACCCCACCAGACTTCTGCCGAATATCACCACCAGCAATGAGCCGGGTATTTACATTCGCGGAGAATTTGGAGTTCGGCTCGAAGATGACATGCACATCACGGAGAATGGAGCGGAATTGTTTACACCGCAAAGCCCGGCACTGGACGACCCGTTCGTAAAAGGATAGGGAGCGATCTTCTTTACTTGAATGCGGCGGGGACACCGGCGCTCTTCACGTTGGAGCGAATAAACGTAACAATGTCGTTCATGGCTGTCCCGGGCTGGAAAATGGCCGCTACGCCGCATTTTTTCAGGGAATCGATATCCTGATCGGGTATGATGCCGCCGACGAGCACGAGAACGTCATACATTTTGTTCTGGTGTAGAAGATCCATGACACGGGGCACGATGGCGTTATGGGCGCCGGAAAGAATGGAGAGGCCGATGACCTGCACATCTTCCTGGAGGGCCGCGCTGACAATCATTTCCGGCGTCTGGCGCAGGCCCGTATAGATCACTTCCATGCCTGCATCACGCAAAGCGCGGGCGATGACCTTGGCGCCGCGATCGTGGCCGTCAAGGCCGGGCTTCGCCACCAGTACGCGGATCTTTAGATCTGTCATCGTATCTATTTAAGCACAAATGAGTTGCGCTGGGGGCAAGTTGGAGACTCTAGGTTTTGCGTTTCAGGCTTGATGATTCTGAGACCAGAGTGGCATCCAGGCTCTTCCATAAATACCAGCAAGCCACACTGCGATACGGCGCCCAAGCAGTCGCGATTTTCTCCATCTGTGCAGGAGTGGGCAGCTTGATTTTTCGCTTGCGGTTTTTTTTTGGAAGCGCGAGATTCTTGCCTGCTTTCGCGCGCTGTACATCGAGATAATGTTTGTAAATCGCCATGCGCACTCCGAAGTCGCCGGTCGGCAGAACGTTGGCCCGTTTGAGTGAGAACATCAGGAACATCTGTGCAGTCCAGAGGCCGATGCCTTTGACTTGCGTGAGCCGCTCGATTACCTCTTCGTCGGGCAATTCGTGGAGCTGGCTAAAGTCAAGCAGGCCGCCAGCGGTTTTTGCCGCCAGATCCCTGAGATATGACGATTTTTGTTTTGACAGCCCGACTCCGCGCATTTGTTCGTCGCTAAGCTTGAGGATGCCCTCGGGTGTCAGAGGATACCCCGCCAAGGCGGCGAAACGATTGAAAATAGTTTCGGCGGCCTTGCCGTTAAGCTGCTGGTAGACGATGGCCTCGGCGAGGCTGTGGAACTCCGGAGGACCGTATTGCATGCGAAAAGGTCCGACGCGCTCGATAATGGAGCGCAGAATGGGATCGGACTTTTTGAGGTGCACGAGAGCTTTGCGCATCTTTCATATCTATCACAAGACCGAGACGAAAAATTCCATCTGCTTTCGAACCTGGGCGTTTTCAGAGAATCCAAGGCTTGAGAAAAGCCACGAGCAACCGTCTATGTGATGCTCGTCTCCGTGTAGGTTCCGTAGATTTCGCGCAGTGCTTCACAGATTTCGCCGACTGTGGCATAGGCGCGGACCGCGTCTACGAGGTAGGGCATAGTATTGACCGGCGAAATATTCCCGTTTGTGCCGCCGCGTGGTTCTTGCGCCGCGGCTTTCTTCAGGGCATCGAGGGTGCGCCGTACTTCGTCGTTTGATCTTTGCCCGCGCAGCGCTTTCAGTTTGGCCGACTGCTGACGGGCTACGCTCTCGTCGATGTAGAGAATCTGGGGAGGCTCTTCCTCGATGGTGAAATCATTCACGCCCACAATAATCTTCTCTCCAGCTTCGACAGCCCGCTGATATTGATACGCAGATTCGGCGATTTCCTTCTGCGGATAGCCGCGCTCGATGGCTTTGACCATGCCGCCCATGGCATCCAGCTTGGCGAAGTAGTCGAATGCATTTTTTTCCATTTGCAGCGTCAGATTTTCAAGGAAATAAGAGCCACCGAGAGGATCGACGGTCTGCGTGACTCCTGATTCGTACGCGATAATCTGTTGGGTGCGCAATGCGATGCGCGCAGCTTCTTCTGTGGGCAACGCAAGCGCCTCGTCGTAGGAATCGCAATGCAGGGACTGCGTGCCGCCAAGAACTGCCGCCAATGCCTGCAAAGCAACGCGCGCGATGTTGTTCATCGGTTGCTGCGCCGGCAAAGACACGCCAGCAGTCTGGGTGTGGAAACGCATCAGCCAGGTGCGCTGATTCTTCGCGCCGAAGCGATCTTTCATGACGCGGCTCCATATCTTGCGCGCCGCGCGGTATTTGGCGATTTCTTCGAAGAAGTCATTGTGCGCATTGAAGAAGAAACTCAGCCGCGGGCCGAATTCGTCAACCTCTAGCCCGCGGCGACGCGCCCACTCGACGTATTCCACGCCGTCGTACAACGTAAATGCCAATTCCTGGAGCGCAGTCGAACCAGCTTCCCGAATGTGATAGCCGCTGATGGAGATGGTATTGAAGCGTGGGGTGAACTTGGAGCCGAACTCGAATGTATCGATTACCAGACGCATCGAAGGCGCTGGAGGGTAAATGTATTCCTTCTGCGCGATGTATTCCTTGAGAATGTCGTTCTGGATGGTGCCTGAGATTTTTTTCCAATCGGCGCCCTGTTTTTCGGCAACGACAAGATACATGGCCCACAACACAGAGGCGGGCGAGTTGATGGTCATCGATACTGTGGTCTTTTCCAGATCAATGCCGCTGAACAAGATTTCCATGTCCTGGAGCGAATCGATGGCGACGCCACATTTGCCAACTTCACCTTCGCTGGCCGCGTGATCGGAATCGTAGCCCATCAGCGTGGGCAGATCGAAGGCAACAGAAAGGCCTCCGCCGCCGTGTTCCAGCAGATACTTATAGCGGCGGTTCGTTTCCTCGGGCGAAGCGAAACCCGAGAATTGGCGCATGGTATACAGCTTGCCGCGATAGCCGGTGGCGTGAATGCCCCGCGTATAGGGAGGCTGGCCGGGATAAGCCAGATATTTTTCTTCACTCCAATCCTCAGGCAGATCGGCCCGCGTGTAGAGGCGGCGAATGGGGACGCCGGAAATCGTGGTAAAGCAAGCATGGCCTAGGTCGTTGACATTGACTCCAGTGGGCGCACCGATCGGGCGTTCGGGATTCTTTTCGAGCGTGGGAGCCAGCGTTTTCTCTGCCCACTTCTTCTCAGCTTCCGACGGGCGCCGGTTTTCGAAAACGTCAGCGATGGGCTCCGCGACTTGCGGCTTCGATGCCTTGTTTTCCATGCGTTCCCCAGTATCCTGTATCGATGATAGGGAAGCAATTGAGGATGAGCAAGCCGGTAAATTTCGGTGCAAAACGACTGGTCGGTTCGCGGGTGTGCCCGATCGGTAAGTCCGTTTCGCGTCAATGCGGCTGATTGCGCGACGATTCCCACGCCTTGGCGTATTTCCATGAGACATATTCGGCGTGGTAGAGGTGCAGCAACAGACCTTCACGGCCGTCGAGAAATCCGAGGCGCAAGAAATAGTTGTAAACAAAAGTTGCCAACGGGCGCAAGACGATATTGCTGAAGCTGAAGCTGCGATGCCCTTTGGCAACCGCAAGCTGTGCTCCGAGCGATGAATAGCGGTTCATATGCGCGAGATAGAGCGTGAGATTCGGGTAGGTGTAGTGAATGAGTGCGTCCTTGAATTGCCTGGTGTGTTGCGGAACTTCGGGTTTCAGTTCGCAACGGTCATGAGGATCATGCCCGGCCACGAATCCCTGGCCACGGCGAAAAAGGCGCAACTTGGGATCGGGGTAGAATCCCCCGTGGCGAATCCAGCGCCCGAGAAATAGATTCTTGCGCGGGAGTCTGTAGCCGCGTGCAGCGTTCGGATCGGCGATGGCAGCTCGAATTTCTTCGCCCAGCCCGGGACTTACTTCCTCGTCGGCGTCGAGTAGGAGAATCCAGTCCATTTTGCAGAGGTCGATCGCGTATTGCTTTTGAGCCACGTAGCCACGCCAAGATTCGACAACGACGCGCGCGCCATATTCTCGCGCGATCTCACATGTCCGGTCTCTCGAGCCGGAGTCGACCAACACGATTTCATCGGCCCAATGCACGCTGGCCAACGTTCGGCCGATGTTGGCCTCTTCGTCCATCGCCACGATAGCTACTGAGAGCGTCATAGCATTGCTGATTTTCGACGACTGACTTGGGCCCGCAAAAGCGCCCGACTGCACAACGACCACTGATCCATTATCAATCAACCATCAGGAATGCCTGTCGTGGTGCCGCTGCCTTATCCGACCTCTACCAATCCATAGGTTTGCTGCCATCTCATGCGCAGTGCGGCCAAAGCACGACTTATTTCGATCTGCGAAACTTCGTCGTTCGGCCCGGCCAGAACCGCTGCCGCTTCGCGCCTGGCAAGTTCAAGCAGTTGGCGATCGCGAATCAGATTCGCCACCTGGAAGCTGGGCATACCTGCCTGGCGAGTGCCGAAGAATTCGCCGGGACCGCGCAGTTCAAGATCAAGCTCAGCGATCTGGAAGCCGTCGCTGGTGCGCACCATGGTGTCGAGACGGCGTTCGCCTTCTTCGGTAATTTTGCCGCCGGTCATTAATATGCAATAAGACTTAGCCGCGCCACGGCCGATTCGTCCGCGCAACTGATGAAGCTGAGCCAGGCCGAAGCGCTCGGCATGCTCGATGACCAGCACAGTTGCGTTGGGAACGTCAACGCCGACTTCGATGACTGTAGTCGCGACCAGAATCTGCAGCTCTCCTTTCTGGAAGATGCGCATGACTTGATCTTTCAACTCTGCATCAAGGCGGCCATGCAAGAGGCCGACTTTCAAATCGGGGAACACCTCCCTGCTCAACTCGCGGTACATCTTGATGGCGGCCTTCAGCTCGGATTCTTCCTGCTCGGCGATAACGGGGTAAACAAAATACACCTGGTGTCCTTTTGCAACTTGCTTGCGAACGAAGTCCCAGACTTCCGGCGATCGGTCATCACTAATGCGGCGCGTGACGATAGGAGTGCGGCCGGGAGGGAGTTCGTCGAGAACGCTGAGATCGAGATCGCCATAGAGAGTGAGCGCGAGCGTACGGGGGATCGGCGTGGCGGTCATGACGAGGACATCAGGCTCGACAGCAGCAACGTGGGGACGTCCGCCCTGGTCCGTCCGGCCGAGCGAAGCTCGGCTATCCTCGGTTCTTTCAACGGATTTCTTCATCAGCTTTAATCGCTGCAACACGCCGAAGCGGTGTTGCTCGTCGACGATGACCAGGCCGGGTTTTGCAAACTCGACTTTTTCTTCTAGCAGAGCGTGCGTGCCGATAACAAGTTGCGCGTTGCCTTGCGCGATATGCCGTCGGGTTTCGCGTTTGCGGTCGGAGTCGAGCGAGCCGGTGAGAAGCACGATGCGGTATCCGGCGTTTTCCAGGATTCGGCGCGCCGAAAAATAGTGCTGCTGCGCCAGGATTTCAGTGGGTGCCATCAGCGCTACCTGGTACCCGTTCTCGATGGCGATGATGGCTGCCTGAAAGCTGACGATAGTTTTGCCAGAGCCTACATCTCCCTGCAGCAAACGCCGCATGGGATGCGGCTTCTGCATGTCTTCAGCGATTTCTTTCAAAACTTTCTTCTGGGCGGCCGTGGGGTGAAAGGGAAGAATCTTCTTGATAGCTTCGCGCACCCGATCGTCGAGCTGGAATGCAATTCCGGTTTCGGCCTTCTGCTGCCGCTTCCTGAGTTCAAGACCGACTTCAATGAAGAACAATTCCTCGAAGATCAGGCGCGTGTGAGCGGGAGTACGCGACGATTGCAAATCCTCAAAGCTCTCTCCGGCCTCGGGCCAGTGAACCTTCCACAAAGCCTCGCGTAGAGAAATCAGCGCCAGGCGCTGGCGCACCACGGCGGGAATAGTTTCGGGCAGGTCGGGAGTGAGAGTTTCTAGTGCGGTACGGATGACGCGGCGAAACCAACGCGAGGTCACACGGCCCGCGCCGGCCGATTCGTAAATGGGAACGATGCGTCCAACTTCGAGCGAGGAAGCGGCCGGAGCCTCGCCGGCGGCCGAGTCCCCAAGCACTTCATATTGCGGCTGAATGATCTGAAGTTCTCCATTGCGCGAATCCCGCTCGGCCTTGCCGTAGACTGCGATCAACTGCCCGGGCTTGAATTTGTCTTGCAGGTAAGTGGCGTTAAACCAAAGGCAGCGCAGGCGGGCACGTCCCTGGCCGACGGTCAGTTGGAAGATGGGCATGCGGCGCGTGCGGAATAGTCCTGAGTTGCGTACTTCAGCGATGATTGTGGCCATCTCTCCGGCTCGCAATTCGGCGATGGCGCGCGGATTGAGCCGGTCTTCATAGCGAAAGGGCAGATAATGCAGCAGATCTCCGACGGTGACGATGCCCTTGGCGGCAAGAATCTCCGCTAGCTTGGGACCGACGCCCTTGACATACTGCACCGGGGTAGTGAGTTCAAGCATGATGGAGGTTCCGAGAGAATGGTAGCAGCAATGAGAATACTCAGAGATAGGCCCGTGGATCCCAGAAGGCGGGTGCCTGTTTCCCTTGTCGTCGCGCTCGCCCTCGTGGTTTCCAATGCCGCCGCTCAGAAGGCGAAGCCCGAGACGATTCACCTTCCTCACCCTTCAGGAAAGTACGGCGTGGCGCGAATTGCTTACGACTGGGTCGACGCCACTCGTGCGGACACATTCTCAAAAGTTTCCGGCGCACATCGTGAAATGATGGTTTATGTTTGGTACCCGACTCGACGCAATCTGAGCGGCGGCAGCGTGGCGGACTATGTGCCCAATGCCGGCAAAATTGCTGCGAAGCTGGCGAACGACGAACTGCAGGACGGCTGGGGAAGCTCATGGCGGAAGATCTTCGCAAAAAAGGTTGTGACCGACACACATGAGCAAGGACCGGTTCTAACGGGAGGTGAGCGGTTCCCGCTTCTCATCTTTTCGCCGGGTCTGGGAGTACCGGTGAGCAGTTATACGACGCTGCTTCAGGAAGTTGTTAGCAGAGGATATGTGGTGGCATCCATTGAACCGACGTACGAGAGCCCGGCGGTCGGATTTCCTGATGGGCGTGTCATCCGCTCGGTGCCCGAGGCGTCAGAAAACAGGAAAATCCTGCCGGGTGAAAGCCGGAAGGATTTTTTGCAGCGGCAGCACGCACAGGAGGCGCCGCACCTGGAACGGTTGGCGGCGGACGTGCTTTTCGTTATCGATCAGCTCAACGTGGAGGCCAAGCGCAAGGTCGCGCCATTTGTTGGGGAGACCGATTTCGCCAACCTGGGAGCATGGGGACATTCAATTGGCGGGCGAGCCGCAGTGCGGGCATGCCAGCTTGATGAGCGGATTGAAGCCTGCCTGAACGGAGATGGGGCTGGTCCCGAAGGACCCATTTTTTCCTATCAAGGAGCGATTTCAATACGGCAGCCTTTTATGTGGCTTGAGACCACGCCTCTGCCACCGCCGGGCGACGACGCGCTTGTACGGTACCAAATCACCCGGGAAGAATGGGAGAAGGAACACGAGAAGCGCTTGGCCAAGTGCGAGCGAGACTTACGCTCATCCTTAAGTGGCAGCTACCATGTAACCATCACCCGCTCCGGACTCGATCACAATAGTTTTACCGATTGGCGGATGTTGGAAGCCACGGACAAAGGAGACTTTGAAAAAGGCGTCAGCGCACTGGAACCTCTCGAGGAGTACGTGATGGCATTCTTTGATAAGTATTTGAAGAGCGATCAACATACGATTCTCGACGAACAACGCGCCGGGGTTGGCATCTCGGTTCAGAAGTACCGAGGAGTTCGCTGAATCGGGGGCTTGGAGCGATTGAACTGCACGCGCGACAGACCGAGAAGCAACAAAGTTTTCTTAGCGCATCAAAAAGGAGAAATCTTTGAACACATATTCATGTTTGCCATCGGTGACTATGGGCTTTATTTCGCCCTGCCGAACCTCCTGGATGGCAGTAACTACTCTGGGAAGATAAGCGGGATCCGCCACCGGCACATTGTGCGATGGCAGCAATAATTCCGGGTGCGGCGCCAGCGCGGCCAGCTTCTGCATCGAGGAGACGTAGGCGTCCAAATCCGTTTCTGGGCGGTACAAATAGATAGGGCCAAGATAAAACGAATCTCCCGTGAACAGCAAGCGATTCTGCGCATCGAAAAGAGCAATGGCATCCGGCGTGTGACCGGGCGTAGCGATCACCTCCAGAGTACGCCCGCCAAGATTAATTTTGTCGCCGCCATTGAGCCAATGCGTGATGCGAAACGGTTTGGTTGAGTATGCTTTTGAATCGAATCCTTTGGGCAAACTTCCGCAAATTTCTCCGGGAGCAAGCTCGGCTTGCGCGTCGGTTTTCGATCCGCGAGCATTGGCACGAGTAAAGGCCGTATCCATGCCGTAGATATCGTTAAAGCGCCAATTGTCGCCCACGTGGTCATTGTGCGTATGTGAATTGAGCACGCTCACCGGAAGTGTGGTCAACTTTTCAACCACCTCTTTAATATTTCCGATGCCCATGCCAGTGTCGACCAGCAGCGCTCGATTGCTGCCTGCGATCAAATATGAAATGACCTCTTCGAATTGATGCGGCTCGTAGATTGCGAATACTCCGGGACGAATTTTGTACACTTCAAACCAGTTATTCGCAATAGGAACCCGCTCAAGCTTGGCGTAGGCAGGACGCGGCAGCTTCTTGCACCAATCAGGCTTTTGGGCAGCCAGTGACAAAGTGAAACAAGTAATAAGAATTAGAATGGGAAAGCATTTCACGGTCTGATGTCCTTCACTTATTTTCTAGAACTCAACTAACTAGTCGAACGCAGATCTTGCCGGGAACCAGCTTCTTCATCGCACTTCTTACAATTCAGCGTAGTGCCGATCCTGGTAGCACGGCCTTCGCTGGTCACAACCCAGAGCCGATTCTGCCATGGCGGATCGTGCCGCGTGTGCTGGGTATGGCCGCAAGCCAGCTTCGCTACCCAATGGTTCTCGTCGTCTTGAAAAAACTCGACTATTGCCTGCTCCATCGTGCCCCGTGCATACGCTCCGCAATTTTCCCTTAATCTGTTTATTGCCTATTCGGTTACCGTAATTCTTCGATCATTCTCTCCCGTTCGTTCGAAGGAGATTTCGATGTCGCGTTCGCGTACGAAGCGGGAAAACTTGTCGCCCCACTCAATCAGAAGAACACTACTTTCGGAACGGAGATCATCGAGTGCCAGTGTATCGAGTTCACGTTGCGTATCGATGCGGTACAAATCGACGTGGTAAAGATTTGCTTGCGGCCCTCGATATTCGTGGACGAGGGTGAAGGTGGGGCTGGTGACTTGATCTTCTTTGGCAGCACCGAAGGCGGCCGCAATCCCTTTCACGAGGGTGGTCTTCCCTGCTCCAAGTTCCCCGTGCAACAAGACTAATCTCGGCGGCGCCAGCAACTCGATGAGCGTGCGCCCGAAGGCGATGGTCTCCTCCACCGAGTGGCTCGTGAGCTGACGAAGCATGAAGCCAGTATAGTAGGGGAACAAACGGAGCGATGAGCAAGAGCTGATCGAGCATCAACCATCAGCTACTGTCTAATTCTTGGATTGACCACAGAGTAAAGCACGTCCGTCAGAAAATTCACCGCTACATAGGTCAAACCGATGGCGAGGATGCAGCCTTGCACCAGATAGTAATCACGATTCGAGATAGCCTGGATCGTCAATCTCCCGATGCCGGGCCAGGAAAAAATTGTTTCGGTCACGATGGCGCCAGCCAGCAGCGCTCCGAATTGCAGGCCAAGGACGGTCAGAATTGGAATCATGGCGTTGCGCAGAGCGTGACGATAGACGACCGTGCGTTCGGGCAAACCCTTCGCGCGAGCGGTCCGGATGTAGTCCTGGCTCAGTTCTTCAAGCATCGAGGTGCGCACCATGCGAGTGAGAATCGCGGCCAGGGCGCTGCCCATGGTGATCGCGGGGAGGATAAGATTAGCGAACGAGCCCGCGCCAGATACCGGAAGCCATCCCAGCTTGATCGCGAACAACAGAATGAGAATTGGCCCCAGCGCAAAGTTCGGGAACGACAAGCCGAACAAGCTGATGACCGAGAGCAGACGATCGTCCCAGCGGTTGCGGTGCCGCGCGGAGCGAACTCCGGCAGGAATCGAAAGCACGATAGCAACGAACAACGACGCCAGCGTAAGTTGCAGCGTATAAGGATAACGCTGTGCGACTAAACGCGATACGGTTTGGTTGTAACGGAACGACGGGCCGAGGTCGCCATGCAGAACGCCTTTCCAGTAATGGATGTATTGCTCGCCCAGCGGCTCGTCGAGGCCGTAGATATGTCGCGTGGCCACGATGTCGGAGGGTAGCGCACCTTCGCCCAGCATCTGCTGAATGGGATCGCCCGGGACCAGATGAATGAGCAAAAAGACGAGCGAGACCACTAACCAGATGACCGGCAGGGTATAGAGTACGCGTTGGAGGACAGTTTTCAGCCGCCAGTTCCTGAGGTCAATCTCCCAGCTGTTTCGCATGCTCCGCTCTGGTCTCGAGCGTATCAAGCTTTTCGATCTTCACCCGCGCAATGCGATGGCCTTCCATCTCTTCGACGGTATAGCGCCGACCTTCGTATTCGAATGATTCACCGAGATAAGGAATACGTTGCAGCCGCGCCAGAACGAATCCGGCAAGGGTTTCGAAGCCCGCGTCGCGAGGCAGAAGCACGCCGTACTGGGTTTCAAGGTCACGAATGTTGACCGATCCTTCGAGCACCTGAACCGCTCCGTCGAGTTCGGGCTCGGGCGCCGAAACATCGAACTCGTCCTCAATGTTGCCGATAAGCTGCTCAAGAATGTCCTCGACCGTAATCACCCCGGCGGTCGAACCGAATTCATCGACGACTACAGCAAGGTGCCGCCGGCGCTCTTTGAATTCCGTGAGCAGATCGGAAAGAGGTTTGGTTTCCGGGACAACCAAGACGTCGTGCATGATGTGGCCAATTTGCGTGCGACCGATGCGTGAGGCAACGGGCTGGCCGAGATTCATCAGGCGCATGCGCACCCAGCGAACTAGCTCCTTGTAATAGAGAACACCGACGATGTGTTCTGGGCCGCGCTGCGGATCGTAGACGGGAATGCGTGAGTGCTGGCCTTCGACCACGCGATTGAGGGCTTCATCCAGGGGAAGGTCGGAAGGCAAAGAAAAAATATCAGGGCGAGCGACCATGACCTCGCGAACTGTAAGGTTGTCGAGTTCGAGGGCGTTGTGGATCATTTCCTCTTGCGACTGAGGAATCTGCCCGAGTTGTCGGCTGGCGGTGACAATCAGCTTGAGTTCGTCAGGCGAGTGGACGGCGCCGCCGCGGCGGGTTTCGCGCGCGCCGAAGAGCTTGAGCACGATGCCGCCAGAACGGCGCATAAAGAAGAGGATAGGGCGCGTAACCGCGAGGAAGGCTTCCATGGGGGCGGCGACGGCGAGGGCGATCTGCTCGGCCCGTTGCAACGCAAGAGTTTTGGGAACAAGTTCACCAAGAAGAACGTGCAGGTAAGTAATCAGGCTGAAGGCTATGGCGATGGCGATGCCGTGGGCGTAGACGGCCGCGTGCGGGACCTTCTGCAGAAATTGCATGCTGCCGACAAGGTTGGCAACCATCGGTTCGCCGATCCAGCCGAGCGTGAGGCTGACCATGGTAATGCCGAGCTGGACTCCATTGACAACTTCGTCGAGGTGCAGGTGCAGGCGTTGGACAATGCGACCGCCGATGCGCCCTGAAGCGATGATCTGCTGAATGCGCGTGT
Organism: Candidatus Sulfotelmatobacter sp.; assembly: GCA_030039165.1. Classification (GTDB taxonomy): domain Bacteria; phylum Acidobacteriota; class Terriglobia; order Terriglobales; family Acidobacteriaceae; genus Sulfotelmatobacter. The sequence continues at coordinate 47,037 of JASHQM010000079.1, read as the reverse complement.
CGCGAATGCTGACCAGAGCGAACTCGGCCGCCGCGAAGAACGCATTCGCTGCCACCAGGAGTAAGATCAGCAGAATCCGCAGCAGCACATAGGCGGTCATGGATGGGTCATTTTAGCGCAGGTTGGCGACTTTCAGCCGATCAGAAAAGCGGGTTATGAGCCTTGCCGTAAGCAGCCAATTTGATGATCTTGATGCATCCGCTTAATTAATCATCCGCACTGGCGGTGACTTGTGGCTGCTTGAAGCCGCCGCTGTTCGTAGGCGAAGGCGCCGGCACCACATCTGTTTCCTGATCCTTATATTGCAGTTGATACAGCTTGAAATAGATGCCGCGCTGGGCCAATAGTTGCTGGTGAGTGCCCATTTCGCGCAGCTGGCCTTTATGCATGACAATGATCTTGTCGGCGCGCTGGACGGTTGAGAGGCGGTGGGCGATGATGAGAGAGGTACGTCCTTCAACCATGTGGCTGAGGGCTTCGCGCACGCGGAATTCGGTTTCAGTATCGACGCTCGCAGTAGCTTCGTCGAGTATGAGAGTCTTCGGGTCGTGAGCGAGAGCGCGCGCGAAAGAGATTAGCTGCTTCTGGCCGGTAGAGAGGGTTGAACCGCGCTCGCGCACTTCTTCGGCGAATCCCTTAGGTAGAGTGCGGATGAAGTCGGCGAGATTGACGTCCTCGGCGGCCTGTTCGACTTCCTCGTCGCGGATGCGCTCGGTTCCCAGGCGGATGTTGCCGGCGATGGTGCCGCTGAACAGGAAGGGATCCTGTAAGACGACACCGAACCGACTGCGGAGTTCGGTCAGGTTCATGTCTTTGATGTCGACACCGTCGATTCGTACCGCTCCTTTCTGCACGTCGTAGAAACGCAGCAGGAGAGAGATAAGCGTTGTCTTGCCAGCCCCGGTGTGGCCGACGATGGCGATGGTTTCACCGCGTTCAATGGTGAAGGACACGTCACGGAGAATCCAGTCGGGTGTTGAAGACTTCGCGTCGCCATCAGTGTTGCTCGAATCGCCCGCTGGGTGCCCGATGCCGGCCTTTTCTACATGGTCCCCGCCCGTTTCTATATCGCGGTAGGCAAACCAGACGTGGTCGAATTCGATTCGGCCGGGACCTTCCGGGCTCCTAGTCATGGCCGGCGAAAACACCTGAACTGGCGTATCTATTAACTTGAAAATGCGTTCACTGGCCGCCATGGCGGATTGCAGGATGTTGTACTTCTCGCTGAAATCCATGATGGGACGGAAGAAGCGGAGAGCGTATTGAATGAAAGCCACCAGCACGCCGAGAGTGGCAACGGTGGGCACTAAACGAAACGCCACCAGCGTCTTGGGATTGAAGTTGACTGCGACGCTGGTTACGCGAATGTTGCGGATGATGTCGCCCCCGCCGAACCAGATGACGCAGGCAATGGCAATGACGGAAAGAATTTCAATCACCGGATAGTAGATCGCGTACGCCAGGATTGCGTCTTTGAAGGCGTCCATGTGGACACGGTTAATCTCGGAAAAGCGCTTGTAGGCCTTGCGCTCGCGATTGAACAATTGCAGCACGACCATGCCGCTGACGTGCTCCTGCAGATAGGCGTTGATACGGGCGATGGCGACGCGAATGCGCCGGTATGAGTCGCGCACCCGGTCGCGGAAGATTTTTGTGGAATAGGCAATGAACGGCAGCACGGCGAAGGTGATGAGCGCGAGTTTCCAATTCATGCACAACATCACGCCCAGTATGCCCAGGAGGACAAAAATATCTTCAAAGATAGAAACCACACCCGAGGTAAACATTTCGTTGAGCGCGTCGACGTCGGTTGTGACGCGCGTCACCAGCCGGCCGACGGGGTTCTTGTCGAAGAACGCAACGTGCAGGCGCTGCAAGTGGCGGAAGATTTGGCAGCGCAGGTCGTACATGACTTTCTGGCCGGTCCACTGCATGAAATAGGTCTGGAGGAACTCGAGCAAAAAGCTGAAGACCAGTAGGCCAACATAAATCGCGGCGATTTGTGCGATGCCAGTGAGCGCGTGCGGGCTAAGCCATGCCCACATACCGGTCGTAGGAGGCGCGCCCTTTGGCGCAAGGTAACGATCGATAGCAACCTTAGTGAGATACGGGCCGAGAACGTCTGCAAAGGATTTAAAAAGGATAGAGACAAGGGCGATGGTCACCTGCCAGCGGTACGGCCGCAAATAGGTGAGGAGGCGCGCCATCAGGCGGCTGTCGTACGCTTTCCCTAATATCTCTTCGTCCTGAGCCATCGTGGGTCAAGATCCGCCGAACCCCGTTTGCGGAACCATTAACAGGGTACCTCAATATGGATGGCGAGGGCAGGGCTGAGGATGGAAAACGTTAATCGCAGGTCAGGGCTTGGGGGCCAGAGACAGCCCCTTGTTTACCAGTGTTTCACTCAAACGAAGTTACCCAAATGAAATAATAGCTCAGATGCCGATGGGCGTATACATCTCCGTGCCTTTTTGCCGCACGAAGTGCACCTATTGCAACTTCGCTTCCGATGTAATCTCGCGCATGGTTTTTGAAGGGTATGTGAATCAACTTTGTGGGGAAATTCAGAATACTTTTGAAACGACAGCAAAGATGGAGGTACGCACGGAGAGCATGGTGGATTCGATCTATTTGGGCGGCGGGACACCGACGGTGCTCGAGCCGGCGCAACTGGAGCGAATCTTCGCGACAGTACGTTCTCAGTTCGATGTCAGAGCTGACGCCGAGATCACGGTGGAGTGCGCACCGGGGACGTTGTCTACTTCGATGCTCGATTGCCTGCTACGCTGCGGCGTGAATCGGGTGAGCCTGGGAGTACAGTCGTTTGTGGACGAGGAAGCTCGCGCTGTGGGGCGGCTGCATAATCGCGAAATCGTTTTTGATGACATTGCTCGACTGCGTTCTGCTGGAATCAGCAATATCAACATCGATCTGATCGCTGGGTTGCCGCACCAAGCGCTCCAGAGTTGGGAGTTTTCGCTGGCGGAGACGATCCGTGCTGGCGTGCCGCACGTAAGCGTCTACATGCTGGAAGTGGATGAGGAGTCGCGACTGGGGCGTGAGTTGATTGCGGGCGGCACGCGCTACCATGCGCACTTTGCTCCTGATGAACATGCAGTGGCGGATTTCTATCTTGCCGCGTGCGAGCGGTTGGAAGTGTCCGGGATCGCGCAGTATGAGATTTCTAATTTCGCGCGCGAAGGCTGTGAGTCACGGCACAACTCGAAATACTGGCAGCGGCAGCCGTACCTGGGATTCGGTCTGGATGCGCATTCGATGTTGCTTTCAACGGCACCGGGGATCGATGCGATCCGACTCGCCAGGCCGGACTCGTTAGAAGACTACATGAAGGGAACCTCGAGTCTGCGCGCATCCCCGGTTTCGCAACAGGCTGCTTTAGAGGAGTGCTTCTTCCTTGGACTGCGCCTGACGCGAGGGGTTGATTTGCGAAACCTCGCACAGACGTTTGGTGAAGCAGCAATTAGTCATGCTCGCGCCGCGGTTGGCGAACTTGTTGCTGATGGGCTGATGGCACAGCGCGGAAATCTTGCCTGCCTCACGGCGAAGGGGCGGCTGCTTTCGAATGAAGCATTCGAGAGATTCATTATGGCCAATAAATCACAGATTGAGTAGTTACCGGCGGCTTGGGAGTCAGTGCCCGAATGCCAACGGATGCAAACCATCCGGTCGGTTGGATGCTCCGCACGCATCGAGGGAATCGTCAATGACGGCGCGGCTTTCGTTCGCTTGATTCTAACCTGCCCTCGGTAACTTCCCGCTCCTCTGACGCTATGCTTTAATCAAAATGATGTACTCCCCGCGGGAGGAAGCTTGGATTTTCAACTGAGCGACGAGCAGCAGCAACTGAAAAAGAGCGTGCGCGAATTCGCCGAGCGCGAGATCGCTCCCAATCTCATGAAGTGGGACGAAGCGGGCGAATTTCCGCTGATGACGATCAAGGAACTAGGTAAGCTCGGGCTGCTGGGTACGATTTTTCCTACTGAATACTCCGGCGCGGGCATGGGGTACGTCGATTATGTCATTGCTATCGAAGAGCTGTCTCGGGTGGATGGATCGGTGGGAATTATTGTTGCCGCGCACACATCGCTTTGTTCGAATCACATTTTTCTTGCGGGCACTGATGCGCAAAAGAAGAAATACGTTACCAAGCTGGCAACTGGAGAATTTATCGGCGCATGGGGTTTGACCGAGCCGTCCTCGGGCTCCGACGCGGGAAGTGCGCGGATGACCGCCAAGCGGCGCGGCAACAGCTGGGTGTTGAATGGCACGAAAACTTTTTGCACGAATGGCCACTATGCCGACGTGATGGTGGTGATCGCGGTTAGCGACCGGGCCGCCCAGACGCATGGACTTTCGGCTTTCGTCGTCGAGAAAGACACAAAGGGATTCCGCCCAGGCAAAAAAGAAAACAAGCTCGGCCTGCGCGCCAGCGATACAGCGGAAATGATTTTTGAAGATTGCGTGGTGCCGGCGGAGAATCTGCTTGGCAAAGAGGGTGACGGATTTATCGACGCGATGCGCGTGCTCGATGGCGGCCGCATCTCGATTGCGGCACTGTCGCTGGGGATGGCACAGGGAGCCTATGAGGCCGCGCTGAAATATTCGAAAGAGCGCCGACAGTTTGGCAAGGCAATCAGCGATTTTCAGGCGATTCAGTGGAAGCTGGCCGACATGGCCACGGAAATCGATGCCGCGCGGCTGCTTGCCATGCGAGCGGCGTCGATGAAAGATGCCGGGCTAAAAACGACTTTGGAATCATCGATGGCGAAACTGTACGCCAGCGAAGTCGCCGTTAGGTGCGCCAACGAAGGCGTGCAGATTCATGGGGGTTATGGATTTATCAAGGATTATCCGGCGGAGAAGTTTTACCGTGATGTGAAGCTGTGCACGATTGGCGAGGGCACGAGCGAAATTCAGCGGTTGGTGATCGCCAGACAGTTGCTGAAGGAGTAGAGCAACAGTGACGGATTGGTTTTGAGTACTTCGTCAGCTAACTTCCGAATTGCCCGTCATCCGTAATAGGACGCCGCTCGGAGGCAGCGTCATCCTGATCTATATCTCAGGCCGAAAAGACCGAGGGCAAGAAACCTAGCCCCCGGGACTCCCAGCCATTCCCCGGCTGGGCGAGCATCCAAAGAGTTGTGAAACCCCGCATGTTCGCCAGACAAGACCTGGATGTCGATTGCTTCATTTTTCAGGGCCCTTTTGCTGTCCCGGAGATACACAACTTGTAAGGTGCGTCCGTCGAAAATCGCGGGGGTGTTGCACTCATCGTGAGCGGATGTCTTCCTTCTACTTCTGCTTTACACTGGTCTGTTGGCAAACCAGACTCAGTCCTTGATCGACTCCCTTCGCTCCGGCGATACTCGCGCACTCGCGCGAGCCATCTCTACGGTCGAGAACCGCACGCCTGGATGGTCCGATCTGCTGAAGGCTGTGTTTCCGCACACCGGGCGGGCGCGCGTGCTCGGTCTCACTGGCGCTCCGGGAGCGGGTAAGAGCACGCTCGTTGATCAACTGGCGCGCTCCTTTCGCAAAGATCACCGCACTCTCGGCATCATTGCTGTCGACCCCAGCAGTCCCTACACCGGCGGCGCAATCCTGGGTGACCGCATTCGCATGCAGGAGCACTTTTCCGATCCCGGCATTTACATTCGCAGCATGGCGACACGCGGGTCACTGGGCGGGTTGGCACGGACTACGGCAGACGTAGCTACAGTGCTTGATGCCGCCGGACGCGACCTCATCATGATTGAGACGGTCGGCGTGGGTCAAGACGAGATCGATATTGTGCGGTTAGCCGATGTCACGGTTGTGATTCTCGTGCCCGGCATGGGGGATGACGTGCAGACCATCAAGGCCGGCATCATGGAGATTGCCGACATTTTTGTGATCAACAAGAGCGACCGCGAGGGCGCGGAGCACGTGGAGAAGGAAATTCGAGCTCTGCAATCGCTGGCGGCGCGGCGTGATGGATGGACTCCGCCGATAATAAAGACTGTTGCCAGCCAAAGCATGGGAATCGAAAACCTGTCAGGTGCAATCTCTGATTACGAAGCATACTTGAAGAAAGAAAATCTGGCGCTGAATAAGCGCGCCGAGAACTGGCAGGAGCGGCTAGTCGAGATGCTGCGCGAGACTTTGCTGGACAAAGCGCGCGTGCAATTAGGCAATGGCAACCTGGCGCGTCTGGCGGCGGAGGTGGCCGAGCATAAGCGCGACCCTTATACTCTCGTGGAAGAAATTGCGGCGGGCGCGCGATCGTGACGAAAAGCAAATTCCTCGCTCTTCCTATTGGCTGCGCAACGCCGCAAGGCTCGAGGTGACAAACAGGCTAGAGGCGGGGGATAGAGTTTACTGTTGATGGTTGAAACATGCCACGAATCGATCATCTCGGCATTGCGGTGAAATCGCTGGCGGCGGCGAAGACGATTTATGAAGAGTTGGGACTAACTATCTCGCCCGAAGAAATTGTAGAACAGGAAAGGGTGCGGCTGGTCATGATCCCGGTGGGCGAGAGCCGGTTGGAGCTGCTGGAAGCGACTTCGGAGGACTCTGCGATTGCCAAGTTCATCACCAAGCGCGGCGAGGGATTGCACCATGTTTGCCTGCGAGTTCCGGATTTGGCTGCGGCGGTCGAACGCATGAAGAAAGACGGCGTGCGGCTAGTTTCGGACGAGATCAAAACTGGCGCGGGAGGGCATAAATACGTGTTTGTGCATCCCTCGAGCACGGGCGGGGTGCTAATGGAACTCGTGCAAGAATGAACGCAAGTAGGGAAGGGTCTTCACGGCTCGTCAGTAATAAGCAGGAGCAACCTAAGCTTTCGATTCTTAAGACCGCTGCATGCTTCTTCTCGCCATCGACACATCGGGGAAAAACGGCAGTATCGCCCTCGCTCGCACCAGCGAACAGTCTGCCGACGACGTCGAAATCATCGAAATAATGCCCCTGACGGGGGGGACTTTCTCCGCTCAACTTATTCCTCAGATTGCAGATCTGCTCTTCAGCCGAGAACATACAAAGTACGACATCGGTGCACTGGCTGTGGCCTCCGGTCCGGGATCATTCACCGGCTTACGCATCGGGCTGGCCGCGGTAAAGGCTTTGGGGGAAATACTGAATAAGCCCATCGCCGCCGTTTCCTTGCTCGAAGCGTGCATCTTCGAGAGTGGCGCAAAAGGCACGGACGAAAGCGTCCGCGCGACAAAGGTAATGGCGGCGCTTGATGCTGGCCGGGGCGAAGTCTATGTTGGCGAATATATCGTTCCAGCTGACGCAGCGCAGACCGCGCGAGAGCGAGTGCTAAGCCGCAGCGAATTGATTGAGCAAGCGAAGGGGTGGGAAGTAGTGACTCCGGATTCCGCTCTCGCTGAAGTGTTGCGCGCGGCGGCCGTGCCGGTTTCCTTACTGGCGCCGCCTTCCGCAGTAACGGTTGCGAGGCTTGGATGGCGCAAAATTCAAGCTGGCGAAACGGTAACGCCGGGGCAACTGGAAGCGAATTACGTCCGCCGCACGGATGCGGAAATACTGGAGAGAATCGGTTCCTAGCGTGCGCATGCGCCGAGCCAATCTCGAAGATATTACAGAGATACTGGATCTGGAGAAGCAGCGGGCTAGCGCGGCGCACTGGCCGCGGCAGCAGTATGAGGCCATGCTAACGGCCGCTTCCGAGTCGCTTTCTGAACATCTGGTGCTCGTCGTTGATGAGGGCGCAGCCGATGACGCCCGAAGAGTCGGGAGACGAGCCTTCGGGCTATTGGGTTTTCTAGTGGCTCACCGCCTGGGTGCGGAGTGGGAGTTGCAGAATCTGGTGGTGGCTTCCCAACAGCAGCGGAAAGGAATCGGAAGCGCTCTGATACAAGGGTTGATATCACTGGCGCGCGCGCATGCCGGAGCATCGATTTTTCTGGAAGTTCGCGAATCGAACCACGAGGCCAGGGCTTTGTACCAAAGGCTCGGCTTCAGCGAAACAGGCCTCCGGAAGGGTTACTATCCTGACCCTCCGGAAGGTGCAATCCTTTGTGAATTAAAGCTTTAGTTTAAGCGATTCTCAGAACGAGACTGCACCAGAATTCGGCATTGAACCGATTATGGTGCTGTGGTAGGGTAAGGGCAAATCCCGGTTTGGAGGTCTGCTGGATGATGACTCCGAGAGAGGCGCTTCTGTCCAGTCATGATGAGTTCCGCAGGCTGGCACAGGAGCACATGCAGTATTCCACCCGTCTTGATTCTCTTACCCAAAAGCGTTATCTCAGCGAAGACGAAAAATTGGAAGAAGTTCGCTTGAAGAAGCTCAAGTTGCGTCTGAAAGACCAGATGCAGTCGATTGAGAGGCAGTATCGAGATCAATTTGGCACGAATGTAGCCTAATTATGGGCACCCTCTAGCGCGGCAGTGGCCGCGATAGATGAGTGTACCTTCTGCGACGTGAATAAGGCGCCACTTGGCGCCTTTCTTATTTGTTCGAGCAGGAAGCGACCCAGGCAGCTCCCCTGCCTTCCTCTATAATGTAGATACACCATGGTTCGAGACGGATATTTCTACGGGTTGGCGCTGATTGCGGCCGGAATTGCGGTCGCATGGTTTGCTGCGCCTGTCTGGGCCGTCGCACCTTTTGCGCTAGCCGGGTTTTTCCTTTGGTTCTTCCGCGACCCCGAACGAGCCATTCCTGACCAGCCGGGAGCGTTGGTTTCGCCCGCCGATGGCAAGGTCACCGATGTTTCTCCAGTGTCCATGGGTCGCGAAAATTTCACCCGCGTCAGCATCTTCTTGAATGTCTTCGACGTACATGTGAACCGTTCACCGATTTCTGGAATCGTCCGCGAGGTTTGCTATCAACGTGGCAAGTTCATGAATGCCATGAATCAGATGTCGGCCGAGCAAAATGAGCAGAATATGGTTCGAATGGAAGGCGAGGGGCAGACGGTAATTTTTAAGCAGATCGCCGGCCTGCTGGCGCGAAGGATCGTTTTCTATCCGAAAGTGGGCGACCGGCTCCAGCGCGGTCAACGCGTGGGGCTGATTAAGTTCGGATCGCGCGTGGATGTGCTTTTCGACTCTGCGGCCACGACGCAGGTAAAGGTCGGCGATCGCGTCCGCGGTGGCGCAAGCATTCTGGCACAACTCGCAGATGAGCCCCAATTAGCGGCAGCAGGAAAGCATTCTGCCATCGGAAGGACGATCTGAATGGACCTCCCGGTGCCTAACCCACGGCTGCAGGAGTCCCACCGGCGGCGCATGCGGAAAGGGATGTATATTCTGCCTTCCCTGTTCACGACAGCAAATATTGCCGCGGGATTCTACGCGATCCTGGAAGTTATACACGCAGGCGCTGCCAGCTACTGGCATCTCGATAATGCGGCAAAGGCAATCGGATTCGCGGTGCTGTTCGATGGCCTGGACGGACGCGTGGCGCGCATGACGGGGACCAGCAGCGATTTTGGCCGGGAACTTGATTCGCTCGCCGACGTGATCACTTTCGGTGTGGCTCCCGCGATGCTGGCCTGGACATGGGGATTTCATCTCATGGGTCCCGTGGCCCTCACGGAATGGAAGATCAAATTGACGCAACTGGGCGCAATTGCGGCGTTTCTGTTCCTGATGGCAGGCGCCAGCCGCCTCGCCCGTTTCAACATTAGCACGAACCCGCAACCTTCAAATCCGGGTCGTCCCGGGAAGAAATATTTTGTCGGCATGCCCATTCCGGCGGGAGCGGGAGTCATTGCAGCGGTCGTGCATTTTCGCTCAGGAGCTCCGCTCGACACCTGGTATGCAGCGATCCCTTGGCTGGCGATGGTTGCGACTGTCGCTTATCTGATGGTGAGCACATGGCGTTTCTATAGTTTCAAAGACATCGATTTTCGCTCGCGCCATCCTTTTCGTCTGATCGTTCTTTTTGGCGCGCTTTTCGCAGGCATCTGGTTCTTCTCGAAACCGTTGCTGTTTGCGGTTGCACTTTTATATATGTTCTCGGGAGTATTTTGGCGCCTGCAATGGATGTTCCGCCGGCATCGGGAACCTCCGCCGCCGGCCTATAGAGAGGCTTCGCAGACCTCATGAGCAGCTCTTCCAGAATTGCAATACCACCGCTGGCGACCCCGACGCGTGGACTATTTCGCGTGGCCATTGTGGGCGGCGCTACACTTAAGGGCAAAGAAGTCGCGGAAGTGTTGAATGAGCGCAACTTCCCTGCTGTTGACGTGCGCCTGCTTGATGACGATGAATCGATCGGCCAATTAGAGGCTACCGGCGACGAGATCAACTTTATTCAGAGTGTGCGTGCCGAACAGTTCGGGCATGTGGACTTCACCTTCTTCGCCTCCGATGCGGAATGCGCACACGGCACCTGGCGGCGCGCCCGCGATGCCGGAAGCGCTATCGTCGATCTCTCTGGGGCGTTGGAAAATGAAGCGGGGGCGGAGGTTCGCTCCCTGTGGGTGGAGCGCGAGCGGGGCGCAATGTGGCACCCGGAGTTGCAGCCCGGCCCGTGTGTTGTAGCTCACCCTGCGGCCGTAGTTCTGGCATTGCTGTTGTTGCGTGCAGGGAAAGCGGGCGCCATACGCCGCGCAGTGGCGACAATCTTCGAACCGGCCTCCGAGCAGGGACAGAAAGGCATGGACGAACTGCATCAGCAGACGGTAAACCTTTTGTCGTTTCAACCGCTGCCAAAGAACGTGTTCGATGAGCAAGTGGCTTTTAACATGCTGGCACGATATGGTTCGAATTCGCGGCTCTCACTCGATTCGCTGGAGGAGCGGGTGCGGCGGCATTATCACAAAATAGCGGGCGCAGGCGTGCCGCAACTGGCTCTGATGGCGCTTCAGCCGCCCGTGTTTCACGGGCACGCGCTAGCCATTTTTGTGGAGATGGAACAGGCCGTGGACTGCAATCGGCTTTCCCAGGCGCTCGCCGGCGACCACGTCACCATCGCCTCCGAGGATGCGCAACCGAGTAACGTCAGTACGGCGGGACAGCCGAACATCCTGCTTGCGCTTAAAACCGATGCCGTGCAGCCTGACGGCGTGTGGTTGTGGGCTGCTGCCGACAATTTGCGTATTGCGGCAATGGGCGCCGTCGAATGCGCCGAGAGCATGATGTCGACCCGCCCCCTGGGAAAAATCCAATGAAGGCTCGCTATGCGCCGTGGCTCGCACTGTTGCTGGCCAGCGGCGGTTGCGGATATCACGCGGCCGGCCATACCGTGCAACTGCCGGACCACGTCAAGACGATTGCTGTTCCCACCTTCGTCAACGAAACCAGCAACTATGGCATTGAACAGTTGCTCACTTCGTCAGTGCTGCGGGAATTTACTACACGTACTCACTACCGTATGCTCAACCACACAGGAGAGGATGCCGACGCGACATTGCGCGGCACGGTTGCTTCCACCTCTTCGTCTCCCCTGACTTACAATTCCTCCACCGGCCAGGCCGTAACAGTTCTGGTGGTAGTGAGCATGAGAGTTTCACTCACCGACCGTAATGGTAAAGTGCTGTACCAGAATCCGTTGTATGTGTTTCGCGAACAGTATGAAGTCTCGCAGGATTTGGCGAGTTTCTTTGAAGAGGATTCGCCGGCTTTTCGGCGCCTCTCCCAGGATTTTGCCCGAACCCTGGTTTCCAACATTCTCGAGGGATTCTAAGGTGATAAAGTCATCGTTAGTCGTAGGCTGCCCGTCGCTGGCCAAGGACCAACGACGCTAGAGAATGCGTGCCTTTGCCCAAGCCGACCGTTTTGTGAGCGAACTTGCCTCGCGCAAGCTGCGGCCGGCGTATGTGTTCGTGGGTGACGAGGCTTTTTTCCGCAAGCGTTTTCGCGACGCCATTCTTGAGCATCTGGTACCAGCCGACTTGCGTGACTTCAGTTTGTTCGAATTCGATCTTGCAGAAAACGAGCTGGCGGAGATTCTCGACCGGGCGCGAACGCCATCTCTGATGGCTCCATTTCAGGTGTTTTTCGTGCGGGGGGTGAAGAATCTTTTCGGCCGCGGCTCCAACCAAGAAAAATTGGCTGCCATCGAGCAATATTGCCAAAATCCCAACCCCGATGCTCTCCTGATATTTGTCGCCGATCACATCAGCATTCCCGCCGACGCCCGCCGAATGGATATGCAGGACAAAGACCGTTACCAGCGCATCCGCGAGGCTATGGGCCAGTATTGCGGCATCATCGAACTGGCACGGGTAGAAGAGGGCGAGGCGGTGCGCTGGGTAAGCGATTGCTGCACCGCTCGAAACGTGAAAATCGATGCTGATGGCGCACGCGAACTCGTCGACGCGCTAGGTGGCGACATGATGATGATTTCCAACGAGCTGGAAAAACTCATGCTCTATGTCGGCGCCAAAAATCGCATTACCCTGGGCGATGTAGAGACGATGGTTCTCGCGGCAAAACAACGGTCGTTGTACGAATTAACTGACGCCATCTCTTCGAAGGATCGGGTTCGCTCCCTGGAAGTGCTAGACGCAATTCTTGCTAACGGGGATGGAGAAGAAGCTGCCATTGGACATATCTATATGCTGGCCAAAACCTTCCGCCAGATGCTGATCATCCTCGAACGCAACGTCCGCGATCAACGCATGCTGTGGGCGGCGCTATGGCAGGGCTTCCGCGTGCCTCCATTTGCCGCCGATGACATCATCAAGCAGGCGCGACGCTATAGGTCGCGCCGAGAATTGACGCGCGCCATTCGTCTGGTTGCCAGAGCCGATCTTGCCCTGCGTTCGAATCCGGTCAGCAAGCGTATGGTGCTGGAGCGGCTGGTGATGGAGCTGACGAGCGAACCAAAGCTCGAAGTTCCGGGGTGGATGCAGGAGCAATTGCCGGTCTGAAGACAGGTTAGCTCGCGGCCGAGGCTTAGGGATGAGACTGATTCTTTCGCGCTGGAACCCTACATCCCTTGGAAAGCGTCTGCGTGTTACACGATGGTATGGTCCTACTTCACCGAACTTCCCTGGTTCATCTTCCTAGCATACTGGATAATTAGTGCTTTCAAGACCAAACGCACAGAGAAAAAAGAATCGTTCGCGTGGCGCTATGGCGTGATGTTCTTTGAGCTCATCGGATTCAACTTCCTCTTTAACGGCAGTCTAGAGATTGGCTTCCTGGCCCACCGCATAATTCCTCGCACTCTCGATCTTCGTCTTCCGGGCGTGGCTCTCATCTGGGCAGGAATCAGCCTTTCTATTTGGGCACGTTGGCATTTGGGAGAATACTGGAGTGGACGCATCACCATTAAGGAAGACCACAAACTGATTCGCACTGGACCCTACTCGCGGCTGCGGCACCCGATTTATTCGGGGCTCGACCTCGCAGCGATTGGCACGGCTCTCGAAATTGATCGCTGGCGTTGCGTGGTTGGGCTGTGCCTGATAATCGTAGGTTTTGCTATCAAGGCAAAACGGGAAGAAGCTCTGCTCAGCCAGCAATTCGGCGGCGACTTTCAGGAGCACGTTCAGCAGACAGGTTTTCTGCTCCCCCATTTGTGACCTTCAATGTGCCTCCCGCAATCCACAGAATGGTAGAGCCTGAAGACCGACTGGAACGCTGAGGAAAGAATGCGGGCGAGAAAAAGCTACTTCATCGCGGCGACGCGCGCGCTCAGGCGAGATTTATAACGCGAAGCGGTGTTTTCGTGCAGCGTTCCCTTCTGGATCGCCTTGTCGAGCGCCGAAACAGTTTGCCGGTACGTCTGCTCGGCGGCCTGCTTGTCACCTTTTGCGATTGTTTCGCGTAGGGTTCGCAGCGCCGTGCGCAGACGCGAGGTGTTCGAGCGATTGCGCGCGGTGCGTTTTGTGGTTTGCCGGGCGCGCTTTAACGCCGAAAAATGATTTGCCATATCTGATTCTGACCTTTTTGTCTATGCCGTGAGATATTCGGGTAAGGACCGAATAATCCATTCTATGGACTAACTGTCGGGCGGTCAAACGGTTTCAGGGTGCGTCGATGGGTGCGCGCCCCAAAATCCAGCTGTTGACTTGGGCTTCGTAATCCGGCACAGTCCTGTTCGAGAGGAAGTTGGCGGTCATGTCTTTGGGCAAACCGTACTTTTTTGCCGCGCTTGCACTGCTGGTCAATATTGTTATTGTTGTCTTGGCGGGAGGAATCGAGGCTTCCAGCACGGGGAATGAAGTGCCGCCGAGCAATTTTCTTCCCATCCAATTTAAAAATGCCAAGGGTCTAGGCATCGGAAAGGTGCTGGTTGCGAGTCGCGGCCTGGCCGATCCTAGTTTTGCGAGAACTGTGATCCTGCTGGTGCGCTACGATGAAAAAGGGGTGCTCGGGCTGATGCTCAACCGGCGCACGGATGTCCCGCTCTCACGCGTGCTCGATCTGAAGCCAGCGAAAAACCGTTCCGACCCAGTCTATCTCGGCGGCCCGGTAGGACCTTCGGCTGTGTTTGCACTTTTTCAGTCGTCGAAAAAGATCCCAAAAGCCGATAACATCCTTGGCGGGGTTTACCTGATTACCGACAAGGATCTCTTTGACAAGACGATTTCCGCGCGGCCTGACCCAGCTGTGTTTCACGTTTATCTGGGATACGCGGGATGGACCCAGGATCAATTGCGCAACGAAGTGGAACTGGGCGCGTGGTTCGTTTTTCCGGGGGATGCGGGCACGATCTTTAATTCTGATCCGGATTCCCTGTGGCCGGAAATGATTCACAAGACGGAGATGGAAATGGCGGAAAGTGTGCCCCTTCCCATCTAATTCTTCTTTGCAGCGGCTTCACTGGCTTAGATTCGCCTAACATCCCGATTTTCTCATTGCGCCGGGATGCTGCCAGCAATGTCAGTTTGGTTGACCGTCACCTGCCCACGGCATAAGATAGTCCGGCTCTCCGGGCATCATTTTCCCAGGTCTGTTCAAATGTGTCCGGCAGGGGACGTCGTTTGAGATCAGCAAAGAGGAGAGAATGACAATGCGCAACTGCGTGCTTGTAGTGTATTCGATGTTTTTGTACGCAATGCTCTCGGCGGCACAAGGAAAGATTTCGTCGCAATGGAAGTGCGATAAGCCGTCCGACCAGCACAGTATCGCTGTCCCGGACGGTGACGGTCACAACTACGGCGTTGATCAAGGCAAATGCACATCGGAAAAGGGCAGCATGGGCGATGCCAAGGAGCAGGAGGGGACATATACCGAATTTGGCGACCTGACTGGCAGCGCGAACCACAACCACGGCGTGTTTGTCGTGACGCTAGCCAGCGGCGACAAGGTTTTCTATCACTATCACGGGACCCAGTTGTTGAAAGACGGCAGTATCGCGAGCGGCACCAATAAGTGGACGCTTGCAGGCGGCACCGGCAAGTACAAGGCCGTCAAGGGTGAGGGTGGCTGCAAAGGCAAGGGCAATGCGGACGGTACTTCCACATGGGACTGCGAGGGTAGTTACTCAGGGGTTGAGTAGCTCCCTACTTCAAATCATCCCAGCCGCTCCACCTCGGGGCGGCTTTCTTCTTCGAGCCTACATGAGACAGATCCTGTCAGTCTGAAATTGAGACCAGAGCGGTCGAGATAGACATGCGGGGCACGAGCGCCCAAAATAACGAGCGCCTCGATCTCGATTAAGATCGAGGCGCCCGGGCAGCCCTCCCCCAGAACTGCTCAAGTGCGAAGGTAAACTCTGCCCTCCGAGTTGCAAATAGCACTCTCGTGCCAGACCGTACCACAAAAGTGCTAGCCCACTAAGGCTCTGCAAACATGGTACTTAGTTTCATCCTGCCAACACGGTAGAAATCCTGTTCGGCCTTAAGCCGCTTTACTTCCCTGCCGATGAAGCATTTATCAGTGCGACTTGCTTATGTCCTTCTTCCAGGATCCCGAAATCTATCGCGACATCCTCAATGGCCTCCAGGTCGGCGTCTGTGTTCTCGATCTGGATAAAAGAATTGTGTTCTGGAGCGACGGCGCGGAACAGGTCACCGGCTACACTCGCCTCGAAGTCATCGGCCATTCCTGCTGCGACAACGTTCTTCTGCACTGCAATCAGCAAAGTTGCGAAATGTGCGATGAGAAGTGTCCCATCGGCATCGCTTTGCATGAGTCCAGGCCCTTTGAAGCCAACGGTTTCATTCACCACAAATCCGGACATCGCATTCCGGTTCATACCTGGGCGGCTCCTCTACGAGACAAGAGCGGTTCGATCATTGGCGTCATACACACGTTCGACAGCCAGTTTGCCACCAACCCTCCCGATCCCAAAGAGCACAGCTTAAAACAGCGCGGCTGGCTCGACGAGGTCACCGATTTGCCCAATCTGGCCATCATGCATTCCCATCTGCGCGAAACGCTGGCCACCTACACCGAGCTGCACATCCCCTTCGCCATTATGCTTCTGGAGTTTCCCGATCTCGACCAGTTCCGCTCCCGCTACGGCCAAGGAGCGGCCCGAGCCATCCTGCAAGTGCTAGCTCACACTATGCGCAATACTCTGTGGCCTACTGATTTTCTCGGCCGCTGGAACGATGGACGCTTTCTCGCAATCCTTACAGGATGCAGCGAGGAGGCTCTGTACACCGCAGCTGCCCGGATGCTGCACATGCTGGAAAACGCCACGATCATGTGGTGGGGAGAGGAACTTTCAGTGAGGGCATGCCTCGGCCATGCGGGCGCTCAGAATGGAGATAATCTCGAATCTCTGCTGCAACGCGCCGGACGCTCGCTCGAAGAATTCAGCAATCAACCAGTCAAACGCGCTACTGGCGCCGGTCATTCTCCGGGCAAGGATTGACCCATGTTTGCCATCATCGGGATTGTCGTGGTGTTCGGCGCAATCATCTCCGGCTACCTCATGGAGCACGGCAACATTCGCGTCCTCGTGCAGCCCGCCGAGCTCATCATCATTGGCGGCGCGGCTAGCGGCACCGTTCTTATTGCCAATCCCCTGCACGTGCTCAAACAAATTGGCGCGGGTATCGGAGGCGTTTTCGCCGGCTCGAAATATACCAAGCAGGCCTACATCGATTCTTTGAAGATGATGTATGACCTGCTCAACAAGGCGCGCAAAGACGGCTTGATGGCCCTCGAAAACGACGTTGAGGAACCCGAGAAAAGCCCCTTCTTTTCGAAAGGCCCGGCCGTCATGAAGAACCATCATGTCCGCGACTATATTTGCGATTCCCTGCGCATGGCTATTACCGGCGTCGACGCCTTCGATCTCGATCAGATGCTCGACCTCGACCTCGAAGTCCACCATCATGACACTTCCCAACCCACCTCTGCGTTGAGCACCACTGCGGATTCGCTACCCGGCCTTGGGATCGTCGCTGCGGTTCTCGGCGTGGTCATCACCATGGGCGCGCTCGGCGGTCCTCCCGAAGAAATCGGCAGAAAAGTCGCCGCCGCACTGGTCGGCACATTTCTGGGCATACTCCTGTGCTACGGCTTCGTGGGCCCTATTGCCGCCAACATGAGCAAGCTCGCAGATGAAGAGCACGCCTATCTCTACGTGCTGCGTGTTCTCATCATTTCTTTTCTCCGCGGCACAGCCCCGATTATGGCCGTCGAAGTCGCGCGCCGCGCCATCCCTGGGCACGTACGGCCATCATTTCGCGAAGTAGAAGCCGCCTGTCGCAAAAAAGCGGCGCCTGAAGCCGCCGCCCCCGAAGCTTCCGCGACACCAACAGCAGCGGCGGCCGCAGCCGCGCCAAAATAACGCCAGAGGGCATAGCCCATGGACAAAACCCGGCCCGTCATCCTGATCAAAAAGAAAGGCGGCCACGGCGGCCACCACGGCGGTGCCTGGAAGGTCGCCTACGCCGATTTCGTTACCGCCATGATGGCTCTCTTCATCGTCCTCTGGCTGCTCAACACGAACCAGAAAATACAGGAAGCCGTCGCCGGATATTTTCGCGATCCCAGCGGAACCGCCAACAAAGTTGGATCTAACATGCAGGGCACGGGCGAATTCTTCGTCCTGACGAAAGACAACATGCCCAAGCTGAAGGACGAATTGCAGAACGCCATTCGCCAGATGAAAGATTTCGAAAAAATCAAGAGCCAGGTCGAGATCTCCGTCACCCCCGAAGGCCTGCGCATCGAGCTGATGGAATCCGCCTCAGGCACTTTCTTCGACAGCGGCAGCCCGCAACTCAATGCCGACGGTCGCGACCTGCTCATCACTCTGGCCCAGGAACTTGGCAAGTTGCCCAACAAAATCTCCATCGAAGGCCATACTGACTCGAAACCATATCCTGGCACGGCTACATACACGAACTGGGAACTCTCCGCTGACCGCGCCAATGCCGCCCGCCGCCTCATGCAAGCCAATGGAATCCGCACTGACCAGGTTACGCAGGTCCGCGGCTTCGCCGATCAGAACTTGCGCAAGCCCGACAACCCTCTCGATCCTGCCAACCGACGCATCTCACTGATCGTGCAATATGTGATCAAGGACTCCGGCGAGCGGCAAACAAAACCATCAGGCTCGACCGAAGAAAAGAAACCGGAAACCGAGCCTGCAGCTGCGGCCACACCTTCCGACAAACAGAATTAGAGAAGCTGCCACTGTATAATTCGCCCTTTGATCCTTTCCCAGGAGCTCTGTCCATGAGAACGACCGCGCGTTTTCTTTGTCTTCTGTTCATGCTCTGCCCAATTCTCTACTCGCAGGAGAAGGTCGATCTTGAAGTCATGAGCCGCATCCGCTACGAAGGCTTTCACAATTCCAAAGTCATGGACTATGCCACCGGCCTCATGGATAACATCGGAGAGCGCCTCACCGGTTCGCCTAACATGAAGCGCGCCAACGAATGGACCCGCGACCAGCTCACTGCAATGGGATTGTCAAACGCTCATCTCGAAGCCTGGGGACCATTCGGCCGCGGCTGGGCCAACCAGTACATCAATGTCCGCATGACGTCGCCTGATATCGCGCCGCTCATTGCCTATGCTAAAGCCTGGACCCCCGGCACCAATGGCACTGTGCAAGGCAAATGCATCCGCGTCAACATCGAAGACAAGAAGGATTTCGATAAGTACAAAGGCAAACTCGCGGGCATGATCGTCATCTTCGGTTCAGATGTCGAAGCCAAGCCCATCACTGAAGCTCCCTTCAAACGCGACAGCGACGAGGACCTGACAAAAATCTACGATTATTCAGCGGCTCCGGAGCGCCAGTACCGCATGGCCGATATTCTTCGCCGCCAGCAGCTCACCAAAGACATCAACCAGTTCTTCGCTGATGAAAAAGTTACGGCCGTGCTCGATCACAGCCGCCAAACTTCCGGCGGCGGCACTGTCTTTGTCCAATCGGGCGGCTCCTACAAAACCGGTGAAACCACTGCCGTCCCTCAAGTTACTCTCGCGCTTGAGCACTGGACCCGCATCGCCCGCCTTCTCGATCAGAAGAAAGACGTCACCGTCGAACTCAACGTCCAGAACACCTTTTATGATGACGACCCCATGGCCTACGACACCATCGCAGAGATTCCCGGCGGAGACAAGAAAGACGAAGTGGTCATGATCGGCGCACATCTCGATTCCTGGCACGCCGGCACCGGAGCAACCGACAACGGCGCTGGAACGATCGTGATGATGGAATGCATGCGCATCCTCAAATCGCTCGACCTCAAGATGCGCCGCACCGTCCGCATCGGCTTGTGGAGCGGCGAAGAAGAAGGCCTGCTAGGCTCGCAAGGCTACGTCGAACATCACTTCGGTTCGCGGCCGCATTCCGAAGAGCCGGATAAGAAAAATGATCCAACTCTCCTCCGCCGCGAAGCCGGAGACGTCACGGTTAAGCCGGAGCAGGCCAAAGTTTCCGTCTATTTCAACATTGACAACGGCAGCGGAAAAATTCGCGGCATTTACTTGCAGGAAAATGCCGCTGTCGCTCCCATTTTCGAAGCCTGGATGCAGCCCTTCAAAGATCTTGGCATGACTACGCTTACTATGAAGAACACCGGCGGCACCGATCATCAATCTTTCGACGCGGTCGGCATCCCCGGCTTTCAGTTCATCCAAGATCCGCTCGAATACGAAACCCGCACTCACCACTCGAACATGGACGTCTACGATCGCCTTCAACCTGACGATCTCAAGCAAATCGCGGTCATCGTTGCCGGTTTTGTCTACGACGCTGCCATGCGCGACCAGATACTGCCGCGCAAACCAATCGAAAAGGGATCACCGAAAGAACCGGAAAAGAAGGACGACCACTGACGACGAAAAAACTGCCGCAGAGTCCTAAAGACTTGTCATGCTGAGCAAAGTGGGGTTGTCTGCAGAACAATCCCACTCAGTCGAAGCATCTCAACGCGATTTCAGGGCCATGGAAGGCCGAGCCATGACCGCACATTGAAATTCTTTTATAGGCGAACAAATGGCGAATCTTGTAAACTTGCGGGCATGGCGCGGCGGCCGGAGCCCAGGCAGCGGGAAGATATCCGTGAGCACCTGAACGAATTGGCGTAACCTTTCGCATTTGAGCCTGCATGCCGCGCTCGACTTCTATCAGCAGGCATATCGCGCTTGTCGCATCATTAATGACCGGACATTCCCTCCTCCGCGCGCGGTTCAGGAGTTAGTGCAAGCCTGGAAACAGTTGCGGAAGTGGAGAAGAGAATAGTTGACTCGTGTCCTAGACTTGTGGAGTCCGTGGGAGCGACTTGTTTCTCCAGGGTTATTTGCACGACCCGTGGCGCTTTCTGGAGGCACACCCTATGTCCAGTGATCGAGGCTTATCCAGTCTCGGACTCTACCTGTACGCGTTCGGGACTTTTGCAGCCGGCGTCTTCGACCTTCTCTGGGGAAATTTTGACGCCTCACATCAACCGCTTCAGGCCTGGGGCGACAACATTCCCGGCGCAACGATTTTTGCGTACGTAACCGGCGTGTGGATGGTCATCGGCGCATTGGCGCTGCTGTGGCGGCGCAGCCAACGAGCTGGCGGGGCGGCGCTGGCTGTCATTTATTTCATCTTCGCGATCTTCTGGCTGCCGCGGTTTTATACGGCACCACATTATCTGGGGCATCGCTTTGCTGTTTATATCGGCGTATTTGCCGGGGTCGGCATTGAGCTGATCGCGTTCGCGGCGGGAATGATGCTCTGGGCTTCGACAGAAACCGGCAAGCCGTCGCAGCCGGGCGCAATTGTTGCCATACGGTGGGTCTTCGGAACTTGCGCCATCGGATTCGGTCTGAGCCATTTGACCAATATTAAGGATATGCTCATTTATGTGCCGAAGTGGCTGCCTCCCGGAGCGGAGTTCTGGGTGATCGTTACGGGAATCTGTTTTGTGGCCGCAGGCCTCGCCATACTTGCGGGAATTCTGGATGTGCTCGCGTGCTGGCTGCTGGGGCTGATGTTTCTGGTTTTCAATTTTACGATTCTGCCTACGTTCATCTTTGCCGACCCGAAGCACCACGCCGCCTGGGGCGGCAACGCATACAATCTCGCGGCGGTGGGATCGGCGTGGGTATTGGCGGGGGCGCTCGGAACGCGGAAGCAGAACAAGAAACCGAGGTCCTAAGCTATGCGATAGGAGGTCTGATTCTCCATCGTTGACACCGCACTACCGCACTGCGAAATCTTTTCCCATTTTGCAAGCGGTGGGATTCGCGAAGCGAGTGAGCTTCTCCGTCTATGTTTTCTGAAAGTATCCCAGTTTGTTCCTCTGCTCGGCCGCAAGCGGTATCTCGCGAGGCAATATTTCTCTGAGCGCCCAATCGATGCGATCCACGGCTGCCGAAATTACCAGCCGAAGCTGCTGATTCTCGGTGGAGTCCAGGGTAAGCGAGACCGGGCTGAGCGCATTGCGAATATGATGATTCATCTCGGCAATCACCTGCATTCTTGCCAGCATCAGCCGCTGCCTTTCCCGGCTAATCTGCAGCAACTTTGCGGTCAGTCCGCTCAGAATCAGCGCCGTCAGCAGCTCGGCCAGCAAGCGCTCGCGTACTCTTCCGATATCGGGCACTAACAGATAGCGCAGGAGTTCCGTCAACACAAAAGAGACGACGCCCACAGCGGCGGCAGCTCCCGCCACAAATCGCCACGAAGAGGACTCGCCGATTTCTGGCGATACGCCTTGCGCGGGGGCGCGAGGCGTTTTCTTATGAACTGGAGGATTACTGACAGGCACGGCGCCTCCTGGGTTTCGAATTGGCGCGGGCAGCAATGGCCCGTCCTAGGACAACAGATCAACGGAGAAACCGCTTTTGAAAATGGATGACTCGGCGGCGACTTTGGTTTCCCGCCGCATCTCGAAAGGTAATACATAGCCCTTTTATGGGATGAAATGGGCGTAGAAAAAGACAAATTCTTGACCTCCTGGTGACAAGCTTCGCCTACACCGGCACTACGCTTTTGCGGGCCGATCTAGACGGAGCCGTCTCGGGTCGTTTATGCAATGATTCAATGTCGTGCAACGCTGGTTCTTGGGTGACTCAAACAGGCCGGTCACGACACAGCCAGCAAATCTCATGAGGAGATAGAACGCGATGCTCTTCACAAATTCGATTACCACCCCAAATATCTCGCGCGACCGTATGCCGGGCGCAGACGCGCGCTCAGACGTGCGGCTGAGCCTGGTGCTCGCGATCGTTATTTTCCTTGCCATCTCATGGGCGGCAACCGCTCCCGCAGCGGCTCAGACGCTGACCGTCCTGCACAGCTTCAACGGCAGCGACGGGGCTTATCCGTTCTCCCGGTTGACGATCGATGGTCAAGGAAACCTATATGGAACTACCGGGGGGACATTGCCTCCGACGGTTGGCTCCATTTTTGAGTTGACCTCATCCGGCAAAATGAAGGTGTTTCTCAAGCGCACGCCAACGGGAATCTGCGACTTTTGCGTCGACAACCTGCTTCGTGACTCGAAGGGCAATCTCTACGTGAGTGATGCCATTGGCGGTACTTTTGGTAACGGCTCCGTCGATAGAATATCCGCAACGGGAGTCGCATCGGTGCGATACAGCTTCACCGGCGGTGACGACGGAAAATACCCGAACGACGGCCTGGTCTCCGACGGCGAAGGGAACCTTTATGGCACGACCGGCATGGGCGGGTCCTTCGGCCAGGGAGTTGTTTTCAAGATCACGCCCGGTGGCGAGGAGACAGTTCTCTACAGCTTTCCGGGAGGATCTAGCGGAGCAGAGCCTTGGGGAAGGCTACTGCGCGACAGCCAAGGCAACTTCTATGGGACAACTTATGCCGATGGCGGCTTGGAGCTCAGTTTCGGAGTCGTATTCAAGCTCAGTCCCGCAGGCGATGAGACAGTGCTGCACAGCTTCACGGGCGGCAGCGACGGAGGACACCCGAATGGTGACCTCATCATGGACGCCCAGGGCAATCTCTATGGCACTACGCCTGCTATTCCGCGGAGTACTCACGGCACCGTATTCAAGATTACTCAGCAGGGCGACCTTACCGTGCTCCATACGTTCTCTGGGTCTGATGGGTTCAGCCCTCGCTCAGGAGTGATCATGGATTCAGCGGGGAATCTCTACGGAACCACATTTTCTGGTGGCTCTTCGAATAATGGAGTCGTATACGAGCTGAGCACCAATGGCACCGAAAGCGTGTTGCACAATTTTTCAGGACCGGACGGATCACTTCCCGTTGGTGGTCTGGTATTCGACGCGGAAGGTAACTTGTACGGTACCACTGCTTACGGCGGGAGCTCGAATGACGGCGTAGTGTTCAAGTTGACGCCATAGGGCGACCACCTGGCGTTATTCGTAACGCTCAGAATTCGCTGACTTGCTCGCCCAGCGCGGTGGGGGCACTCTTTCGCCACTTCGCAGTTGCCTGGGGATGGCGCAACGCTGCGAGCCATCTTCTCCTATTCTCGAGAACTCTTCGCGAAGCGAATCCTTGTTTTCACCAAGGAGAGTTTAACTTAATCCGTGAACTCAAAAGTTAAGGGGCAAGACCATGAGTCGTAAGAAGTTAGCGTGCGCAACCTCGGCTTGCACAGCCATCATCTACGGATTCTCGTTGAGGGCGAGACCACGAAAGTAAACATAGGTTGTGGACTACGGGGAAGAATTTCTGTTGCCCCTGCGAGGCTGGTTCTATTCCTCATGTGCGCACACTTCCAATTCCCGAGACAGAATCGTGCCATCGCCGACCAGAAAGTCAAAGGCCCCACTTCTCGCGCAAAAAGCGTGCGAGAAATGGGGCACCCGGCGCGCCAAGCGGTCCTGCTCGGGCGAGAGCGCTCACACCGCTCCACTCCTTTACCCCCGTCCCCGCGGCATGTTATCCTCATAGCGTCACCAAGATAAATCGAAAACAGAACAGGAGTGCAACCGGCGAGTGTTAGCCAGAGAGCAAAAGAAATCTGTCATTGACCGCTACCAGACGCATGCGACGGACACGGGGAGTCCCGAGGTTCAGATCGCCATTATCAGCGAACGGATCGGGCAGTTGACGGACCACTTCAAAACGCACCAGAAGGACCACGGCTCGCGCCGCGGCCTGCTTATGCTGGTCAGCAAGCGGCGTCGCCTGCTGGACTATCTCAAGAGATACGATTCCGAGCGCTACAAGACGGTCATTGGGAAACTTGGGATTCGGAAGTAGGGTTGCGGATTCCCCCGATTACTCGGCTTCCCACGTGTGGCAGGAAGCCGCGGGAGGGGCATCCTCGATCGGGAACTTCCACTTTGAAAATTCCGAAGACTGTCGCCTTCCTCTTGAAGTGATGGGGCATTGAGCCATTCCATCGTGCGAAGACTCGGGATGGATCCCGAGATTAACTCTTTGAAACCGCGTACATGAATGCGGATTCCCATGTTGAGTCAAGGGTTCAGGCGTCGCGACGGGACGCGGGTAACAGCTCCGCATGCTTGCCTGCCAGTGAACTTACCAGCTATTTTCGGACCGCCCTCTTCCTTTCTCCAAGTTCCACACCCGATTTTCTGATGACAACGATTGAAACTACGAAGGATGAACTATGAAACCAGAAGCAAGTACAGTGTCCGTCGGGCTGGCGGGCGGAAAACAACTCACATTTGAAACCGGCAAACTGGCCAAGCAGGCGCACGGAGCGGCGGTAGTGCGCATGGGCGATAACGTGGTGATGGCGACGGCAGTTGCCAATGCCGAGCCGCGCGAGGGCGTAGACTTCTTTCCCCTCACCGTCGATTACCGCGAATACACTTACGCCGGCGGACGCTTTCCCGGCGGATTCATCAAGCGCGAAGGGCGCATGAGCGAGCGAGAAGTGCTGACCAGCCGGCAGATTGACCGGCCGATTCGTCCGCTGTTTGCCGAAGGATTCCGCTGCGAGACGCAAGTAATTGCGCTGGTATTGTCGGCCGATAGCAGCAACGATCCCGACGTGATGAGCATTAACGCCGCGTCATGCGCGCTGACGATTTCTGACATTCCATTTCTCGGGCCGCTGGGCGCGGTGCGCGTGGGGCAGATTAGCGGCAGCTTCGTGATCAATCCCACGTACGACGAGATGCGCGAAAGCGCGGTGAACATCATGGTGGTAGGAACATCCGAAGGCATCGTGATGATCGAGTCGGGCGCGAAGGAAGTGAGCGAAGAAGTTGTAGTCGAGGCCATTGAGTTCGGCCACGACGAAATCAAAAAGATTTGCGGGGCTATCAATCAGTTGCGCGAGAAGGCAGGCAAACCGAAACGTCAAGTTACGCCTCCGGAGTTTGACCAGGTTTACTACGATCAGTTGAAGGGCAAAATCGGCGCCGATCTGACCGAGCGGCTGGACACAAAAAAGCATCCGAAGAGCGAGAGCTATGCCCTAGTGAAAGAACTGAAAGACAAGCTGCTCGTCGAAATTCCAGAGGATGATGAAGCGGCGCAAACCAAGCTGAAACAATATTTCGAAACTCTGCGCGAGCGGATTTTCCGCGACGAAGTGATTGCGAAGCATCATCGTCCAGACGGGCGGGCATTCGATGAGATCCGTGAAATCTGGATTGAAGCCGGCGTGCTGCCGCGCACGCACGGCAGCGCCATCTTCACTCGCGGCGAAACGCAGGCGCTGGTGACGACCACCTTGGGCACAGCCGACGATATGCAGCGGCTCGAAGGCTTCGAGGGCGAGGCGAAAAAGCGCTTCATGCTGCATTACAACTTTCCCCCGTTCTCGGTCGGTGAAGTTGCCTTCATGCGCGGGGCGGGACGGCGCGAAATCGGCCATGGAGCTTTGGCCGAGCG
Organism: Candidatus Sulfotelmatobacter sp.; assembly: GCA_030039165.1. Taxonomy (GTDB): domain Bacteria; phylum Acidobacteriota; class Terriglobia; order Terriglobales; family Acidobacteriaceae; genus Sulfotelmatobacter. The sequence continues at coordinate 20,876 of JASHQM010000079.1, read as the reverse complement.
AGCAGTTTCAGCCGTCTTGCCTTCAGAAGAATCCTGGCCCTATGCGATGCGCGTCGTATCGGACATTCTGGAGTCAAATGGTTCGTCTTCGATGGCAACGGTCTGCGGCGCGTCGCTTTCGCTGATGGATGCCGGCGTGCCGTTGAAGGCTCCGGTGGCTGGAGTCGCGATGGGGTTGGTGAAGGAGGGCGATCAGTACGCTATCCTGACCGACATTGCAGGTGCGGAAGACCACTATGGAGACATGGACTTCAAAGTCGCCGGCACAAGAGACGGCATCACCGCGCTGCAGATGGATATCAAAGTGATCGGCATCACGCCGCAGGTCATGCGCGAGGCGCTCGAACAGGCGCGCCGCGGGCGGATGTTCATCCTCGACAAGATGGAAGAAGTGATTTCGACGGGCCGGGCGAAGATTTCCGATTTTGCTCCGCGCTTCTACACCGTACAGATTCCTGTCGACAAGATTCGCGACCTGATCGGCCCGGGCGGCAAGATGATTCGCTCGATCGTAGAGCAGACGGGAGTGAAGATCGACGTAGAGGATTCGGGACTGGTGAAAGTCGCGTCGAACGATCAGGCTTCGGCGCAGAAGGCGCTGCAAATTATTGGCGATCTCACGGCGACTCCCGAAGTCGGCAAGACCTATCTCGGCAAAGTGACGCGACTGGCGGATTTTGGGGCGTTCGTTGAGATCATTCCGGGCACGGAGGGATTGCTGCACATCAGCGAAGTGGCGGAGCATCGCATTGGCGACATCCGCGACGAACTGAAGGAAGGCGACCAGGTGCTGGTGAAGGTGCTGGCGGTCGAAGGCAATCGCATTCGGCTTTCGCGGAAGGCGATTCTGAAAGAGCAGCGTGCGAAGATGTCACAGCAACAGGCCGGCGGCGCCGACGGTGGGACCGCAACTGCGGCCATGAGCGAAACTTCTCCCGTGGCCACGGGAACGATGGTCATCGAGGGTGGTGGCGATTTTCCAGAAGATCAGAACGAGCCCAACTTCAATCGCGATTCGTCGTATGGTGGCGATCGGCCGCATGGTGGAGGTGGGGATCGCGGCGGGCGCGGAGGGCGTGGTGGCGGGCGTGATCGCGGACGCGGTGGACGCGGTGGACGCCACGGTGGAGGGGGACGTGATCGCGGCGGACGCGGTCCGGGCGGGGGAAGGCGCTAAAACCTTTTCGCCACGGATTTACAGCGATCCACGCGGATAAAACGAGAACCACGGCGCGAGCCGTGGTTTTTCTTTGCAAGAGCCGCGCCACGAGAAAATTTTGCTCTCCGGTATCCTCGGCATTCTTGCGCCGCATAAGGTCGCGGCTGTAGTTTGCAACCGGACCCTCCCGTAGAAAAAGTTCATCGGAAACTCCTCTTTGTGGCTAAACACATGAAATCGAAAGAGTGCAGCGTTCTCGGTCGAAACCGCATGCACGCGCGCTTCTTTGGCATTTGGTTTGCTCCGCCTCGACAGACGAGGCATATGTCTTGAAGAGCTTTCGGAGGATTTCATGAAAAAGCTGGTTCAATCTGTGTTGCTGGGTGGAGCGCTGGGCACATTTCTCTGCATGAGCATGGTACTTAGCGCGCAACAGGACACCCCCCCTTCGCAGTCTACATCTCCGCAGACGCAACAGCCTGCTCCACCGCCGCAAACCCCCGACACGCAACAGCAGCAGAGTTCGCCATCGTCGTCGCAAACGCAGCCCGGATCGCAGATGGATCGAGAGGCGCCTCCATCTCAGGCGCAGCAACCGGCGCAACCTCCGCAAGCGCCTCCAGAGACCACCCCTGACTCGTCCGGTCAGAGGCCAGATCCGCACGCCGAATCCACCCCCGGCTCGGCTGCACAGAGCTTTACTGGCACCATCGTCAAATCGGGCGACAAGTACCAGTTTCAGGACGCCGCCTCGGGCAACACCTACGATATCGACCATCAGGACGAAGTATCGAAGTACGAAGGAAAGAAAGTCAAAGTGCACGGCGTGCTGGACGGGAAGACGATTCGACTCCAGTAACTGTTCTTGGCCGGTCAAAGCCCCCCCACTTCTCGCGAAGCCTGCGAGAAGTGGGGGAGCTGAACGCGCAAGAAAGCAGGTTCCTCAGTTCGTTCGGAATGACAAAGCGGACTCGGGAAAACGGTCTTGCGGTATTCGTTCTTTTTGTTTCTTAATTTCTTAATTCTCTATTTCTTAAGCCTTTCGGCCAAGGTGATCACCCAGCCTTCGGAATCCTCCATAGCGAATTCACGCATGCCGTAAAACTGGTCCTTCATAGGCATGGTGATCTTCACTCCGTGTTGCTGTACCTTCATGAACAACTCCTCAATGCCTTCGATTTCGATAAACAGGGTCAGGCTGCCGCCGATGGGTTTGGAACCGAGCAACGGATACTCTGCGAGAACGGCTTTCTGGTCGTTGAAGAAAATTTCCACGTTGCCGTTGGCAACCGCCCCGAAAACGTAGGGCGCTTGCTCGGGAACGGTGATCGTGGTCTTGAATCCGAGCACCTTTTGGTAGAACTCCATGCTGGCGGCGACATCGCGGACCACGAGGTTGGGCGTGAGTTTCTGAAATTTCATAGAGTCTCCTCTGATTTCTCTTTTGAAGTTGGGCTGAGTGTGCGCGGCTGCCGGTCTGCCTAGGATAGAGGCGCGACGCACACTTATTCTGTGCTGGCAACTCCTCCATCCGCGATCCTTGCCAGGAAAGGCGAGTAGGGCCGCCTCATTGTCGGTGGCGGCATGGGAAACGCCGCGCGGGGCCCGCGAGGTACGCGCAGAAGCGTAGCACAAAAAGCAGCCGGGATAAAATTATTTTGGGGGGGACAATCATGTACGAAGTCATTCTGAAGCGTTTCGAGCAACCTGATGAAGTGCGCACATTTGAGAAGGGGAAATTCGAGCTCGTCCATATTGGCGGTATGACGATTGGCCGCGCGACTTATCAGCCCGGCTGGAAATGGTCTCTGCACGTGGGTAAGGCTGCGGGAGCGAAAAGTTGCATGGTGGAACATGTCGGGCTTGTGGTCTCGGGAAAGACGACGGCCGCCATGGACGATGGTCGCGTGATCGAGATGAAAGCCGGCGATCTTTTCTATATTGCTCCCGGCCACGACAGTTGGGTGGTGGGCGACGAGCCTTACGTGTCGCTGCACTTTTTGGGCGCTGATGAATATGCACAACAGAAAAAGTAGACTCCGAGGGTACTGGCGTGGCTTAAAGAGGAAGCGAGCCAAACCCGCGGTCATTAGGCCCCAAAGATCGCGCCGGATCGCGCAGCTTGCCCAGGTTCCTTCGCCCTTCGGCTCAGGACAGGCTCTTCGCTGCGCAAAGGAGGCTTGCTCTGGATGACAAGCACAGCAAGTAAGCCAGGCACCGGGAACCCACTGCACACGCAAGAGCCCGTTACCGTTGCTTCCTTCCGGACCTGGCGGGGTTGGCGAGAATACGTCGCGTTGGACCGATGCCTGACTTGGGCTATTTTAGCAAAGGCGTCGCGAAGACCGGCGTCAGGTTGATTCGCTTCTCATGCCAGGACCTCTCCCCTGTTTTTTGCTTTAGAGCCGGCCCTTCATGTGCCGATTGTGCCTATGAGCGTCAAGGTTCCGGTGGCACTATCAATGCTGTACATCGAGACGCTGTTCGAACCGGAATTCGTCACATAGGCGAACTTTCCGGAGGGATGGATAGCTATCGAGGTAGGAGATAGCTCTGTGGCTATCGTTCCTGTGGGCGTTAAGACCCCGGTAGTGGCGTCGATGGTGTACATCGAGACACTACCGTCAGAGTTAGGCCCCGTCCAATTTGCCACGTAGGCGAACTTACCCGCAGGATCCACGGCTACGAAGTATGGGCTTGTTCCCGCTGCAATCGACCCTATGGACGCTAAGGCCCCGGTCGTGGCATCGATGGTGTACATCGAGACGCTACCGTTAGTCTCATACCCCGTCCAATTTGCCACGTAGGCGAACTTACCAGCAGGGTCCACGGCTACGGAGTCGGGGCCTGCTCCCGCAGAAATCGTCCCTATGGACGCTAAGGCCCCGGTCGTGGCATCGATAGTGTGCATGGAGACGTCGTTCGAGCTGAAATTCGGTACATAGGCGAACTTGCCCGTGGGATCGACGGCCACAGAGTCGGGACCTGATCCTGCGGCGATCATCCCAATGGATGTCAAGGCGCCGGTAGTGCTGTTGATGGTGTACATCGAGACTTTGGAATCACCGCCGAAACTGGTGGCCGGGAACGCTCCCCCATCCGCCGCATAAGCGAACTTGCCAGATGGATCGAATGCCATCGAATTGAAAAACTCCGGCGTTCCGCTTACCCCTGTTCCGGTTATCCCTCCTGGAGTGGACGTTAAGGCCCCGGTTGTGGGATCGATGGCGTACGTCACGATGCTGCCAAAATCGATATCCCACACATTCCCAGAACTCGCCACGTAGACGAACTTGCCAGAGGGATTTACGGTGACGGAGTCGGTAAATTCGTCATTTGTAGGCACCGGCGGCCCTATTTTCGTCAGAGCCCCGGTGGTGGGGTTGATCGTGTACATAGACACGTATCCAGAAAGATCGCAGCCCTGACTCGCCACATAGGCGAACTTTCCGGCAGTGTCCACAGCGATCGATTGCGGATAATCAGCTCCTGTCGTTATGGTGAAGGTCAACGCGTTCGAGCTTCCCCCGCCGGGTCCAGGGTTGAACACGGTGACCGTGGCGGTCCCGGCTGTGGTAACGTCACTCGCCGAAATCTGCGCGAGGAGTCCGTTAATGGCATCACTAGTGGTCGGCCGGTTGCTCCCGTTCCAGCGCACGACTGAACTGGTCACAAAATTTGACCCTGGATAAGGACCAGCTACCTGCAACTGAAAGGACGGTTCTCCTGCGGGAATGCAGTTTGGAAAGAGAACCTGGATCGTCGGAGCGGAGAGGCTCGTAATGGTGAAGTTAATCGCATTGGAGGTGCCACCGCCCGGAGTGGGGTTGGTCACTGTCACGGCCGGCGTGCCGACCGAGGCGAGGTTGGCAGAAGGGATGGCCGCAATCAATTGCTTTGAGTTGACGAACGTGGTGGCGAGTGCCGGCCCGCCGAAGTTGACTACAGAAGCTGCCACGAAATTCGTCCCGGTGATCACGGACGTGATAGCCGCACTGCCGGCTACGGTGCTGTTCGGTGAGATTGAGGTGATGGTTGGAGTAGGATTCGATCCGCTGGATGAAGTCTGATGGATCGATGACGGACTGCCGCCTCCGCATCCGGCAAGGAGCAGAAGGCTCACAGTCCCTGCAACTGCGAGCTTTCTCACTCGCACTGTTTCGCCTTTTTGCATGCTACCTCCTCGGTGCGGGAGAGGTCCGGATTCTTGTCTGCTACTTGTAAAACGAAGATCAAGGGCAAAACACGACAGGCACCGGAAAGTAATTCTTTGTGGGTGGGTTTTTCGGAAGCAGGCCCGCGGGGCTGGCGAGGGGATACGCAATGCCCTGCTTTTCTGGGACGGTTTGCCCTCCGAAGGTGCACTGACCACTGCGAAGAAAGCCGCTCTGAAACCGCCGACTGGACGAATACCACGACGAAAAGACACTAGGGATGAGGACTCGCAGCTTTCCGTCGCACCCGGGCTTGGAACTTTGGTGCAAGAATTTCTGCGCCAGCACTTCCCTTCTAAGGCAGCATCGCGAACAATAGAAAGCAGGTTCAAACCAGATTCGCTTCTGCTAGCATGGCTTCGGTAAGCGCAAAACCCGGTGTCATCCCCGTCGCGCAGGCGATCAACAAATACTTCGAAGTATCGATCTATCTGCTTGTGTTGATTGGTTTTGGTACTCTGGCGAGCACCGGTGGAGTTGGCCTTCTCTGGGTAATGCTGGCGGGCGCGGCGCTCGCCGCCCGAGGATATCTGCTTGCTCGCCGCCAGCGCGCCGTAGTTTCCGAGCGCTGGACCACGCCTCTGACCATTGCTTATTTCATCTTTTACGGCGCCGACTATCTGTTTTTCTCACGCAGCTTTCTGGCGGCGACCGTTCACCTGGTCTTATTCGCGGTCGTGATTCGAACGTTTTCTTTGCGCCGTGATCGCGATTACGTCACGCTCGCCATTCTCGCTTTTTTGATGGTGCTGGCCTCGGCAGTGCTCACGGTAGATAGCGTGTTTCTCTTCTTCTTTGCGGGATTCATGCTGGTTGCGGTGGCTACTTTCATCCTGCTGGAAATGCAGCGCTCGGCAGTATCGGCCAGCTTTCAGGCGAAGCATTCGCGCGATGCCTTTGAGCACCGGCATCTGGCGTTTTCTCTGGCGCGCGTGACGCCCATGCTCGCGCTTATGATCCTGGCCGGCTCGGCGGTTGTGTTCTTTCTTCTGCCGCGCATGACCAGTGGATACTTGGGCGCATATTCGTTTGGCACGGACTACTCCACCGGTTTTAGTGACCGCGTTCAGCTGGGCCGCATCGGGCAGATTCAGCAGTCCGATGCGGTGGTGATGCACATTCAAATTGATGGCGACCAGCGCGGCCAATATGCCTTGCACTGGCGCGGAGTGGCGCTGGCCCATTTCGACGGCAGGACCTGGTCGAATGTGCGGCAGATAACGATGCTGCCGCGCGATGGGAACGGAGGATTCACCGTCCCGCCGGTCAGTCAGGGGCTCGCGCAATCGGCAATGCTTTCCGATGGAACGGTGCCCGGCAGAGCCAATCACCTGATTCATTACCGCGTGCTCATGGAGCCGATTGGAACCAATGTTTTCTTTCTCGCTCCATGGGCGCGAAGAGTGAGCGGAGCGTATCGAAATCTGGAGCTCGACGGCGGAGGGGCGGTCACTGATCTCGACCCGCAGCGCTCGGTGAGCGTCTACGAGGCGGACTCGGATATCGCTTCACCCGAGGCCGAGCAGCTTCGCGCCGCGGGCAATTCGTTTCCGCCGTTTGCGTACTATTACCTGCAACTTCCGCAACTTGATCAGCGCATTCCGCGGCTGGCAGCACAGATCGCCAGCCCGGCTACCAACAACTACGACAAGGCGGTCGCGCTGGAGCGCTATTTGAAAACCCACTTTGGCTACACGCTACAGTTGCCACGTGAGCGTCCGGTTGATCCGCTGGCTGATTTTCTGTTTGAGCGCAAGCAAGGGCACTGCGAGTATTTCGCCTCGGCCATGGCGGTCATGTTGCGCACGTTGCGCATTCCTTCTCGTGTGGTGAATGGATTTCGCAGTGACGAATTCAATGACGTCACTGGCAAGTATGTGGTTCGCGCCCGCGACGCGCACGCGTGGGTGGAAGCGTATTTTCCGGGATACGGATGGGTAACGTTCGACCCGACGCCGGGTGGCGGCGTGGCTTCACCGCAGGGTTGGGAGCGTGCCCTGCTCTATCTGGACGCTGCGGCGTCGTTCTGGCGGGAGTGGGTGGTCAGCTATGACACCTCGCATCAGAACGCTCTGGGACATGCTGTACTGAGTGGCTCCCGCACTTCAATGGAGCACGCGCAGATATGGATGCGGGCACATTATCACCGCCTGCTGAAGCTGGCGCGAGCAGGCGAGCGCGGCTTTGAGCGCTCCCCAAGGTCGTGGAGCGCAGGCGGAGCGCTCGTGGGCTTTCTGCTGTTGCTGGCGGCAAACGCCGGGCGAATTACGCGGCTGATTCGTTCTCACAGACTGCGGGCGCATCCCGATCGTGCCCCGAGTCAAGCTGCTGCCATGTGGTACGAACGCATGGCTCGGTTTTTGGCGCGGCGCGGAGTGCGGAAAACGCCCGCGCAGACGCCGCAGGAATTTGTGCGCGGCATTTGCGATAAGCAACTGCGCATGCACGTCGAACAATTCACTGAAGTATATGAAGCGGCGCGCTTTGGGAATTCGGCGGACGATGCCGTGCGCTTGCCGGAGTTGTACGAAGAAGTGGAAGCGGCCGTAAGCAAATAGATCTTCCCGGCAACTCACCCGGCGTCTATTCCGCAGGAAATGTCTGTTCGGACATTCGTCTTAGAAATGCCAGACCACGCCGCCGCCGACAAAATAGTTATGCTGACGAGTTTTGCCGGTATCCGCCAGAGGAAGGTCAGGAGTACCCGACCAGAAATCGCGCACCTGGCCGCGGAATCCGAGCCGGCGGGCGCGTCCTTGAAAAGGATTGACGTCAAGGCCAAGGCCGCCTTGCAGAACTCCCGATGTGGTCGAGCCGCCGGGGTTCGTTCCGTAGTAGTTGAGATTGCTGCTCTCGCTGAAGTGCGCGAACCCGCCACCGAAACTGACCCACGGCGAAACCGCGGTTGAGGGAAACACATTCAGCCGCATCGCCGGCGTGACGAAAATCTGCTTGTAATCGGCGGGAACCACATCGCCACCCGAGCCAAGATCCTCGTCGAGATTGAAGACCGCTGGTACTTCGCCGGAAAGGGCAAGCAGCGGGTTGCCAAAGAAGCGGTGAGAAAAATTGATTTCAAAAGTGAATCCCTTGCCCGAGCGCACAAACGGGTTTATGGCGGGCGCATCGGGTCCGTGAATGCCCTGATCGCTGATAAAGATTCGACCAATGATGCCAGTGAGTTGGTTGGGCTCGTCCTGGGCCGACGCGGATCCGGCAAGCATGTAAAACATTACGGCCAGCACAGCCACAACAGCCGATTTCCCAGACATTCTGCCTCCAGGATGCGGGATTCACATTTTCTATGGATAGCCTCTAGCCTAGCATGAGGTTTGAGGGTTTCTTCCACAGGGACGTGATAGTCGTGGTGCCTAAGGTCTCGTGACAGAGGGGCGTAGTATAGCTTGCAAGGAAGCGGGCTTTTCACGCGGTTAGTGCGGCGCAAAAGAGGCGCCGCAACGCGCGGCTCGCCCAGATCCCTTCGCCTTTCAGCTCGGGGCTTCTCGCTCGGCAAAAGAGCTTGCTCAGGATGACAAGCAGTCGCACCTAGCATCAGATGTTAAAATTAGAATTTGCATGCCGGTAGACAACTTCACTATCTCCCCTGCCAAAAGGAAAACCGCCGCGCGCGTTGTGAAGCATGACGCTCCTGCTGCCCGTCCGCCGAGAATCGGCTTCGTCAGCCTGGGTTGCCCCAAGAATCTCGTGGATAGCGAGGTGATGATGGGCATGGTCGCGCGCGCTGGCGCCGAGCTTTCAGCGCGTGTCGAGGATGCGGACGTAATCGTAGTTAATACCTGTTCGTTCATCGAAAGCGCGCAACAAGAGTCAGTGAATGCCATTCTGGAGATGGCGGCGTACAAGAGTGCCGGCCGCGCCAAGAAGTTAGTGGTAGCAGGATGCCTGGTGGAGCGCTTTCGCGACGAAATTCGCAAGCGCATTCCCGAGGTGGATGCTGTTGTGGGCACCGGAGAGCTGCAGAATATTCTGGCAGCTGCGGGAGTCGCGCCGGCGCCAACTTCCTCGAACGATTCTCCTTTTGTGGTACTCCCGTCGCGCGCCGAAAGCGACGCGCGCGCTGCACAGGGTCGGTTCTCGCGTGCAGAGTGGCAGGGCGCGATCGCCGACCTGCCGAACTATCTCTACGATGACAAAACTCCCCGCATTCTGGCTACGCCGAAGTCTACGGCGTACATCAAGATCGCCGAAGGCTGCGACCATCCTTGCACGTTTTGCATTATTCCGCAGTTGCGCGGCAAGTTTCGCTCGCGGCGATTCGAATCGGTGCTTGCGGAAGCCGAGCGGCTGGCGCGCGGGGGCGTGCGCGAAATCACTTTGATCGGGCAGGACACTACCTGCTACGGCGAAGATTTCGATCTGAAAGATGGCTTAGCGCTTCTGCTTGAAAAGCTGGCAAAAATCGAAGGTCTGCGCTGGATTCGATTTCTCTACGCCTATCCCAACAAAATTACCGGCAAGTTGCTGGAGACGATCGCTTCTTCGGACAAAATCTGCTCGTACATGGATGTGCCTTTGCAACACGCGTCGGCAGCTGTATTGAAGCGAATGAAACGTGGCGGCGGAGCGGATGTATTTCTGCGCTCGATCGAAACAATGCGGCGTACTGTTCCCGATATCACGTTGCGTACATCGTTTATTATCGGTTTTCCCGGCGAAACCGAAAAAGAGTTCGAGGAGCTTTGCGAGTTCCTCCACCAAGCGCAATTCGATTGGATGGGAACGTTCTCCTATTCCGATCAGGAGGGTGCGGCCGCGTACGGGTTGCACAAAAAACTTTCATCGGGCGATATTGAACAGCGACGTAGGCATGTGATGAGCATTCAGCGTCAGATCAGCCGCAGGAAGAAAAAGGCGCTGGTAGGGCGTGAGTTCGATTTATTGCTCGAAGGCGCGTCCGATGAAACAGATCTGTTGATGGAAGGCCGTACGGCGATGCATGCTCCGGAGATCGATGGCAAAGTCTTTGTGAACGATTTCCGGGACGAACTACGACCTCAGCCCGGCGAGTTTTACCGTTGTGAAATCACCGAAGCTCACGACTACGATCTGGTAGCAAGAATTCTGTAGTCGACCGACAAGATTACAGCCGGGTTCTGGACAGCTTCACCATGCCACGCAAGCGCACACTGAAAGTCCGCTGCCCGATTTGCAAGAAAGTGGTCAAGAACGGCGCCGATGAGTTTCCATTTTGCAGCCAACGATGCCGCACCATCGATCTTGGCAAGTGGGCAAGCGGCGGATACGTGATCGCCTCGCCGGTAAGGGATGCGGAGGAGGCCATTCAAAATGAGAACGGGGATCAGGAAGAATGACCACCAAGCAAACCGATTCCGAAGATCTCCGTGACCGCCGTCGTGCCGGCATTTCGCCCGCTGTGGCGGCCTCGCACCCCACATCGGTCTGGGCTTCTGCCGTCGCTACCTTTCTTGGCATCGGCTACCTGCGGCCGGGGCCGGGCACCTGGGCCTCGGCAGTGACTACGCTCTTGTGGGCCGCGTTGGCGCACGGGACTGCCCCGGCGCTTCGCACGCCACTGGCGATTGCGATTGCGCTTGGCGTCGTCTTAATCGGCATTCCCGCCGCTACCCGGGTCGCACATGGCCTGGGAAGAAAAGATCCGCAGGTCGTCGTCATCGACGAAGTCGCCGGTCAGTTGATCGCTCTGATTGCGGTTCCTCTCGCGTGGTCAACTTTTCTCGCGGGTTTTATAATTTTTCGTGCCTTCGACATTCTGAAGCCGTCTCCCGTGCAGTACCTTGAGGCGATTCCAGGTGGAGCGGGAATTGTGCTCGATGATCTGGCCGCCGGTTTGTACGCTCTTGGAACTGTGCATCTCTTGCTGCATTTTGGCCTTCTAAGGTAGTGTCACTGTAGCGAGTTTTTCCTGATGAGTCTCTCTGATCGCATCCTGGGAAAGAAAAACGTAAATGGCGGCCCGCACATTGAGTCTGTATCGCCTGCCCTGGCGCTGGCAGGAGGCGAAGTTCACATTGCCGGCTCGGGACTTCGCCCGCCGCAATGGCAGAGACCGCGCGTGCGCTTCGGCGATCTCGAGGGTGGGGTGGTCATCAGCTCAGAGTCGTTTCTCGTCGCGCGCGTTCCCGAGGGAGCGACTTCGGGCCCGGTCGTGGTTTCGGCCGACGGGCATACCAGCAACTCGCAGACGATCCGCGTCGCCGTTCCTATCGCCGACAGCGTACATCCCGTCACCAATCCTGCGCTCGACGTTCACGGAAATATTTATGTGACTTTCTCCGGTTCCCGCGGGCAGAAGGTGCCGGTCGCGGTCTTCAGGATCGACACCAATTACACGATGAAACCGTTCGTCGCCGACATGATGAACGCGACCGCGATCGCCTTCGACCGGCTGGGACAGATGTATGTCTCCTCGCGCCACGACGGCGCGGTCTACCGCGTGGCTTCGAATGGAACCATGACCACCTACGCCGAAGGCATGGGAATTGCCACCGGGATCGCTTTCGATCGTGAACAAAATCTCTATGTCGGCGATCGCAGCGGAACTATATTTAAGATCGGCCGCGACCAGCAGGTCTTCGTCTTCGCTACGCTGGAACCCAGTGTTTCCGCCTATCATCTCGCCTTTGGACCGCAGGGAGATTTGTTTGTGACTGGGCCGACCACTTCAAGTTTTGACAGCGTCTATAGAATCGATCCCCACGGCACGGTCAACGTTTTCTACCGGGGCATTGGACGCCCCCAGGGTTTGGCCTTCGATCTCGATGGCAATCTCTACGTTGCCGCGTCGTTGGCCGGCAGGCGCGGAGTCGTCAGGATAACGCCTGCGGGTAAAGTGAATCTGGAGGTCGCCGGACATGGGCTCGTCGGTCTCGCCTTTGCGCCCGGACGCAGTGTAGTTCTCGCCACTAACGATCCCACTGGCAACGGCGCCGTTCATCATCTTTCGTGGGACATTCAAGGTTTGCCCTTGTTGCCGGAATAGCTATTCGCATAGCGAGTTGGTTGAATGATAGCGAACACCGGCCTCTGCCCTTTTCATTTACACTTCTAGCCGTGAACGCCGAGATCATTGCAGTCGGCTCCGAACTGCTCACGCCGTTTCGTACCGATACGAATTCCCTCTATCTCACCGATCAGCTCAATCAGCTCGGCGTCGAAGTAGTTTTCAAAAGCGTGGTCGGAGACGATCTCAAACGGCTGGTCGCCGCCGCGCAACATTCAATATTTCGCTCCGACATCATTATTTTTTCGGGTGGGCTCGGGCCAACCGAAGATGATCTTACGCGCGAAGCTGTTGCCGAAGCGTTGGGACTTTCGCTGCGGCGCAATGAAGAAGTTTTGGCGGCGATCGAGCGGCGATTCGCTTTGCACGGCTGGAAAATGTCGACGAATAATGCGAAACAGGCCGACGTAATCGAAGGCGCAATAGTTCTGCCCAATGCCAATGGCACTGCCCCGGGACAGTGGGTCAGCGGTAAATACGAAAACCGCGAATGCATCGTGATCTTATTGCCTGGCCCTCCGCACGAGTTGAAAGCTCTGTTCGAAAGCGAGTGCCGCGAACGTTTGCGCGCCAAACTTCCACCGGCGTTTCTGGCAACCCGCATATTAAGAATAGCGATGCTTGGCGAATCACATGTGGATGCACGCGTCTCGCCTATTTATAAGCGATTCTGCCACGTGCAAACTACCATCCTGGCGGGAGCGGGAGAAATCGAGCTGCATTTCCGCTCGAGCGGCGAGACCATGGAGGCGGCACAAGCGTGCGTGGACGAAGCAGCGGATGCCGTCGAGGAAGAGCTGGATGATGCCGTGTACTCGCGCGACGGCCAATCGCTCGAGCAAATCGTCGGTTACTGGCTGCAAATGCGCGGCGCAACGCTCGCCGTCGCGGAATCCTGCACGGGCGGTCTCGTGGCGGAACGCATCACATCCGCTGCCGGCAGCTCTCGCTATTTTGTAGGCGGAGCGATTGTGTACTCCAATGCGCTCAAAACCGACCTTGCTGGGGTTCCTGCCGGCATGATCGAGCGCCACGGCGCGGTGAGCCGGGAAGTGGCGGCGGCGCTGGCCGAGGGCATTCGTTATCGATGCGAATCAACGCTGGGCATTGGCATCACTGGAGTGGCCGGCCCCGCCGGTGGAACCGATGCGAAACCGGTCGGACTGGTGTTCCATGCTCTCGCCAGCGACAGCGGAACGGAAGTGATCGAGCGCCACTTCCCAGGCGATCGCAAGCGCATCCGCCGCTTCGCCAGCACCCTCGCGCTGGATATGGTGAGGAAGAAGCTGATGTGAAGCATCTAGCTTCTGGCTGACTTACAACTAGGCCATCTGACTTGGCAAAGCGACTCTAAGGCCCCATTCGGCTTGTGCTTCACCTTCGAGGCTTGACGCGAGGTTGCTAGAAGCTGACTTCATGCGCCTTTTCGTGGCACTCGATATCGATGACGGTATTCGCGAGCGCATCTCGCGCTTCCTCGATGGTGCGCGTGAGTTCGCTCCCGATGCCCGCTGGGTGCGGCCGGAATCGTTGCATGTGACTCTGAAATTCATTGGAGAAAAACCGAAGGAGGCTACAGACGATATCAAGAGCGCGCTGCACCGCATTTCCGCGAGCGCCATCGCCCTTGATTTTCGTGGTTATGGATTCTTTCCTACGACGCGTGCACCGCGCGTTTTCTGGATCGGCGTCGAGGCGGGACCGCAACTTGCCGCTCTAGCGGCGTCGGTGGATGAAAAGCTCAGCCAGGTTAAGATTTCCAGGGAAGAGCATGCTTTCAATGCGCATTTAACGCTGGCCCGAGGAGCTGGAAGATCTGGCGCGCCGCGCTGGCGCAAGGGCGATGGGCCAAATCGGGCATTTCAGCGCTTGCAGGAAAAATTGCAAGCCCTGCCCGCTCCCGAGTTTGGTACCATGACAGCCCGCGAGTTTTTTCTATACCAGAGCCAGCTTTCGCGCGGAGGCTCGAAATATACGAAGTTGGCCGCATTTCCTTTGGATTGAGCCACGACCATACTTACACACCTTGCGAACATTTCTCCTCATTGCCGTTGTGAGCTATCTGCTGGGATCCATCCCATTCGGCTACCTCCTAGTGCGCATTTTTCGTGGTGAAGACGTGCGCCAGAGCGGAAGCGGCAACATCGGCGCCACCAATGTTGCGCGCAAGTCGCCGCTGCTGGGAGTGATAACTTTGCTATTGGACGCCCTTAAGGGAGCTTTGTCTGCGGTCTTATCCTATTTCCTTTGGATGCGCGCATCAGGGTTCATCGACGTCCTGCCGTTTGTCCCCATGGCAATCGCAGCATTCTTTGCCGTTGCGGGGCACATGTTCCCAGTGTGGCTAAGGTTTCGAGGAGGCAAAGGAGTGGCCACTGCACTGGGCTCGTTCGCCATACTCGCTCCTAAAGCCGTGCTGATCGCGGCGGGTGTCTTCATCGTCGCTCTAATTATCTTTCGCTATGTTTCGTTGGGTTCGATTATCGCCGCCGCTTCCTTTCCCTTTGTGGTTTACGTAACGCGGGAGTGCCCTCCGCGGCTGGCGTTGTCATTCATAGCGGCCACTTCCCTGCTTATCATCACTCGCCATCACGCCAACATCCGTCGCCTGCTGGCCGGGACCGAAAATCGCCTGGGAGCAAAGCGGGCATGAGCCGGATCGCCATTATCGGTGCGGGCGCGTGGGGCACCGGGTTGTCGATTGTTCTGGGGCGGAAGCAGGCTCATGAGGTGCGGCTGTGGGCTTACGAGGAGCAGGTCTGCAATTCCATTACGCAGGGGCACGAGAACACACTCTTTCTTCCCCATCAGCAAATTCCCTCTTCGGTGATGGCCTACACCGACTTCCACAAAACGTTATCGAACGCGGAAATTGTGGTCAGCGTCATGCCTTCACAGCATTGCCGGGGGCTTTTCGAAGGCATGAAATCGCATTTGCACCCGGAAATGCTAATTGTCAGCGCGACCAAGGGCCTGGAAGAAAATTCCCTGCTGCGCATGACGCAGGTGATCGCACAGGTGCTCGACCGCAGATTTCCGCGCATCGGCGCCCTGAGCGGCCCTTCATTTGCGCTGGAAGCGGCTCGAGGAGATCCCACAGCAATTACTATCGCCTCGCACGATCGAGAACTCGGGCAAATCGTGCAGAAGGAATTCAGCGATGCCAGCTTCCGCGTCTATACCAACGACGACCCGATCGGCGTCGAGTTGGGCGGCGCGCTGAAAAACAGCGTGGCCATCGCCGCCGGGATTTGCGCCGGACTCGGTCTCGGCCATAATTCGATTGCCGGGCTCATTACGCGTGGTCTGGCCGAGATGACGCGGCTTGTTGTCGCCTGCGGAGGCAAGGCTGAAACCATGGCTGGCCTCGCCGGCTTGGGCGACCTTGTTCTCACCTGCACCGGCGGACTCTCACGTAACCGCAGCGTCGGCGTCGAACTCGGCAAAGGCCGCAAGCTGCCTGAGATTCTGGCTGGAATGCGTGGCGCTGTCGCCGAAGGCATCTTCACCACAACTGCCGCCGTAGGTTTGGCTCGGGCTCATGGCGTCGAAATGCCGATCATCGAGCAGATTGACGCCATTCTGCACGCCGGCAAAGCTCCGCGCGAAGCAATTGCCCAATTGATGACACGCAGCGGAAAAAGCGAATCGTAACCTCCTCCTATAACTTTCGTGTATGAAGATGTTTGCTTCCAAAAACCACCCCAGGACCGGCCCTCCATGACACTTTCGTAATGGCAAAGCTTGCGGTTTTCGTCTGCACACAGTTTCGGCCAAATTAGAATTTCATAGATACCGTGAAAACCGCCGCCACTTCGACCGAAGGCGCAACCGAAGCGCGCTCCGCCAGCGATCCCGCTTCCGCCACCCCCATGCCCGCGCGCATACCTATTTTGTACGTCATTCTGGGCGTGTTGCTCGCTATCAGCATCATCCCGATGTATTTCTACTCGCAACAGGTGGAAGCCATTAACCGCAACCGTCTGAAGACCAACGAGATGCTGCTGCAAAACACGGTGACGCGCTCGCTGGCTGACGACCTGTCACAGCACGAGCGCTCGCTGCGCATGATGCTGGCCAATCTCTCCTCAGCAATTCAGGTGGCAAGCGGCGGGGATATAGGCGCCAAGAACATCGAGGCGCCCGAATTGCGCGCCTTGCTGGAAAATTTTGTTTCTTCGTCCGATGAGATTGCCTACGCGACTCTGCTCAACTCTGAGGGAAAAGGGATTTCGGCAGGGCGCATCATCCCTGACGCTTTCTTGCAACGAGAATTGCAGCATGCCTACGATGCCGCGCGCGACGGCCGTGCCTACAGCGGGCAGGCCTTACAGGTAGACGACGGAAAATCCCCGCGCACGATTGTGCTGGTGAGCAATCCGGTCAGCTACGATGGACGCTTTCTCGGAATGTTGGGTGCGGTTGTGGATCTGCAGTTCCTGATTCGCCGCCTGCAGGAAGTTACCGGCGGCGGTTTGATTCCCTATGTCGTCGACGCCCAGGGACGGCTGGTAGCCGCCGGTACGTCGCAATACGTAACCGGCCAAGAGATGACAAATCTGGAAATCGTGCGCAATTTTGTGGATGAGGGCAGCAAGGCGCAGTTGGCGGCCACCAAAGAGTTTTCCGTGAGGCGGGGTAAAGAGAACATTGAGATGCTGGGCACGTACAGCCCTGTCACCGCGCTCGATTGGGCAGTCGTGGTGCAAAAACCACAACTGGAAGCCTATCGAGGCGTCTTCGAGATGCAGCGCACCGCTCGCCTGCTGGCGCTGCTGGCGGTTTTCCTGAGCATCGGCGTAAGTATTTTTGCGGCGCGAAGAATTACCAATCCCTTGCAGACTCTTGCGCAGTCTGGCCGGGCGCTCGCCCGCGGAGATTTTTCGCAGCGCGTTCATGTGCGCAGCCGCACGGAGATCGGAGAGCTCGCCGAAACCTTCAATACGATGTCCAGCGAACTGGAACACTTCGTCGAAGATCTAAAACGGGCGGCCGAAGAGAATCGCGCGCTGTTCCTGGGGTCGATTCAAATGCTCGCCGGCGCGGTCGACGAGAAAGATCCTTACACCCGCGGCCACTCCGACCGCGTCACCCGCTATTCGCTGATGATTGGCAAGGAAATGAAGCTAGATGCGACATTCCTGGAGACTTTGCAGATTTCCGCGCAGCTTCACGACGTGGGCAAAATCGGAATTGAGGACCGTATTCTGAAGAAACCTGGGGCGCTAACGGCGGAAGAATTCGAAGTCATGAAGACTCACACCACAAAGGGCGCTAATATTTTGCGTCCGGTGACGCAGCTTGCGGAAATGCTGCCCGGCATCGAGCTGCATCACGAATCCCTCGACGGCCGCGGTTATCCTTACGGGCTGAAGGAGGACCAGATTCCGCTGCTGGCACGAGTGATCGCGGTCGCCGACACTTTCGATGCTCTTACTACCAATCGTCCCTACCAAACGGCGCATACGCCAGAGCAGGCATTACAGATTATCCAGAATCTTGCCGGCAAGCGGCTCGATCCGCAGGCCGTCGCCGCACTGCTAGCGGTTTATGCGCGCGGCGAGATCCGCATCCAGCGCGTAGGAATCAGGCGGCCTGTTGCCGCAGAAACCGGACAGGAAGCTACCGTTCCTCCTGCGCCGGCGCTGAACGCCGCCGAAGATCTCAATCTGGAAAGGACTCGCGTCTAGTTTCCCTCACGCGTTCCGCTCTTCCATCCTGGGTCCGTGCCGGGCCGCTATAATCACTATGCGGACCTTTTCATGATTCAGACGTTATTTGGCAGCCTCGAAGAAGAACAGAAACCGGGCTTATTCGAGCGCATGAAGCAGGCGGTTTCGCGCACTCGCGAAAACCTGGCTGAACGCATCGAAGAAGTGGTTTCCCTCGGCAAGGAAATCGACCGCAACACGCTGGACGACCTGGAAGCCACTCTAATTGGCGCCGATCTGGGCATGACCACCACTAATGAAGTTTTGGCCAGGCTGCGCGAGAAAGCCGACCGCAAACAAATCAAAGACGTGCACGAGCTGAAGCGCCTGCTGAAGGAAGAGCTGTTCACGATCCTGAATGCCGCGAACACGCGCCCTGTGCAGAGTGTCGACGGTACAGCGGAAGTGATTCTGGTGGTCGGGGTCAACGGTACGGGAAAAACTACAACCATCGGAAAACTCGCTCAGGTCTTTCGCGGGGATGGGAAGAACGTCTTGCTCTGCGCGGCCGACACGTTTCGTGCCGCAGCCATCGAGCAACTGGAAATCTGGGGCCAGCGCACGGGCACGGAAGTGATCAAGACCAAACCCGGCGGCGATCCTTCCGCTGTACTTTTCGACGCCTTGCAGGCGGCGACAGCGCGCAAAACGGACTACGTGATCGTCGACACGGCCGGCCGCCTGCACACCAAATCCAGTCTGATGGCGGAACTCGAAAAAATGCGCCGCACCGCCCAGCGCATAATCCCCGGCGCACCGCACGAAACTCTGCTTGTCATGGACGCAACAACCGGTCAGAATGGCTTACAGCAGGCGCGGTTATTCACGGAATCGGCTGGCGTTACCGGCATCGTTCTGACCAAGCTTGACGGCACGGCGAAGGGTGGTGTAGTGGTTGCCATTTCGCGCGAGCTCGGCCTACCCGTGCGCTTCGTCGGCGTCGGCGAGAAAGTGGGAGACCTGCTTCCGTTCGACCCCAAAGAGTTTGTCGATTCGCTGTTTGAATAGGAGTTTTCATGCCAAAGGCTGAAAGCAAGGGTGCACGCTGGAAAGCGCTCCTGGAGTTTGTTCGCCGCCGTTTCGGCAAGAAGCCTCCGCCTTCGCCGGCCGACCCTTATACCTACGTCCGAGCGCCACTCAAACATAGCCCGAAGGGCCGCAGCGGCGCAGCGGTTGCGGAGTTCGAGGATGACTCGCCGCAAACTTTTCCGCCACGCCGCTCCTGACTACGCCCCGGGCCATTGCAGTCAAACTCCAGAACAGCCTCTGTTCCACACTGCGCGAGCTTGCCAGCGCAGGGAACTTTACACTTTCTTACAACTCTCTATGCAAGAAAGGCTGACGCAACCGTCATTATGGGTTAGGCATCTTCTATAAGGTGGAAGGCGTGGAAGCTGAAATGATCCGTAATTCTTCAGAGAAGTCGATCTCCCCCTCCGTAACCATTCATGTCTCGGGCAGCTTGTCGCATGGCCACATCTCCTATCTCGACCAGCTCGTTCGTTCGGCGATCGATTGCGGACTGTGGCCCTTGCTCGACATGCATCATCTGCAGGAATTGGATGGCCCTGCGCTCACCTACCTTGTTCGCGGCGAAGGACGATATTTCGGCATCGTTTCCTGCCCGAACTTCATTCGCGAGTGGATGCTTGAGGCGAAGAATCGCTGCGCGGCTTGAGCCGCAGCACTGTTGAGTCTGCGTCACAGCGTGGGTTAGACATTCCTGCCTCAATCGTTCAAAATACTGGTTCCGCTTCATCGGGAGCCATCATTGAACGAACCTGACCATGCCTCGGGCAAAACTATAAGAGTTAAGATCAGCGCTCTTGGCACCTACGTGCCGCCACAGCTTCTAAGCAATACCGACCTGGAAAAGATGGTCGACACTACCGACCAGTGGATAATGGAGCGCGTCGGCATTCGCGAGCGCCACGTTGTCGAGAAAGGCATCGCCACCAGCGATCTCGCCGTCGAGGCGGCAAAGAAGGCTCTGGCACAACGGGGCATCAAGCCCAGCGACATCGATGCCATTATCGTCGGCACCGTCACGCCCGATATGTTTTTTCCTTCCACCGCCTGCCTGGTGCAGCACAAGCTCGGCGCACAGGGCGTTTGGGGATTTGATCTCTCAGCCGCATGTTCCGCCTTTATTTATGCGGTCCAGACTGGGGCCCAGTTCGTTGCCTCCGGCGCGCATAAACGCGTTCTCGTAATAGGCGCCGATGTGATGTCTTCGATCATCGATTACACCGATCGCGCCACCTGCGTAATCTTTGGCGACGGCGCCGGCGCTGTGATTCTCGAGCCCGCCGATGACGACTCGCTCGGGCTGATCGACTTCCTCCACGAGATCGACGGCTCGGGCGGATGTTTTCTCTATATGCCGGGCGGCGGCAGCCTGCATCCCTCAACTCAGGAAACCGTCGATCGGAAGATGCACTACGTTCACCAGGATGGCCAACAGGTCTTCAAGTTCGCCGTGCGCAGGCAGACTGAAGCCTGCCTGAAGCTGCTCGAGCGCAACGGACTTAAAGGATCCGACGTCGATGCCTTTATCCCGCACCAGGCCAATCTGCGCATCATCAAGGCGACCGCTGACCGCCTTGGCCTTCGGCCGGAAAGCGTGATCGTGAACATCGACCGTTACGGCAACACAACGGCCGGCACGATTCCGTTGGCGATGAATACCGCCATTGAAGAAGGAAAACTGAAAAAAGGAAGCCTTGTGCTGATGGCTTCGGTCGGCGCCGGATTCACTGTTGGTGCGGCCTTATTGCGTTGGGCCTTCT
>JASHQM010000078.1 GCA_030039165.1 Candidatus Sulfotelmatobacter sp. | reverse complement strand
GACTGACGTGTCAGTCTTGTCAACCACTAAACTTTTGGCGGGAAACGCAAGCTGTATAAACAGATCGCCGAGATTCTGGCGAAGAATCCCGGCCTCGAACCTCGGAACCTGATGATTAACCTGGTGGAAGTTATATGGGTGAACTGGCTATTCGGCAACGGCGAGGCGCAGTGCGCGTTGTGACTATTGCCCGGCGGCGTTGGCGGCAGTCACCGCGCCCGCTTGCGGGGGTTCGACGGGAACGATGTCTTGTGTCTCACGCCACTCGGCATAGCGTCCCGAAACCATGATGTGGAAACACCACTGGCGGCGCTCCTCCTCCGGTTCAACCAGACCGAGCGATTTCATGTAAAAAAGATACTGCTCCATCCAATGAATCTGCTCCTGGGTCATCCCGCGACGCTGCAAGTCAACCGTGAGGCCGGCCAGATGAGAGGAGGCGGTGTCGCCCTCCGCCGGAGCCGCATTGCGATTGTGCCGGCGAAGTTTCTTCTGGACTTTGACCGTGCGCACCGCCGAGTTCACCTGAATCTGTTCATTGAAGCGATGGTAGTAGGCCTGCGCGATATCCTGTACAAAATCTCGAGTCCACGGCCGACAATAACGCCGCGAAGGGTCGAGACTCGGAGCGATGCGCAGCGCCTCGTTCGGAATAATCGGTTGTAGTGCGCCGCTGGCCTTTAGCGCTTCCAGTTCATCATCATCCTGAATGCGGGGCAATTCCATCCGGTCGATTTCAGCGTTCTGGATTAAGAGCGATTCGTGCGATGGCCGGAACATGGGGTTCCAGCGCGTCCAGTGCAGGCGGTGGAAGCGGTGATGGGCCGGCTTGCGGAGTGAGCTGGTAGTGGTTGCGGCAAACACGGGTGCGCATAGGCACGCGAGCAAGCCAATCAGAGTCAGTGGGCGCAGCAATCGTGATTTCACGGATATGTACCGAATTCCTTAGAACGGCCTAATCCGTAACCGTTCGGACATTGTAAGCCATGCTGTCCAGCCGCGAAACTGTTTGATCGCCAGCTCAGCATTACGAACGTGTCCTGCCGTACGTTCCGGGCGTGTGGTTACCATGAGGTTACTCGCCAAGTTTCTGTGGCGCGTTCTGCGGTCATCAAGGCAGTCGAAAAGCCACGTCTGTTGCGGAATTACGCCGCACTCATGTGCTCAGGGCGCACGCTGTTAGGACCGGTTAGATACGAAACTGCCGCGGGCTGTTGTGGCAGCGGCAACGAAAAACGGCGCAGGCAATGAGGGAAATCGCGCTGCCGGAGCGCAGTTGTGTGCTCTTGCGCGATTATTTGGGTTGTCTCATTACGTCGTTCAGGCCCAGATCAGCGATCCAATAGGTTAGTGAATGCCTGCTTCATGACCTCGCCGCCAACTTCGGAAATGGCCTTGGTCAGCGGAATATCCTTCGGGCAGACTTCGACACAATTCTGCGCGTAGCCGCACTCCTGGATGCCGCCATCGCCCATCAACGCAGCCAGCCGCTCAGGCTTAAGCCCCTGCCCGGTGGGATGGGTGTTGAACAGGCGCACCTGCGCGATGGTTGCGGCGCCTACGAAGCCCGTTTCTTCATTGAACTGAGGGCAAGCTTCCATGCAGCAGCAGCAGGAGATGCAGCGCGACAGGGGATAAATACTCTCTTGCTCGTCTTGGCTCATACGCGGGCCGGGGCCGAGGTCGTAGGTGCCGTCGACCGGAATCCATGCTTTGACGGCTTTCAGATTCTCGAAGATCACGCTGCGGTCAACGGCGAGATCGCGGACAACAGGGAATTTCGAGAACGGTTCGAGTTTGACCGGCTGCTCGAGGTTGTCGATGAGCGCCGAGCAGGCCATGCGCGCGCGTCCGTTGATCAGCATGGCGCACGATCCACAGACCTCTTCAAGGCAATTGGAGTCGTAGGTGATCGGCGTGGTCGGCTTGCCGTCGCGGGTGACGGGATTGGCGGCGATCTCCATCAGAGAGGAGATGACGTTCATCCCTGGATGATGGGCAAGTTCGAACTCTTCCCAGTAAGGCTTGGAGCTGGGAGTGGGTTGGCGCTTGATTTTGAAAAGGACGGATTTGGTAGCCATTGCGAGTTCCGATATTTTCATTAACCTTAGGCGGCACGAGTAGAACTCGTGCCCTTCCCGGTGTGCCTGAAACTCCGAGATCCCTCGCTCTGCCCGGGATGGCGGCTTCGGGCTCCCAGCCTCGCCTGCGCTCGGCCTCACGCCCGCAAAACGCCGTCACTTCGCCGCATCATACTTCCTTGGCCTTGGCGGGATCAGAGAAATATCCACTGGCTCGAACTCGAACTTTGGCTCGTCCGCATCCGGAGCGAAGTACGCTTTGGTCGTCTTCAGCCAATTCTTGTCATCGCGGTCGGGGAAGTCGGGCTTATAGTGCGCGCCACGTGATTCGTCGCGCATCTTGGCGCCTTGCGCGATTACGCGCGACAATTGCAGCATGTTGTAAAGCTGCCGCGTGAAGACGACGCTGGTGTTTGCCCACTGTGTGCGGTCGCTCAGGTTCACTTTGCGGAAGCGTTCGAGCATCTCCACCAGCTTGGCGTCTGTTTGCTCAAGATTTTTGTTATAGCGGATGACCGTGCAATCTTTCGTCATCAGCTCACCCAGCTCGCGCCAGAGCTTGAACGGGTTCTCATCTCCTTGATTGTTTATCAGCAGGGAATTGCTCTCTTCCTGCTTCTTCTTTTCAGCAGCGTAGAATCCGTCGCCATTCGTTAGGCCCTGCAATCCGCGCGCGTACTTCACAGCCGCGGGTCCGGCCACGCCTCCGCCGAAAATGCATGAAACCAGTGAGTTCGCGCCCAGCCGGTTCGCGCCATGATATTGATATTCGCATTCGCCCGCCGCGTAAATCCCGGGAATATTCGTGGCCTGCTTGAAATCGACCCAAAGCCCGCCCATGGTGTAATGCATGCCGGGGAAGATTTTCATGGGCGTAACGCGTGGATCGTCGCCGACGAATTTTTCGTAGATCTCGAGGATGCCTTCCAGCTTGCGGTCGAGAATCTTGCGGTCGATGTGCGTCAGGTCGAGATAGACCATCGGCTTGCCGTCGATGCCGAGGTGATATTCGTACACGACTTTAAAAATCGCCCGCGTGGCTACGTCGCGTGGCACAAGATTTCCGTATTTCGGATACGACTCTTCGAGGAAGTACCAGCGGTCTTTCTCCGGGATCGCCTTCGGGTTTCTCCTGTCGCCCGCCGTCTTCGGAACCCAGACGCGGCCGCCTTCGCCGCGGGCCGATTCCGACATCAACCGCAACTTGTCTTCGCCGGGAATGGAAGTTGGGTGAACCTGAATGAATTCGCCGTTGGCGTAATAACAGCCCTGCTGGTAGAGTGCCGATTGCGCCGAGCCGGTACAGACGACCGAATTCGTCGATTTGCCGAAAATGGCTCCGATGCCACCAGTGGCGATGATGAGCGCGTCGGCGGGGAAGGTGCGAACTTCCATGGAGCGCAAGTCCATCGCGCAGATACCGCGGCAGACGCGGTTGCCGTCAAGCACGGCCGATAGAAACTCCCAGTGCTCATACTTCTTTACTTTGCCTTCCGATTCATAGCGGCGCACCTGTTCGTCCAGCGCATAGAGAAGTTGCTGCCCGGTAGTCGCGCCGGCAAAGGCGGTGCGGTTATATAAGGTGCCCCCGAAGCGGCGGAAGTCAAGCAGGCCCTCGGGCGTGCGATTGAAGGGAACACCCATACGATCGAGCAGATCGATAATTCCGGGCGCAGCCTCGCACATGTCTTTCACCGGCGGCTGGTTGGCAAGAAAATCTCCGCCGTAGACCGTGTCGTCGAAGTGCTGCCATGTGGAATCGCCCTCGCCTTTCAAATTTTTGGCCGCGTTGATGCCGCCCTGGGCGCAGACAGAATGCGATCGTTTAACCGGAACGATGGAGAATAAATCTACCTTGGCACCCATCTCGGCGATCTTGATGACGGCAGAAAGCCCCGCCAGTCCGCCGCCAACGACAATAATCTTGGGAGCTGCTGCCATTTTCTATCTACCTTCCACGGGTTGCACTTTTGCAGGTAGCACCAGGGTCATCGCCGGGGCGCTTGAATCGATGGGCTGCAGCGGCCGCGAGCGGAAAGTCGCCAGGCTGGCCAGACCTACTCCGGTTAGAAGAAAAAAGAAGCAGATGCACACCACCAAAAACCGCTTCCGCGCACGCTCACCGGGAACGATGCCCCACTTGGCACAGAACAACCAGATGCCGTAGGCAAAGTGCCACGATGCCGCCACCAGGCCGACAACGTAAAACAGAAACAAGCCGGGTTGAAATACTTCTGCCTGCACCTTTCCAAACGAAGCTGCGGGATACATGTGCAGATCGACACCGGTGAAGCGCATCGTCCATGTGTGCCAGACGATATAAATAAAGGCGATGCCGCCGGTCCAGCGCTGCGCGGTGTACATCCAGTTGCCTGACCAGGGATATTCAACGACATTGCCATCGCCGCGGTACCAAATGTAAAAGCCGTAAAGCGCATGGTAGGCGATGGGCAGCCAGATGCCGAACAGCTCAAGAAAAAATACCAGCGGAAGATTCGCCAGAAAACTGACCTGGCGCGCATAAGCCTCGGGGCCACTGATCGCCGTGGCATTCGAAATCAGAATATGCTCGAAAAGGAAGGCGCCAACCGGAATGATTCCGGTAAGGGAGTGCAAGCGCCGCAAGAAAAACGAAGTGCCGTGGCCTGCGCGCAACGGCGCGACGCCTTGTTTAATCCCAGGTGTAATAGCCGGAGCAGTAGAGCTGGCCGCTGACGCCACGAAACGCTCCTTATGAGTTCAACAACGAAGGAAGAACTTTTTATTATCTGGCCGGAGGAAAATGAAGTCAAGAAAGAGCAGGGTGATCCAATCCGCAGCTTCAAACGAACATCACACTTGATACCACTCAAGAAAGGCACGGAAGGCCGCACCGCGGTGGCTGTATTTAGATTTTTCCTCTGCGCTCAGCTCGGCAAAGCTTTTATTGATTTGGGGAAAATAAAACAGCGGATCGTAGCCGAACCCGTTTTCTCCCCGCGGAGCATCGAGGATGATTCCTTCCGCCGTGCCGCGAAACGTGGCTAGAGTCTCGCCGTCGCGAGCCGCAGCCAGCACACACACAAATCTGGCGGTGCGCTTGTCAGGCGGGACAGCATCCAGTTCCCGCAAAACACGGGAATTGTTCGCGTCATCGTCGGTATTTCTGTTCGCCTCATGCGGCGGTTTCCCGTGGAGGTCTGGAGCCGCGTAGCGCGCCGAGTGGACTCCGGGCGCTCCCCCGAGCGAGTCAACTTCCAGTCCGGAGTCATCGGCAATCACGATTTCTCCGGGGGCGTGTCGGCTGTAAGCCTCGGCTTTTTTTTGTGCATTGGCTTCGAATGTGAGGCCGTCTTCGACTACTGCCGGCAGGGAAAAGAAGCCGGGAATACCAGCAACTTCGACATCATGAAGCGAGGCGGCGCCGGCAAAGTCGCGCAGTTTGCCAGGATTGGAGGTGGCAATAAGGACCCGTTTTTTCAAACTGATCTTTTTGGAATCCATGAATGTTGAGTTCTGTACACGAATGAGAGCGTCATAGCCAGCAGCGTCAGCAGCGAAATCCAATCTCCCAGCCCCCGGTCCCAGGTGCGGCCGAACGTAATCTCCACTCGATTCTCACCTGCTTGTACTGGTATCAGCATCTGCCCTGTGCCTTCCTGCATACCACTTTGCACGTTTCGCCCATTTACTTCGACTCTCCACGCAGGGTAGTTGAACAGGCGTAGTTGCAGGTTGTCCGCAGCCGACAAGTTCGCGTCGACGGATTTTCGTTCAGGTCCCCATCGATGAACTCGGATGGCAGCGTGAGCACTGCCTTGCACGGTTACGCGGCGGGCATTGCGATCGACGGCGGAAGGATCGGCGTCAACCGGCGTGTACTCGTCCACGCCTTCATATCCCGTGCCCCTAACCATGTTGTCCTGAATCTCGTACAGATCACCCCTGACTTCCCACCAGGGCGGCTGATAGTGATGCCCAAGAAAGATGAGCAGGCCGACCAGTCCCAGATAAGCTGATATACGCAAGCTCCAGCGGCTTAAGCCCACGACCAGGAACAAACTGAAAGGTACACCGAAACAGAGCATCCACCGCCAGGGAAATTGCATGAAGCGCAGCTTGGGCAGGACAGCCCAGAGTGGCCAACTAACTGGCAGCATAAACGCTGCGCAGGCCATCGACCATGTGACCAAAATGAACCAAAGGGCGCCGTGGCGCTGTCGCCAGCGTCGGGCAAACCATGCAGCGAGAAACGTGATGAGCGCCTCCGCGAGAACAGTCCAGGACATGATTCGGTTGAAAGCATCATGGTCAGCATCGCCGGTGTGCGTGAATAGAAAATTGTCGGAGGGACGCAGGCCGGCTGAAACCGCTTCCGCGATGTTGACCCACTTTTGCTCGAAGATTGCGGGGAGAAGATAAAAAGCGGCCAGAGCCGCGCCTAATGCCACGCTTGCCGCCGCAACCCATAGAACCCCCGCTGAGCGCCGTTGCCATGCCACCACCAACGCTGATAGCGCCAACGAATAGTGAGTCATCACGGCCGCAGGTTCGTTGACCAGCCAGGCCGCGGCGAGAACCAGAGCCAGAGGCACAATCCCTCGACGCTCTCGTTGGTCTGCTCGCAAAAGGAACAGAACGAGCAACGGCAGCAGTGAACTTGCCAGAAGTTCGGCGTAGGCGCTGCGCCAGTAGATCATCACAAGGTGATAAGGATTGACGGCGTACAGGACCGCAGCAAAAATTGCGTCGCTGCGCCCCAACGAGTCTCGAGCGAGAACAAACATGGACACGCCTGCGGCAGCCAGGCAAATCCAGATGTATATGTCCGGAACTGCAATCCAGGGGAAGACTGAACTCAGGACCGCCCCGACGGTCCACGAAACCGGAGGATAAAAAATAAATCGGGGCTCTCCATAACCGAAGTTCGCTAGTGCAGCCCAGCGAGGGAAAAAAACTCCTTGCTTCCATTGGGAAAGAACCTCCAGCCAGGAATACAAATGGAATTCGACGTCGTGCCCGGAGGGAGTGGCGTGAAAGAAGAAAAATGGGATTTCAACTGTAAGGGCCGCCGCAAGAATGCAGAGCAGAGGTGCCCAAAGGAGAGCTTTTGAGATGCCACGGGGCGCGACCGTCCTGTGCATAATCTCTCTTCGATTTAATGGAGCATTAACATGGCTGAAACCATGCTGCAATCGGCGCCAGCTACTGTACTCCCATTGGGGTGGAACAGACCACGGAGAAAGTAAGAACCCGGGCTTGAGACGGGGCGCGGGTTCTTCTTCTCCGGGAGTTTCCGATTTAAGGAAAAGGGTCGAGAGTGTCTTCGAGTTGACCGATTCCTAGGTTGCGAGGGTCTGGCCCGAGCGCTGGCCGTGGAGTTCGGCGAGATATTCTTCCTGCGACATTCCGGACCCGTGGCGAAGCAGATCGAGCAGGGGATCGGCAAGATCGTCGCGAGAGTTATTCAGTTCCCCGCCAGTTTCTTCCGCTTCAAACTGCGTCATGTCGGCTTGGAGGGCGCGTGGAGAAACACTCAATTCCGGCGCGGTTTCGGGGCAGCTGCGCAGAAAGCTGATTAGGTTGCCGACCTGGCTGCGCTGCTCAGGCGTGCGTGAAGGGAATTCGACCCCCATGCCAAAGCCCGGATGAGTTACCCGCACCATACCTTCGGTATGAACCTCCATTTTGTCGGTTCTCAGGCAAAGGTCAATCAGAGCATGCTCGGGGAACGGGGAATCTGTCTCGACGTAACAGCCCCCGAGGCTCAAATCGGTGAGCTTGCAGTGATTGACCGTTTCGTCCGAGCAATCCCCCTGCACCCCAGCCGCGGTTTGCACCCAGGAGCGAAGCTGCATCTTAGTAGCCGCATCGAGTTCCAGGAAGCGTACTCCGGTTTGACCATTCTGAAGCGCCCAGGCGACGTGGCCGCTCGCATCTACTTCTACAGCGCCATCGGGCAACCTAAAATTAAACTTCAGCAGCGCTCCCTGGCTCTGTGGTTCGGCGAGTAGAACGTCCATTCCGGTTTCGCTGAGATCGAGGAGAATACCTTCGGCCATGCGGCCGTCAGCGAGCACGAGCGCGACCGGTGCTTGAACTGTTACCCGGCAGGCGCGCCGACGTTCACGTTTCAATAAGGCTGCGGCAGCATGCAAGCCGGCCTTGGCGCGTTGCTCGGAAAGAGGCTTATACAATACAAAGTGCGCTCCGCTGCTCAGAATGTAGCGAACATTGGCAGGATCAGGAATCAGAGCGATCGTGATCGGAGGGTTCTCCGAATTGAGCCGGCGCGCTTCCACGAAAACTTCGGAGGCTGATTGTGGATCTTCGAAGTCAATGATAATGGCGTCGAAACGCTGCTGCTGAAGCCGGCTGAGTGCTGTGGAAAGGTCGCTGAGACGCTCCACCGCGATACCCGAGGCAGGCAAAACCCGGCTCAGGACTTCGGAAGCGGAATCGTCGCTGGAAACCAGCAGCGCCAGAAGATTCATAACCACATTCCTCGCCGGGCCAGGCGAGCTTACGGCCAGCGCGGCGCGGTCGGCCGAGCTGCCTTAGAAGCGCCGGAATTGCTTGCGCCAGCTTTCGCTGCCATAGTGTCAGGCGAGGCTTCGTCGACTTCCGTCAACACAGCGTTATCGTCTTCGTCGCTTTCGGCAAGCAAGGGAGCCACTTCCCGCAACTTCTCTGCCGCTTGCTGGAGCATCTCGATCTGCTTTCCCAGCTGCGCGTATCTGGTCTGCTTTTGGCGCAATACTTCGTGTATGTCCTTCATAGGACCCCCTCTCGAAACTGTAAGGAGGGCCCGGAGATGGGGTCAACGGTAATCCCCGCCGTCGCGTTACCGCAGTAATCGGGTAGGTATCGGGATATCCAGTCGGCGAAGCGCACAGGCGGCAAACAAAAAGCCCCGCATCGCGCGGGGCTTTTATTGAAGCGGATAGAGCGAATTAGACTTTCAGCTTTCTCCGGATGGCTCCTGCGAGGCCGACCAAGCCAGTTCCCAACAACCCCAAGGTGCCGGGCTCTGGCACGGTGCTGATTGTGGTGTCGCCACTGGCCAGCGAGGCCGAACCCATGAAGCCGGTCTTACTGGTTTTAAATGTGATCTGAGAGGTTGCACCCGCAACGTGCATTCCGTTATACCAAGTACCCGAAACCGAACCGGTCAAGGTGTAGCATACCGAGCCATTGGCAGAACAGTAGCTGGGAACCCAGTCAATCGTGCCGGTGAACGTGCCCGAAAAAAGCGTGCCGGCGGGCAAACCATAAGACCCATTGCTCGTGATCACGAAGCTGCTGCCGGCGCTGTTAAACGTAGCGATACTGCCAGGCATCGCATTGAGGCTTCCGGAAGCGAGAGTGCCGGTCGTTAAGCTCAGGGTGCCCAGAGCGCCCTGAATCAGGCCCATCCCACTAAACCCATTCACATCGGTCAGCTCGGAACCTGTAAGACTTAGACCAGCGCTGCTGCCGGCCAGCGTGCCGCCAGTATTTGTGAAATCCACATTCCCCGCGAATGCTGCGATAGGTAGGGCTAGGGAGAAAAGAACTGTCAGAACTATCCGCTTCATGATCACTTCCTCCAGATGTCTTGGGACCCGGTAGATGTGTCAGAGGCTTCAGGCCTCCGCTGGCGGACATAGACCCATATCCGCGCTATGCATATGTGCACCTGGGGTGCCAAATTTGAACAATGTGCAAGCTATTGATTTTTATGATAGTTACTGCCGACGCGAGCTCGCTGCATCAAAATGAAACTGCAAAGCGCTGCACACAAATGCAGAGGTTTTGCGCCCCTGAAGAAGTACCGGATAGGTAAATCGAAGGTTTCACCTAGCCAACTCGGGCCATGCCATGGCACAGAAGTGTACTTCCCAAGGCGTTGCGCAATGAATATTCTCAACCTCGAGCAGTTCTGGGGGAGGGCTGTTCAAGCGTCCTGGACTCATGCGAGTTCCGGGGCGCTTTTTTTGTTTGGAGATGCTAAATCCTCACACGTTTCCGTTCCATTCCCGTTCAAGGTGGAGTTGGTGGGATCCCGGGGGAGGGGTTAATTCCGGACACCGTGGGCAAACTGTATGATGGCGCGTTCTATGGCGGAATTCGAACGCAGTCGACTCGTGTCAAATCGATGCCCACTCCAATCCGAGCACTCGACGGGCAAAATCTTCGGCTAAATTGCGATGCGCCATTGATCCGTTCCGGGGGAGCAAATTCTCGCCTTGCGTTGGCGACTTCCGCTTGTTCAAAACGGTTATCAATGCCCATTGAGCCGCAGGTTCGGGGGAACATGCAAAATCTATGCGCAATTCAAACAGGGCACCCTCTGCAGGTGCCCCTAAATGCGTTAGAATCTGGCGCGCCCTGAGAGATTCGAACTCCCGACCTTCTGGTTCGTAGCCAGACGCTCTATCCAGCTGAGCTAAGGGCGCATGTTTGCATTTCGATAGTAAGGCTTGCAAAAAATTATAGCGTAACTTGTCGTGCTCGGCGAGGCGTCGACGGCACAATTGATCGACGGGCCCCGGTCGTTAATGTTCTGGTTTACGTTTGCTGCACCAGTTCATGGCCGGTCTTACGATTACAGACAGTTCGATTTCAGGTTGATCAAGGTGATCGAACGGCGTTTCGTGCACTATCGTGTACTGATTGGTCTAATCACTTCAGTGATCGGTATGGCACGCCTACACATCCGGAATAGCCCCGAAGTAAATCTTTCCTCAGCCAGAGCAATTCCTACAAGGGTCCTGCCGGGCCAGCGCCGTCTTTTGTGTCATTTAGGAACGGCACGGGGCTTGCTAGCTGATCAGTTAGACGAAGTGGCGCGCAACGGGGCGCTCCAAGAATGACTTCGGCCAGAGGTTTTCTTGGACCGCCCCTTGCATTTTGAGAAATCGTTCCGCCTTCTCCGCCTCCCCCATATTCACGCCATCGCCAAGCGCTCCCGCACGTCGACCCCAGCCTGCCGCAACAGACGCGAGACAGCGTCGGCCTTCAGCCGCGAGGCATCGAATTCCACACGAACCGTGCGGTCTTTGTCGTTGAACTCCACGCGCCGTATTCCGTAGACCTCGCGCACGCCATCGATGGCGCGGAGCTCGGTTTCGCCAGGTACGGCGCCGTAGCGGAACACCACTTCCAGATAAGTCATGGGATAATCCTTGCCGGCGGCGAATGCAGTCGCCCGGCTGCTCACCGGGGCTGAATCCAATATAAAGCATGGCCCATCGAAGCACGTAGGGCGTTGCTGCCGCTTATACACCCGTGAGTTCTAACGAAGCTGCACTCGAACGTGATCCCGTTTGCGGGATGAACGTAAAACCCGCTGCCGCCAGGCATATTCAGGAGCACGCGGGTAAGAACTATTATTTCTGCTGCGCTTCCTGCAAAGAAAAATTCAAGGCTGAGCCGGTGAAGTACCTGAGCGCGCTGCGTGCGTCCAGGTTGGAAATGCCGGGTACGGCCGCGGGGAAGTCTGCGACGGTTCCGTCTGGTGAGGTCACTCCTCCTGTTCTGATCGCCGTGGCAAAATCTTCACGCGAACCTGCTGGGATGGCGGCTGCCTTCGTGTGCCCTATGTGTCCTGAAATACGCCAGAGCAAGCCCGGAGCTTGCCCCTCGTGCGGGATGGCGCTCGAACCGGAGACGCCTGTCGCGTCCGCGCGGGTGGAGTACACATGCCCCATGCACCCGGAAATTGTTCGCAGCGAGCCAAGTTCGTGCCCAATCTGCGGAATGACGCTCGAGCCGCGCACGGTAATCGCAGCTCCAGAGGAGAATTCTGAGTTCCGCGACATGACGCGCCGGTTCTGGATAAGTTTGGCGTTGACTGCACCTCTCTTAACTGTGGCCATGTATGAAATGATTCCGGGTCTCGGCGTGCAACCTGCCCGAATGTCCGGAATCGCCTCGCCGTGGCCTGAATTGATGCTGGCCACGCCTGTCGTTCTTTGGGCCGGGTGGCCATTTTTCCGGCGTTTCTGGACCTCGCTCGTCAATCGCAGCCCAAACATGTTCACGCTAATCGGAATGGGCACGGGGGTTGCGTATGTATATAGCGTGATCGCGACGCTAGCGCCCGGAATCTTTCCGGTGTCGCTGCGCACCATGAGCGGCCATCCCGATGTTTACTTCGAAGCCGCGGCGGCGATTACTACGTTGGTCTTGCTGGGCCAAGTGATGGAGCTGCGTGCGCGCACGCGCACCAGCGCGGCCATTCGCGCTTTGCTCGATCTCAGCCCGCGAACTGCGCGTCTGCTCGCTGTCGATGGCAGTGAGGAGGACGTTCCGCTCGAGCAGGTCAAGCCTGGCGACAGGCTACGTGTGCGAGCCGGCGAAAAAATTCCTGTCGATGGAGTCGTTCTGGAGGGCCGAAGCGCGATCGACGAGTCGGCGATCACGGGCGAATCGATTCCACTGGAGAAAAAGCCGGATAGCCAAGTAATCGGGGGAACAATTAATACGACAGGGTCGTTCATCATGCGGGCCGAGCGCGTCGGCAGCGAGACCCTGCTTGCGCAAATCGTGCGGATGGTGAGCCAGGCGCAGAGAACCCGCGCTCCCATTCAGCGGCTGGCTGATCGCGTGTCGAGGTGGTTTGTGCCGGCGGTTATTGCAGTTGCAGTGGTGACGTTTTTCGCATGGGGAACGTTCGGTCCGCAGCCGCGCCTGGCGCACGCGCTTGTAAACGCCGTGGCTGTGCTGATCATCGCCTGTCCCTGCGCTCTGGGATTAGCTACGCCGATGGCGATTACGGTCGGCGTGGGCCGTGGGGCGCGCGCCGGGGTCTTGATCAAGGACGCCGAGTCACTGGAAACCCTGGAAAAAGTCGATACCCTGGTAGTGGATAAAACTGGAACGCTGACCGAAGGAAAGCCGAAGCTGAGCGGTTTTGGAGCGCAGGATTCTTCGGAAAGTGATGAAGTTCTTCGTCTGGCAGCAAGCCTTGAGCGCGCCAGCGAACATCCGCTGGCTGAGGCAATTGTGCAGGGAGCGATGGGGCGCGGGGTCAAGCTTTCTGAGCCTACAGGCGTCGACGTTATCCCTGGCAAAGGTATTCGCGGCATGGTGGATGGAAAACAAATCGCCGTTGGGAATATCGCGATGATGAGGGAGGTGGGCGCGCTTGAGCCTGGAGGCGGTATTTCCTATGGAAAGACACCCGGCGCAACGATATTTTTCGTGGCGATTGATGGTAAGTATGCGGGCCAGGTCAACGTCGCCGACCGCCTGAAGCCCACAACTCCCGATGCATTGCGACAGCTGAAAGGACTTGGCATTCGGGTCGTCATGCTGACGGGCGACAATCGCAACACCGCTTCCGATATTGCTAAAAAACTCGGCATTGACGAATTCGAAGCCGAGGTTCTCCCTGATCAGAAGTTGCAAATCATTCGCAAATTGCAAGAGCAGGGAAGAATCGTGGCGATGGCCGGAGATGGTATCAACGACGCTCCTGCATTGGCGCAGGCCCATGTCGGCATTGCCATGGGCACCGGCACCGACGTTGCCATGGAAAGTGGTGGCATCACGCTGCTGAAGGGCGACCTGAGCGGGATTCTGCAGGCGCGCAAGCTGAGCCAGGCTACCATGCGCAACATCCGGCAGAATCTATTTTTCGCGTTTATCTATAACGCGATCGGCGTGCCGAT
>JASHQM010000077.1 GCA_030039165.1 Candidatus Sulfotelmatobacter sp. | reverse complement strand
ACCGATTACTCGGCTTTGTATGGATACGGCGCGCTCAAGCAATGCGCGAGCCTGGTCGAAAAGGCCAAGGCCAATGTAGCTTGTGGCCATGGTTTGCATCAGGCGGGCCTGCACCCGCTCATCCTTGCCCAGCCCTTTCTCAATGTTGGCGGCAGCCTTGTCCAGAAGTTCGCGAGCAGTGACGCTATTGCCGCGCGCCGCGCCCGGATCGGAAACTCGGAACACCCCAGTCATGAAATCGGCGACGCGGCTGGCTGTTTCGGCCTCGCGGTTGGCACGATTGCGTTCGACTGTCATGGTGGCTGCGAAGCCGATGACGAGCAAAGCCAGTGCGGCTGCGAAGCTGACCGCGAGGCGATTTCGCCGGAGAAACTTCTGCGTGCGATAGGCCACGCTCGGGGGCCGAGCGCTAACCGGTTCATCGTCGAGATGGCGGCCCAGGTCGGCCGAGAGATCGGCGGGCGAAGCGTAGCGGCGCTCGCGGTCTCGCGCAAGCGCCTTCAATGTGATCCAATCGAGATCACCGCGCAACCGGCTGACGAGCTTGCCTGCTTCGGGTGCCGCATTCACGGCGGCATGTGCTTTGGCGTCGCTGCTGACCCGTGTGCTGGGCCGTTGCGGATCTTCTTCCTGGAGTTGGCGCAGCACTTCGTGCAGCGGCTTGGTTTTCCACTGCCGGGGATCGAAGGGAAGCGAGCCGGTGAGAAGCTGGTAGAGCACGACACCCAGGGAGTAGACGTCGGTGCGCGTGTCTACATCGAGGATGCGGGGATCGGCCTGCTCCGGGCTCATGTAGCCTGGCGTGCCTAACATGCCGCCGGCCTGCGTGAACATGGTCTGCTCGAGATCGCCGTCCGAAGTATGCGTCGCTCTCGCGAGCCCGAAGTCGATGATGCGCGGGACGGGCTTTCCGTCGATTTCGGTGACGAGAATGTTGGAGGGCTTCAGGTCGCGGTGCAGGATCGCCTTCTGATGCGCGTGCTGCACTCCTTCGCAAACCTTGCGGAACAGAACGATCCGCTCTCGCACGTCCAGGTGTTTCTGGTTGCAGTAATTGGTGATCGGCGAGCCCGGGACATATTCCATTACGAAGTAAGGTTGGCCGTCAGGCGTCGCGCCTGCGTCAAAGACCTTGGCAATGGCAGGGTGGTTCATGATCGCCAGCGACTGCCGCTCGAGGTCGAATCGCCGCAGAACCAATTCATTGAAGTGGCCAAACTTGGTCACCTTCAACGCGACCTGGCGCTTGACCGGGGAGGCCTGCTCGGCGAGCCAGACCTGGCCCATTCCTCCTTCACCGAGCTTGGTGAGCAGGCGGTACGGGCCGATGGAACCGATATCGTAGTGTGGCGTCTTTGCGGTGGGCTGGGCGGAGTCAGAGGTGGCGTCCAGGTCGGAACGTTTCTCTAGCACCTGTGAATCGATACTTGGATTGTTCCCCGGATCGGGCAAGTAACCCTCCGAGCGTTTCGAAATTCGGCATCAAGAGTACCACCGCCATGGGGTGAAAAGAAGAGACAGGCTCTCTGTTGCTCGTCCAGGTTGCTACAATGTCCGCAAGATTCCAGCGAGAAGAGCGTTCCAGCTTAGGTATTTCACATGGCGACCCGAGCGAAGGCAACTGAAGCTCAGACTGTGCAGTTTCCCCCGCTGTGGAATTCGACTACTCGTGTTGCATTTCGCTTCTGTTTCGTCTACTTCGGCCTGTATTGCTTTTCAACGCAGATCTTCGTCAGCCTGATCCCTGCGCCAAACGTCGATATTCCCGACCCCGCGACGTTGTGGCCGGTGCGTCCAGTCATTCTCTGGTTTGCTGCGCACGTTTTGCGCATCAAGACACCGCTCGTCTACTCCGGCAGTGGGAGCGGCGACAAGACGTTCGACTACGTGCTGGCGCTCTTCCTGCTAATGGTTGCCTCGGCGGCCACGGCGATCTGGTCTGCGCTGGACAGGAGGAAAAACCACCGGCGGGAAAGCTACGTCACTCTGCACAAGTGGTTTCACCTTTTCATTCGTTTCGCCCTGGCGGGGCAGTTGCTGACTTATGGAATGACCAAAGCTTTCCCGATACAAATGCCGGCCACCCCGCTGTTCCGGCTGGTGGAACCGTTCGGAAACTTCTCAAAGATGGCAGTTCTGTGGACGGCAATCGGGGCGTCTCGCGGATATGAGATTTTCGCTGGATGCGCAGAGCTGCTCGGCGGTGTCCTGCTGATACTCCCACGAACGAGTACCCTGGGCGCACTGGTGAGCCTGGCGGACATGGTGCAGGTGTTCATGTTGAACATGAGCTACGACGTACCGGTGAAGTTGCTCTCGTTTCATCTGATCCTTTTGTCATTGTTCCTGCTTGCGCCGGAGTTTCAACGTCTGGCGAACTTTTTCGTTCTAAATCGCACTGCTGGCCCATCAACTCAAACTGATCTTTTTCCGGCTTGGCGCGCGAACCGCGTTGCGTTAATGGCACAGCTGGCTTTCGGTGCGGTGCTCCTCGTCTCCAACGCATACGAGTACGGGAACAAGTGGGCCACCAGCGACGGCGACGCAAGGCCGAAGTCAGCGCTCTACGGCATCTGGGACGTGGATCAGATGACGATTGATGGGCAGGTGCGCTCGCCGCTGGTGACGGACTATGACCGCTGGCGCCGGGTGATTTTCGATTATCCCAAGCAGATTTGGTTTCAGCGCATGGATGGTTCCTTCGCCGCATATGGCGCAGCGATCGACGTTGGCAACAAGAGCATTGCCATAGCGAAAAGAAGCGACCCGAACTGGAAGGGCACGCTGCACTTCGAACAGGCTGGGTCCGAGCAATTGGCGCTCGATGGAGAAATGGACGGCCATAGGATGCGCATGGATCTTAAGCTCGTCGACCCGCAGAAAATGCAGCTCCGCAGCCGGGGATTTCACTGGGTGCAGGAGTATCCGTTCAACCGCTGAATGCGGGCAGGACGAAGCTTGCTGGCAAAGCCACCCGTGCAACCTTTCCCAGAATAACGAAGGCCGGGTGTTCCGGAATTTCTTCCGGAGTCCCGGCCAACGCTTATTGCAACTTGATGGAACGCCGTTAATTGCTGGACGTGCTGTTGGCGGCGGTTGTGGGTGCCGGTACAGCCGTCGTAGTTCCATAGCGCGCCAGGTGCGGATAGAAGGGTGTGACTTCAAACGGCATTTTGTCGCGCGCCGAGGTGATCGCCACTGGCGACGCTTTCACCATCTCGGCCTTGTCGTCCCAGGGATTGATCTTGATGCGGCCACCGAGCGGCAAAGCGGCCACCTGATCGAGCTTGTTCATATCGAGTGCCGGTCCCTTGGATTCGAGAGCGCTTAACCTATCGACTTTGCCATCCTCGGCCAGCGGATTGCCGAGGTGAGTCGTCAGCAGCGCACTGAGTTGTGGAGCGCGCGCCTGCAACGCCTTCAGAAACAGGCCAACATTGTCCAGTTTCTGCGCGTAAGGAGAATTATTCAGCAGCTCGATGGCTTTCTTATCGGCGGCAGCTTCTTCTTCCGGAATGTGCTTGAATCCAAGGTTCGCGTACGTGCCCTCGTCAGAAAACAGCATGCGATCGTTGAAGGCATACTTGCTGCCCAGGTTGTGGCCGAGTACGATGTGCGCCAGTTCATGCGCGAGCACGGCGGCGAGGCTAGCTTCGTCGGGAAGCACGTCGATTAGTCCACGGCTGATCACGATCGTATTGCCCACGCTGAAAGTTTCAAGCGGAGCCGTCAGCAGCACGCGGGCGCGCACCGGGCGCGCCATATCGATGTTGTTCGTGACTTCCAGATTATTGACGACAGTTTGAAGAACTTTGTCGACGTCGCCTTCAGGAGCGACCAGCCCCGCGCTGGTAAGGCGCTCGATTACGTTGTCTTCGGCTTGTTGTTGCCATTCGCGCTCGGCTTGCAGCGGCGAAGCGTCCTGCGCGGTGGGGCTTTCATCCTTCACGCTGTCCACGCGAATCTGCGTCAACTCGTCGGTGTCCCCACCCTTCTTCAGGTCATAGCCCCAGATGCGAGTCTGCGCCTTGAAGGCAATCTTGTTTTTCACGCCGGCGCTGAAGTCGCCCTCTTCGCTGTAGATGAACGACGGTACCCAGTAACCCGGAATCAGATTCAAGCGCCAGCTATCCATATGGAAGAAATACGAATTGCGCGGCGCCGGAGAATAAGTTCCGTTTAGGCGCACGATGTTGAAATCCCGATCTTCAACCCAGATGCGGCCCAGGAATCGTCCGTGTCCGGAATTTTTCTTGGGCGTGACGTCGAACACCAGGCAGCGCACATCCCCCAGAAATTCCCGGCGAACGTAATGGAACTCGTAGTGTGCTCGATCAAAATCAGTGCGGTCCGCGTAAACCATCCACGAAAATCCCATGGGCTGGTACTGGACCTTATAGAGCTTTTTGAATCCGCCCATCAACCGCTCTTCCATGCCTTTTTCCTGACCTTTCAGATAGTCCTTGCGGTCGACCGTCTCGCCCATGTCCATGCGGCCAAGGAAGTAATGATCGGAAGCGGGGACCGGGCCAAGTTGCGGATCAGCGGTCAGATCCTGAATATAAGTTTCAACGAGAGGCGTGCGTGTGGCGAGCGCCTTAATCAGCCCATGTTCGCGCTCGATAAAGCGGTCGATCACCTGATCCGCGGTAACGGGCTGAGGAAGAGCCGAAGGCGGTGGCAATTGCGAAGCTGGTGTCTGCGATGACTCGGGAGCAGCCACCGGCTGCGAAGCCGCAGGCGCCGAGTGCGCGGCGTCGGAGAGTACCGGCGCTGCGTCTGTTTGCGCCCCCGGTTGTGCTCCGCGGTCGGTCGCCGTTATCTGGGTTGTCGATACAGGTGCAGGTTGGTTCGCAATAATTGTCGTATCCGAAGATTTCGGCTCCGGCTGCTGCGCAAGGGCGCTCACCGCTGCCACTATTAGCACGGTGAATATCCATTTCGAAATACGCATCACTTTCTCCCCATAAACCAGTTCTCAGTTCTCGGTTCCTAACAGCTAGGTTCCAGTTGCCAAGAATTCCAGCCGAACTGGCGGCCACGACTGGGAACTGAGAACAGTCTTCAATACGCCAGTTGAAACGTCACGTGCACCACAGCTGTGGAATCCACGGGCTGCCCAATGCGCAGCGCCGGCTTGAACCGCATCTTGTTGGCGGCGGCAATCGCCGCCTCATCCAGCCCATGGCCCAAACCCCTGACCACACGATTGACATGCAGCGTGCCGTTGGCGCTGAATAAAACTTCCAGCAGAACCTCGCCTTCCAGCTTCAGCGTGCGGGCTTCTTCGGTGTAAACCGGTTGCGGTTTATAAGTAATTTCTACGGGGACGGTTGCCGGTCCGGCATCGGCTTGCGCGATCTTCGGGCCGCCATGAACCACTTGCTCCGATCCGAATCCACCGGTGGAAACTGTACCGCCGGTTCCTTTGCTCGCCGTAGCGACGCCGTTGCCGAAATCCGCGCTGGCTACGGTGCCCTTGATTCCTTTCGCTCCGCCCGACCCGTTGCCTTGCCCAGGGCCTACGGGCATATCGAACGAACCGGTTTGTGCCGCGTACAATTTGGCGGCTTCCTTGCCCGTGCCTTTCAGTCCGTTGGGGTCGCCAAAGCCGCCAGTCTGCACTTTATCGATCGCCGCCTTTACGGTCGGAGTGACCGAGCTGCCGGCAAAATCTCCGGTATGCAGGAGCTTGGGACGCGCGGCCTCGGCCATCTTGATCTCCGGCGCGGCAAATTGATTCACCACCACTTTGGGCGCTTCCACTGCCTCGGGCGCAGGCTTATGAATCTCGTGGGGGACAATCAGTTTTGGCTTATCAAAAACTGGGGCCGGCGGAAGTAACTTAGCCTTGATTACCGGCGCGATCTTGATTGGTTCCGGCTCGGGCTCGGGCTTCAGCGCCGGCATGGGAATCAGCGAGGTGATGCGGTATTGCTTGAGTGCGATGCGATCTGGGAAGACAACCCCCACATTAATAAGGAGAAACAGCAGGATCACCATTGCGGTATAGCTGGTGGCGAGCGCCCGCCTGTCGATGTGGCGCTCGGGGAGAATACCGAGCTGAAACCCGCGTTGATACGTGGCCATTCTTTGACTCCAAGGGGATCCAAGCCGTGGGAGCGGCCGGGACTGGAGGTTTCACGATAGGGGAAAAAGGACAGGGGGTAAACGTGTCCACGGCTCTTGAACAAAAGTAATCGTGAAAGTACCCTTTTGCGATTCAGGCCCAGAATGGGCCGGGTAAGCGATGTTTGCTTGCCTGCAGCCCTCAGCGACCAGCTTCCGATTCATATTTGACCGTATGCCTGCCCAGCAGCCTATGCACCGAATTGTCGCCGAACAGTGGAAGGTTGTTCGTAGGCACAGGCAGGGCCATTTGTGGGAAGTCCGGGTCTATCAGAAATCCTGAGTGCAGCGAGCGATGCCTAGCGAGCGAT
Organism: Candidatus Sulfotelmatobacter sp.; assembly: GCA_030039165.1. Lineage (GTDB taxonomy): Bacteria > Acidobacteriota > Terriglobia > Terriglobales > Acidobacteriaceae > Sulfotelmatobacter. Next base: position 21,094 of record JASHQM010000077.1, on the reverse strand, counting down.
CTGGCCGCGAGCAATAACTTCAGACCGGGAGTATGGTGTAAACAGGGGCAAGTTCATGCCGAGAAAAGCTTGAAGAAGGAGATGTGATGCAAAAACGGGAACTCGGAAAAAGCAATCTTCAAGTCTCGGCCATCGGCCTTGGCTGCATGGGAATGAGCTTTGGTCTCGGTCCGGCAATCGATAAACAAGAAGGAATTTCGCTTATCCGCGCTGCGGTCGAACGCGGAGTTACATTCTTCGACACCGCAGAGGTCTATGGCCCATTCACTAACGAGGAGCTCGTCGGCGAAGCACTCGCTCCCGTGCGCAAGCAAGTCGTGATTGCCACTAAGTTCGGTTTTAAGCTGGACCCGAACACGGGGAAACAGGCAGGCGTGGATAGTCGCCCGGAGCACATCAAGCAAGTCGCCGAAGCCTCGCTCAAGCGCCTCCGCACCGACTCCATCGATTTGTTCTATCAGCATCGCGTAGACCCGGAGGTGCCGATTGAAGATGTAGCCGGTGCGGTAAAAGATCTGATCCAGCAAGGCAAAGTAAAGCACTTCGGCCTTTCGGAAGCGGGAGTGCAAATCATTCGCCGCGCGCACAAGGTTCAGCCGGTCACAGCACTGCAGAGCGAATACTCATTGTGGTGGAGAGAACCGGAAGCACAGATCATTCCTGTGCTCGAGGAGCTTGGTATTGGGTTTGTTCCTTTCAGTCCCTTGGGTAAGGGTTTTCTCACCGGCAAAATTACTGAGAATACGACCTTCCATCAGAATGATTTTCGCAATATTGTTCCCCGCTTTACTCCGGAGAATCGCAGGGCGAATCAGGCGTTGGTCGACTTGATTGCAAGGTTCGCGCAGCTGAAGAAGGCAACGCCCGCGCAGATCGCGCTGGCTTGGCTGCTGGCGCAGAAGCCGTGGATCGTGCCGATTCCGGGAACGACCAAGCTCAATCGGCTGGATGAGAACATCGGCGCCATCAACCTGGAGCTTTCGACCGACGATCTTAGGCAGATCGACAGCGCCACCGGCAGAGTTCCAGTGCAAGGCGAGCGCTACCCGGAAAGCTTCCAGAAACTGGTGAACCGCTAAATCGACCGAATTCTCGTGCCCCGGTCGCAGGAGATATACATGGCAACCCGCAGCGATTCTTTAGCTGACCGCCTGTCGCGATACCGCCAAATCAAAATCACCGTGACCGGCAGAAAATCGGGGCGGGCTATCTCCAATCCAGTCTGGTTTGTGATGGAAGGGAGCGATGTCTACCTCCTACCCGTGTATGGCTCCGATACGCAGTGGTACCAGAACGTGCGCAAAGATCCAACCATTCGAATTGATGCGCGCGGCATGGAAGGTGAATTCAAAGCGAAAGCGATCACCGATGCCAAGCGGGTCGCCTCGGTGGTCGAGAAATTCCGGGCAAAATATGGGGCGGGCGATGTGAAGAAATACTATTCGAAGTTCGACGCGGCGGTTGCTCTTCCAATGGGCTGATGCCTTCATTCAATCTCACCCGGAACAAGCGAGCGCTCTCATCCGTACAATTGCTTACAGAACATCTTCAAGGGTGAGCGTATGCCTAAACGGATTCTCCTTTCTTTCCTACTCTTTTCATTTTCAGCAACGGCGCAGACGAAACGCTCGTTTGCCATAACTCATGTAACCGTCATCGACTGCAGCGGCACCGCGGCCAGGCCCAATTCTACAGTTATCATCAGCGGCGGTCGCATCGTCAGCGTCGGCCCAAGTGAAACAGTAAAAATTCCCACCGCAGCTCACGCTGTGGATGGGAATGGCAAGTTCCTGATCCCCGGCTTGTGGGACATGCATGGGCACCTGACTGATGCCACGGAAGACGCTTTTCCATTGCTGATCATGAATGGTGTCACCGGAGTGCGCGACATGGGCGGAGATCTTGCTCAAATCGATCGCTGGCGATCGGAGATCGAAAGCGGCGCGCGAGTCGGGCCGCATATTATCCGCGCTGGCCCTTTTGTCGACGGCCCCAAAGAAGGAGTCACGAACCGCCTCACCGTTCGTACACCGGAAGAGGCGCGTCGCGCAGTCCACGACCTGAAGGCGAAGGGCGTGGATTTTATCAAAGTCCACAATGCGCTTCCGCCTGCGGCGTTCTTTGCGTTGATGGATGAGGCCCACAAAGAGCACATCTCCGTAGCTGTCCATTTGCCGAAAAATGTAAGTTCCGCCGAGGCATCCGACGCCGGAGTTGTTAGCCTCGAGCACGTCGAAACTATGTATGAGAGCGCTATGTGGCGCAAAGGAGCGACTGCGAAAACGGTTGAACAAGCCCAGGATGAGATTCTCGGCCCTATCGGACAGCAACTTTTTCAGCGTTTCGTGAAGAACGGCACCTGGTATGTGCCGACACTGGTCGCCTACGAACGAGGTTTCGTGCTTTGGAGCAACGATCCGGAATCTCTGAAGCCCCGACTGAATGTTCACGAAAAAAATATTGAGGTGGTCCGCATGATGCACAAGGCCGGGGTTCAGATCATGGCGGGGTCAGACTTTTCCGACTGGGGCATCGTGCCGGGCATCGATCTGCACAATGAATTAGCGCTCCTGGTAGAAGCGGGCTTCACTCCGATGGAAGCCTTGCAGGCTGCAACGTTGAACCCCGCGAAGTTTCTGGGCAAAACAGACACTTATGGAACCATCCAAGCAGGGCGAGTCGCAGACTTGATCCTGTTGGATATGAATCCCCTCGAAGACATCAGTCATACGCGAAAAATTCATGCCGTCGTGCTGGGCGGAAGGTTCTTCCCGATCGCATCGCTACGTAAGCAAGCTCTGCAAGATGCCGCCAAGGGGAATTGACCCCGCGAGTCGGGAACATTCCCCGGCAACCAAGTTGTCCACGACCTGCTGGCGTAATCTCGCCAAGTGCGAGAAAATAATAAGGTTGTGCCAATTCGTTCCTGGCATTCCAGCCTGGTGCAGCAGATCGCCATATGGGATTCCAGGTTTGTGTGGCGATTCTTCTTTGTTACGCAACTAATTTGAGTGAGACCCCACGCGTATTGCGGCGTCGCATACGCCCGGAGAGAAAGTCCGATACCATGGCCACTATTACGATTGAAGTGGAAACCGCCGCAGGTCAACCGCGTCACGCCAAACTGGAGCGCTGGGTCGAAGACGTGGCGCAGATGTGCAAGCCTGACCGCGTCCATTGGTGCAATGGTTCGAAGCAAGAGTACGAGTCGATGTTGCGCCTGCTGGTGCTCACGGGCACCGCGATTCCACTGGACCCCGGGAAGCGTCCCGGCAGCTACCTGGTCCGCTCCGATCCCGCCGATGTAGCCCGCGTCGAAGGCCAAACCTTTATTTGCTCCCGTACGAAAGAAGAAGCCGGCCCGACCAACAACTGGGAGGATCCGGCCAGGATGAAGCAGAAGCTCGCGGGACTGTTTTCCGGCTGCATGACTGGCCGCACAATGTATGTGATCCCGTACAGCCTCGGCCCGATCGGTTCGCATATTTCGCGCATCGGCGTCGAAATCACTGACTCCGCCTACGTCGTCGTTTCCATGCATATCATGACGCGCGTGGGCATGCACGTGCTTGAAGTTCTTGGGCCGGAGGACGAATTCGTCCGCGGTCTGCATTCCGTCGGCGCGCCGCTAGGTCCCAACCAGCCCGATTCCACCTGGGCCTGCGACGGCAAAAACAAATGGATTTGCCATTTCCCGGAGACGCGCGAAATCTGGTCCTACGGTTCCGGCTACGGGGGCAACGCGCTGCTTGCCAAGAAATGCCATGCCCTCCGCATCGGGTCGGTGCAAGCCCGGGATGAAGGCTGGATGGCTGAGCACATGCTGATTCTCAAGATGATCAATCCATCCGGCCAGGTCAAATACATGACGGGCGCTTTTCCTTCGGCGTGCGGCAAAACGAATCTCTCGATGCTCGTTCCAACTATTCCCGGTTGGAAAGTCGAGACCATCGGCGATGACATCGCTTGGATGAAGTTCGGTTCTGATGGTCGCCTGTACGCAATTAATCCGGAGTATGGCTTGTTCGGCGTTGCGCCCGGCACGAGCATGAAATCGAATACCAACGCCATGCTCATGGTGAACCGCAACTCCATTTTCACCAACTGCGCCTCAACTCTTGACGGCGACGTGTGGTGGGAAGGGATAACCGATGAGAAGCCGGCAAAGTTGGTCGATTGGCTGCGCCGTCCATGGACTCCGGATTCAGGCCGCAATGCAGCTCACCCCAACGCGCGCTTCACAGCTCTTGCCTCGCAGTGCCCCGTGATCGCACCGGAGTGGGAAGACCCTAAGGGCGTGCCCATCGATGCCATTCTATTTGGTGGCCGTCGCGGCGGCATCGTTCCACTCGTCACAGAGTCGTTCAACTGGCAGCACGGCACTTTTCTTGGCGCAACTCAAAGCAGCGAAACCACGGCCGCCATCACGGGCAAAGTTGGGCAGTTACGTCGCGACCCCATGGCCATGCTTGCGTTCTGCGGCTATCATATGGGCGACTATTTTGGCCACTGGCTCAAGATGGGCAAGCGCTCCGGCGCCAGGCTGCCGAAGATCTTCTATGTCAACTGGTTTCGCCGGGACCGCAACGGCAAATTCCTGTGGCCCGGCTTTGGCGAGAACAGCCGCGTGCTGAAATGGATTTTCGAGCGCTGCGACGGCAAGGTCCATGCCAAGGAAACTCCCATCGGGCGAGTTCCGGAAGTTGCCGATCTTGACACAAAAGGGCTCGATATCCCCGGCTCTCACGTGGAAGAACTCCTCAGTGTCGACATCGACGGCTGGCTGGAGGAAGTGTCCCGCATTCGCGAGCACTTCGCCAAGTTCGGAGAGCATTTACCCAGAGACCTGAGCGAGGAGACGGACTCACTCGAAAAGCGTCTGCGCGCAGCAGGGAAATAACTTACTCATCCAGTTACGCGATCCTTTGTGAACCTCTGCGCACCTCGCCGCTAAAGTAGGATCTTCAACCTTATCGGAGGCCTTTCGCAATGCCATCTTTGCCGCGCACCCCAGCGGGTGCTGCAATAAGTTTAATTCTCTTGTCGATTGTTACAACCCATGCTCAGCAGGCCGCGTTCACCCGGGACCAGAAACAAATCATCGACACCATAAGAACGATCTTCGTCGCCGCCAAAGCCGACGACATGGGAAGGTTCGACTCCGTGGTCACCCCGGGATTTTACTTGTACGATGCCGGCCAGCGCTTTGATGGCGAAGCCATCATGAAATTGATGAAGTCGCTGCACGCGCAAGGCAGGCATTTCGAGTGGAATGTCACCGAGCCCGATGTCCACGTCTACGGTAACGTCGCGTGGATTGCTTACGTTAACAAGGGGAGCGTTGGCGACGCGTCCGGAACCACCGAGCAGAATTGGCTCGAGTCGGCTTTTCTGCAAAAGCAAAATGGCAAGTGGAAGATCGTCTTTATGCACAGTACGAGAGTTCCGCCGCCAAAGTGACTTATGGCTTAGTTATCCTTTGGCGCCGGAAGTCTTGATTAGCTGAGACAATCCAGGCCCGCGATATTTTCCTCTTAGATAGTACTTTTTGCTATAGTTCCGCACTGTCATGTTGAGCGTCGCGAGGAACGACATCAGCGGTCCGGAGCTGGTGCCAATCTCAAAACGCTCATCTCTTACCACTAACCAAATCCGCGGCTTCTGGGCCTCCTGGGGCGGATGGACGCTCGATGGCATGGACTCCGTCATCTACGCTCTCGTGCTCGTTCCCGCGATGACCGCCTTGCTTCCGAATAGTGGCATCGCTCCCACCAAGGTCAACATTGGCTACTACGGGTCATTGTCATTCACTTTGTTTCTAATCGGCTGGGGGCTGGCGTTCCTCTGGGGCCCCGTGGGTGACAAGTTTGGCCGCGTACGCACGCTTATGCTGACCATCGTGTGGTATTCGGTATTCACCTTCCTGAGCGCATTCGTCACCACCTGGTGGGAGCTTGCCATTCTGCGCTTGCTGGCCGGCATCGGCATTGGCGGAGAGTGGGCCATGGGTGGAACTTTCGTCGCGGAAGAATGGCCCGAAAATCGCCGCCGTACGGGGGCGGGCTATATGCATACCGGCTACTACGTCGGCTTCTTCCTCGCTTCGCTGGCCAACTACGGTGTAGGCAGCCACTTCGGCCATTACGGATGGCGCGTCATGTTTATTGTTGGGGGCGCGCCCGCGCTGCTGCTGGCATGGCTGCGGCACGGGGTGACGGAGCCGGTTACGTGGAAGAAAAAGGAAAATGTGATCCGCTCGTGGGCGATCTGGCGTCCATTTGCTGCGCTATTTATCTCGCCATGGCGGCGCCGCACCATTCTGAACGCTTTATTCATGATGGCATCGATTTGCGGTCTCTGGGCCGGCACAGTGTATGTTCCGACTGCGATAACCACACTTGCACTCGCGGGTGGGCGCAGCGCCCCCGCAGCCGCTCAGTTAGCGTCCTACGGGATGATGCTGATTGGCTTGGCCACCATTCTGGGCTGCCTCCTAATGCCCTGGCTAGCCGAGCGCATCAGCCGCCGCGGCGCTCTGGCATTTTTCTTTACCCTGATGCTGATATTCATCGCCGTTACTTTCGGTAAAGTTTTCTATATGCGAGCCGGAGCGCTGCCGTTATTCTTTTTGTGTTTGTTCTTTCTGGGGCTGGGCGGGGCCAACTTCGCGGTTTACACTCTTTGGCTGCCGGAGCAATATCCTACGGAATGCCGTGCCAGCGCCTTTGCATTCGCCACATCCTTCGCTCGTTTCGGTGGCGCTGGCATCTCGTTTTTGGTGGCTACCGGAGTTCGCCACTATGGTTCGCTGGGAACTCCGGTCGCGCTCACTTCCACTGCCTTCGGCGTCGGACTGCTGCTGATTCCGTTTGGTGCAGAGACGCGTGGACAGGAATTACCGGGGTAGACCGCGGTTTTTCCGCTTCCGCTAGCGGCCGGCCAGCCTATCTTTTCGAAAACCGCGAAAAGTCAGGCCCCTCGATTGCTCAGGATGACAGGGCCGCCCCACGAACGGTCATCCCATATCCGTTAAGGGGTCCGCAGGAAACCGTGAGATCTGTTTCTGCCGTCAATGTAGTACCCCGTGATCTCTCCGCTCGCGTTGTTGCTGTACGGGTAAGTGCCCGGGCAACCGCTGGTTGATCCGCAACCAGCCGCGCCGTTTTCTTTGCCCGCTCCTGGAGCATCGAATGTAACGATGACGCCGTTGCTGGCGGTCAGAAAACCATGAGACACGTTGTTGCCGTCGATGTAGTTTCCCGTAATCTCTCCGTTTGCGTTGATATTTTCAGGGATAGTGCCCTGGCTGACGCCTGTGCCTGCACCCGGAGCGTCGAAGTTAGTGATGGTGCCATCGCTATTGCGCAGGAAGGCGTGGTACACGCTGCTCGCGTCAATATAGGCTCCCGCGATGACCCCAGTATCGGTGAGACTCACGGGAAAAGTGCCCTGGCCGCTACCTGTACCTGCGCCTGGAGCGTCGAAGTCAGTGATGGTTCCGTCGGCGCTGCGCGAGAAACCGTGTTCCACGTTGCTGGCGTCAGTGTAGGATCCGATGACCTCCCCGTGGTTATTGAGGGCTGAGAAGATGGCAGGTTGGGTGCCTTGATAGCTGCCGGTGACGTCTCCCGCGCCGGGAGCCTCAAACACGGTGAGCGCACCGCCATTATTGAGCAGGAAGCTGTGGAAGACAAAGTTCGCGTCGACGTAGCTTCCTGCAATCTCTCCAGAATCATTGATGTCAAAGAAGCGACTGCCGTAACAACCTGTGCCGTCAGCCGTAGTGCAAGCGTCCGGATCGGTGAAGGTCGCAAAGGTACTGTCTGGGTGGCGCAGGAAGCCGTGCTCTACATAGGCCACGTGAGAGTAGAGTCCGACAATCGTTCCGTCGGAATTGAGGCCATATGGAAAGGTGCCGTAAGCACCCGCGTCGGGAGCATCGAACGTGGTGAACGCACCCTCTGGGCTTCGCAGAAAACCATGGTAAACAAAGCTGGCATCGGCGTAGTATCCCGTAATTTGCCCGCTAGAATTTATGCCCACTCCGAAGGTGCCTTCGTAAATGCGTTGGCCTGCCCCCGGTGCGTCGAACGAGATGAAACGAGAGTGGCTTTCGCCCACGGTTGACTCGGCGGCGAGCCGAACCGGCATCGGAAGTTGAGTGAGCAAGCCAAGTACGGTGAGGCCTAGTAATATTCTGCATTTCATACCATCTCCTTTAAAGGACGGTCGAGCAGAGAGTGAAAACCTGACTACAATCCTCTAATATGGAAAACGGGAATGGCGGTCAAAAGACGACACTGGCAGGAGAAATTTTGTAGCTTTATGGAAGTGGCAATCAGGAAGCACAACCACGCTTTATGTATTTCTGTCTCGCGCTTTTTTCAGGGAGAAGGAACGCAAAGGGCGTGCTCGCAAAGCACGCCCGCTCAACCTCCGACTACCTACTCGCAGCAGCCGTGCTGGGGGACAGCGGCTGCCTCAAGCCGGATCCCTGACGTTTCCCCATCTATGCCGCGGACTGCGCACCGCCAACGCCAGGGATGCTAGGGACCCGCAAACTGGTCTGCGACTCCTCGACCGTTTTGGCGGCCAGTGGCTTCAACCACAGCACAGCCATGAATGCCGCAAGGACGTTACAGCCGATCATGACCCAGAAAATCGCCATCCACGAGCCAGTCTTTACACTGGCCATTGCGGCAACCGGCCCGGCAAAAATGGATGCCAGGCCCTTCGCGGTGTAGACAACCCCATAATTCGTAGTGGCCCACTTCTTGCCGTAGAGATCACCGACAATGGAGGGGAAGAGCGAGAAAATCTCGCCCCATCCGAAGAAACACAGGCCGGTCATCATAACGAACCACAGTGGATGGGTAATCAAACGGAGCAAACCCAGGACGGCCAGCGCCTGTCCGAGGAACGCGATGAACATTGTATTCTCGCGCCCGATGTGGTCAGAAACCCAACCCCAAAATGGCCGGCAAAGGCCATTCAGAATGCGGTCGAGCTCGATGGCCACGAGCAGGGCCGACATGCCCCACAAGACGATCACCTTGTCCACCTTGTAGAAGACAGCAATTGGTTTGATCTGAGCCGTGACCACCAGGCCACCGAAGGCAACCAGCGTCATCATTACGTAAATGGCGTAGAACGATGGCTGCTTGATCATCTCCAACGATGTCATGTCGACTAAGCTCTGCCGCACCTTTTCGATCGGCTTGAAGTTCTTTGGTAGCCAGTTTTTCGGCGGAGGAACGATCAGCATGGCGGCAACAAACACGATGATGCCCTGAATGATGCCCCACACGATGAAAGTGTGCTGATACCCGGAGACCTTCATCATCTTGGCAATAGGAGCCACCGTCAGCGCTGTGCCAAGGCCGTATGAACCCGCTGTGAATCCGGCACACATGCCACGGTGATCAGGGAACCATTTCAGGGAGTTTCCCATGCATCCGCCGTAGACAGCTCCGGCGCCGATGCCACCAATCGAGTACCAGAAGTACAGTGAATGCAGGCTGGCCGCAGTCCCTGATCCAATCCAGCCTAATCCGACCAGGACGCCTCCGATGCCGATCACCAGCCGCGGACCGAGAAGGTCAATGAGGTAACCTTCAAACGGCACCAGCCAGGTTTCGCAGAGAATAAAGGCAGCGAACGCCACTTGGACGGCAGCCAAAGTAGCATGCATGCTTTTTGTTAAAGGGGTGGTGAACAAGGTCCAGGCATATTGCAGATTGGCGATGGCCATCATCGCGATAATGCCTGCAATCAATTGAACCCAGCGGTTGACAGTTGGCGGCGGCGATTGAACCAGGGGGGCGGAAGGTGCGGCCATAGACAGACCTCCATGACGGAAGCGTTTTTCGAACCCAGAGCGAACCCACTCAGGTTCTCCAACCTTGTAATCTCGTCAGATCGTCGGCCTCACTTAATCTTCCGCCCGCCTATTAGCTTGAGGGCGCGGCGTCGGCCTCCAAATCTGCCTTAAACGGGATCACACCCGGAACCAGCCACTTTTCCCACATTTCATCGACTTTGCTCTGGAAGTAATCGATGTCATCGTTGGTAAAGTGCGCGAACCTGCCTTGCTTCAACAAATAATCCCGGACAGGCTGCCGCGGAATCTTCTTGGCAGCAATCTGCTGCGTCCGGCCCAGGAGTTTGAGCACTCCATCCTCCACTTCATAAAGCGGCCAAATGCCCGTGTTTACGGCCAATTCGCCCAGCTCGTGGGAGATATAAGGATCGTAATCCCAACCCTTTGGACAGGGATCGAGCGAGTGGATAAACGTCGGGCCGCCGATGGCCAAAGCTTTGCGAATCGAGTTCATCGCCGCCAAGCCGTACGACATGCAAACCGTTGCGACATAACGGCATGTAGGGTGACCGGCCGCCATCATCCCGGCCATGTTCTTCTTCCACCGGCGGTGCATGATTCGCCGCACGCTTCCTGGCGTGCTGAACGTCGTGTTTGCGCCCCATGGCGTGCTTCCGGAAAGCTGGATGTCGGTATTAGCGTACGATTCGTTGTCGTACATCAGAATCAGGCAGTTGTAATCCGGGTGGGTCAATGTAGCCGAGATTGCTCCCACGCCCATGTCGGCGCCACCGCCATCGCCGCAGAAGGCGATCACGTTGATGGGTTCTTTTTTCATCTTGCCTTTGCGCATCAGCGCCTTGAGGGCCGCCGCCGCACCTAGCGCCGCAGATCCGCTGCTACCCAGCTGCGTGTGCATCCAGGGCAGCACCCAGGATGTGCTGTAGTAGGTGGTGTTCGCCACATACATGCAGCCCGTGCTGCCCAAGACAATCGTTCTCGGGCCTGCCGCTTTGGCCATCATCTTCATCACCAGTGCTGACTCACAGCCCTGGCAGGTGCGGTGCCCGGAGGTGAAATATTCATCGAGCGGAATTTTCTTTACCGCTTTATACGCATCCAGCTTCTGGGTCGGATCGACTTGTACGTAGGTATCCATGATTTATCCTCTCTGATGTCTGGAACTCTTTAATCCTTGTCATCCTAAGCAGCCCATTTTTTGTGCTGCGAAGGACCTGAGGGAGCAGCCGCGCGTCAGGCCGCGAAGCGGACTGACCATTGAGCGCGCAGCGACCCCTCCTTATTCGCGCAAACCGATCCATTGCGTCAGCGGTTGCTTCTTGCCGTCGGCCGCGTCATAAACCGCATTGGCCATCCTCTCCACATCGGGGATGGTGACTTCGCGTCCACCCAGCCCGCAGATGAAGCCCAGCACTGGAGGCTTCTTGCCCTGTCCCGGATATAGCGCGTGGCGTACTTCGCCGGCCAGCACGCCTCCGGCATAGGGAGAACCGAAAGAATAGTCGCGGTCGACCACGCCGATGGCGGCGAAGCGCTGCAGTGACTTCGCCAGTTCTTCCGCGGCAAATGGCCGGAACCACCGCATGCGCACGAAACCGACGCGCTTGCCCTGTTTCCGCATCTGCCGGATCGCCACCTTCACCGAGACGGAGAGCGTTCCCATCCCGATCAGAACGATATCGGCGTCCTCGGTCATGTACTCTTCGAAGAATGGGTTGCCATACGAACGGCCAAAGATACGCTCAAAATCGGCGTAGGCCTCTTTGATCACCCCGTAAGTGCGTTCCATGGCGGCATAGTTCTGGCGCCGGATTTCCATCACCCAGTCTTCGTTGCCTTGTGGAGCGACGGTGATGGGGTTATCCGGATGCAGGAGCAGGTCACCGCGATCATAAGGGGGAAGGAACTGATTCACCTGCTCCTGCGTCGGAATTTTTACTAAAGCTTGCGAGTGCGTAAGGAAAGCGCCGTCGCAACTGATGGCGCAGGGCAGGAAAACACGCCGGTCCTCCGCAACCCGATAAGCGATGAGGGCGGTGTCGAGCGCTTCCTGCGGATTATCGACCCAGACCAGCTGCCAGCCTAGATCGCGCACGGCCAAGGCGTCGTTGTGCTCGACGCCGAATGCGCCGGGATCGTCGAGAGCGCGGTTCCCGACCATGGCGATCATGGGAACGCGCAGAGCCGGGGTGACAGTCAGGCACTCCATGGCATACATCCAGCCCACACCGCTGGAGCCACAGAACACCCGCGCACCGCAGGCCGACGCGTGCTTCACAATCTCGAACTGCGAGTGCTCGCCTTCGGCGCAGATGTATTCGCAGTCCATTTCGCCGTTTGCCACCAGCTTGCAGACATATTGCATGACCGTGTCGTAGGGCCGGATCGGGTAAGCCGTAATCACGTCGACATCGGCCAGCTTGCAGGCCACCGCGATGGCTTCGCTGCCGGTTATTAGAGCTGTTTCTTCGGTTCGTTTTTTCTGTTCCTCAATGACTGTTGCCACTGCCATGATGACCTTCTCCTTGTGACAGAACTTGAATTGTCATCCCGAGCAACGCGCCTCTTGCGTTGCCAAGGATCTGAGCGCGCCGCGCGAAATCGTCCGCGCCTTGCGTTTACGAAGAAAGCGCACTTTTGGCGCGCATCCCGACATCACTTACCCGCCGCAATCTCCAGCATTTCGGGAATCTGCTCCTCGTACTGTCCCCGATAGCGGAAGCCATGCGAACGCTCGGCCGGATTCTTGATCTTGTCCTCCAGCCAGCTCTTGTAGCCTTCCTTATTTTCGCGCCACGCTTCCCACTGGCTGCTGTTGTCGCTGAACTCGGCCTCATTAACCATGGTCACGCAGTTCTTCACCGGGCAGACGGCTTCGCAGACGCCACAACCGCAGCAGGCTTTCATGTTGGCGTCATACAAACCTTCCGGCGTTACGTCGAAACAGGAATCCGGACATTGCAGCCAGCACAGCGTGCACTTGATACAGGTATCGAAATTCACCACCGGCCGCATCGTCCGGGTGCTGAATTTGAGGAACGTGGGATTGCGGTCCGGCTGGAAGCCGCCCTCCGCGTGACTCTTGGGATCATCCATCTCGTGCCCGGCCGGAATACTGGGGATGGAGATGCCCTCTCGCATCTCATGCCATTTGGGCAGATCGAACTTGTAGGGGACTTCGGGATTGCCCTGATTGGGATTCACCGTAATACTCGTTGTGCGCTCGTAGGCGTTGGCCGCTGAAATCGTCTTCAATTCGGACTTCCACTCGGAGAGAATCGCTTTCTGCACTGACTTCAGGCTGAACAGGTCCGGCAAAATCTTGGCGACCGCACCTAGAATGCGTACGTCCGTGTGATCGTCCTTATAGACCCACAATCCTGAAAAGCTCACTGTACCTTTTAGAATCGACAACTGATACGGCGCCTCTTTGCGGTGAGTCATTGCGATAATGGTTTCCGGCCCTTCTTTGGAAGTGACGATCAGCGTGCCGCCCGGTTTAAGCAGACGATTCACCGGCTGCAAACCGTACCACGCCCATGATTCCACGCCTTTGCAGAGAGTGTCGTCGACACAGATTGTGATGTCCACTTCTTTTGGTTCGTACTTGGCCATGCCTTCTTCCAGCGTGGTTGGATCGGTCGCCACAATCGCGAAACCCTTCGCCGGAATGCCGTTGCGCTCCGGGCTGTCGCCGTAGCGGCCAAAAGAAATGCCCACTTTACCTTCGTTGTGGGCCGCTAAAACGATCGCTCTTTGAATTCTTGTCGCCAGAAGTTTTTGGAAAATTCCTCGATAGATAATCTCAATTGCATATAGCCGGCCCATAGAAAACTTCCTCCGTTAACAACACTGATTTGGAAACACTGACTTCATAGACCTGGTTCCTGGAACTCATGCAGCACAATTTCTTCGACATCTTCGATGTGGTGGCGCATGGCGTCCTTGGCGGCCTCCGCGTCACGGCGCTTGATCGCAGCCAGGACCTTGCGGTGCCCAGCCAGCGATTTCTGCGGGCGGCCATCCACCTGCAACGAACGCTCGCGCGTTTCGCGCAGCAGGTCCATGAGAATGTCGAGCACCTTCAAAACAACGCTGTTTTCGGAAGCCATGGCAACGCTGTAGTGAAATTCCGTGTCCTCTGCGATGGCCGCATCGCCGCGGCGTTGTTTTTCCTGCTGCCGGTTGAGAATCTCTTCCATCTCCACGATATCTTCGTCCGTGGCGTGTGTCGCGGCGCGCGCCGCCAGCGGAGGCTCCAGCATGCGGCGGAAATCGAGTAGTTCGCTGACCAGCTCACGGCGATGATTCAAAGCATCGGCAAAAGGCGTTACTATCGATGCCGCCGTCACCTCTCGAACGATGGTCCCCGTGCCCTGCCGCGGCTCGACCAAACCTACCAGCTCAAGGCTGCGAATCGCATCCCGGATGGAACTGCGGCTCACTTTCAAAGTCTCCGCCAATTCGCGCTCCGAGGGGAGCTTATCGCCAGGCCGCAATTTGTTCAGAATCAGCCGCTCGATCTGCTTGGCTACCTCTTCATACACCTTATTGCGGCGGATGGTTTCGAACTCGGATTTGACTTCGATACCCAATTAGCTCCCAAGTGGTCTGATAAGTGGACCAGCCGACCAAGAGGAGTATACCTCCGTTGTCAAGGCCCTGAGCAAGTTTTTTTCTGAAACGCCATGGGAAAAACCCTTAGGCAATGGCATACGCCTACAAGCCCCTCTTCCGCACCAAAAAAACCCTTCGCTGCGGACCTCCTTGCGGTCTAGAATGGTGCCACGAAAGCGGTGGGTTTCCGCATGCGGAGCGGGAATCCCAGCCCTCCCCGGAGGTTCTGTGCACGTTCTGGTCACCGCGGACATCATGTCCAGCGGCTGGACATACACTCGAGAGCTGGTCACTGGCCTGGTCACCCGTGGCATCCGTGTAACCCTAGTCAGCTTCGGGGAAATTCCACTCCCTGAGCAGACCGCGTGGATGGATCTTCTTCACGGGCTCGAATATCGGCCCACAGCTTTTCGTCTGGAGTGGATGGAGGGCGCTCCGACCGATCTGCCTGAATCGACCGACTTCCTGGTGAATTTGGCGCGCGAGCTTCGACCCGATCTGCTCCATCTGCATCAGTTCTGCCATGGCGATTTGCCGGTCGACGTTCCGCGTGTGGTGATGGCAAATGGCGACCTTATCAATTGGGCCAAGGCGGTCCAGGGGTGCACCCCACGCAACACCCGCTGGCTAGATTGGTATAGGGAAACGATCGTGCGCGGCATCGCCGCAGCGGATGTATTGGTGGCGCCGTCGGCGTCTATGCTCGACGCGGTCATCAATACCTATGGCCGTCCACGCTGCGCAGCCATTGTTTATCCGGGCCGGAACCCTATCTTCTTTAATCCTTATGTGAGCAAGGACGATTCCGTTCTCTCAATTGGCCGCTTGCTCGATGCCGGCAAGCAGGTTTCGCTACTCACGCAGCACATTCATCCATTTCCAGTCTGTATCGTCGGCGCAGACCAAACCGTGCCTCCGTCACGCACCCCGATCCGCGCGGATGTGAAAGTTGCGACGGAGCGAAGCTCGGTGGCCATCCGCGGGCCGCAGACGGAAGCCCAGTTGCGCGCGCTTTACAGCCGCGCCGCCGTGTATGCGGCCACGCCGCGTTACGAACCCCTGGGTATTGCGCCCCTGGATGCCGCCTTTTCCCGCTGTGCCATAGTGGCCAACGACATTCCTGCTTTTCGTGAGATGTGGGGAGATGCGGCACTCTACTTCCGCACCAACGACGCCCGCAGCCTGGCTGAAACTCTACGCCAACTCGATGCCGATCGCCCGTTGCGGCAGGGCTATGCCGATCGCTCATATAGCCGCGCCCGCGAACGCTTCACCGCTAAGCGCATGATTGATGAGTATCTCGAGCTTTACGGCAGCCTCGTTTCAGTTCGCGCCGTCGCCGCCTGAGTTTATTGGGCCGGGTTCAAATCGTCGTTGCGCCGACCCGAATTCTTTCGCAACCCAGCCGAACGGAAATTTATCCACTTCCGCACTGGGTTTATTGGCGACCGCACCATTGCAGGCAACCCAAACAGGGATGCGAAGGAAGCGCAATCGAGTTAATCTAAACGAGAGGGAAAATCGTGCGCTGCCCACGCTGTGGAAATGACAACGCCGAAACCAACCGCTTCTGCGGCATGTGTGGAGCTTCTCTCGTGGGCGCTTCGAATGCCGCCCGTCCTGCCGCAGCTGCAGCCTCATCAAGCGGGACGCGATCGCCTTCGCCTGCTCCCGGCAAACCGGCCGAGACCGATGTGCGGCGAGCAGGGCAGTCGTCCGCGAACGGCACCACAGCCTCTGAAGCCTCGCACAATCTGGGTGCGGGCCGGCCACTCGAGCCGGACAACGAGCCTGTGGTTGCAGGACCTTCCTTCCTTGGTCTGAACCGTCCTTCCAATACGGCCGAAAGTCGCCGTGAAGCCTCCCGCGCAGGTGCGCAAGAGCATCTGCGGTCGTCCCGAAATGTCGACTACCTTTTAGAAGACGAGGAAGAGCCGAGGCACGGGCGAGGCAAACTTTTGTTGCTTGTGGCGGCGCTTGCGTTGGCAGTCGGATTTGGCTACCTGCACTGGAAGCAGGGTGGATTCGATTGGGTAATGGGTGGCGAGAAAAAGCCGTCGCCTACCGCGGCCTCGCCCGATATTACTTCGAATGCTCCACAGGCAAGTTCCTCTCTTCCAAGTGCGGCTACTCCCGGCACTCCACAATCTGGGGCGCAGGGTGCCCCGCTCGGAGCGACGGAATCGCCCTCCCAGCAGGGTTCGTCGGCAAGTGGCACTGTGCCGAATCTGAATGCGAGCGCGGAAACTTCTTCCTCACCGCCCCCGCCTGCATCCGCGCCACAGGCAAATAGTCCGCAGCACGCTCCACAGCCCGCGCCTGCGCCGAGCGAATCTTCTCCAAATGTTCCGCCTCCGAGCAGCTCAGCGAGCCAATCCGCCAGCTCAATGCCGGGGAAGACTGAATCAAATGTTGCCGATTCCGATTCTGAAGATCAATCCGCGTCAGATACCGCCGCTCCCAAACCGAAGCCGCGAAAACCCGCAGCGGCTGTGCCGCTCGATACGGTTGCCGAGGCCGAGCGCTACATCTACGGTCGAGGAGTGGGCCAGGACTGCGATCATGGTCTGCGTTTACTCAAGCGCGCAACCGATCAATCGAACCCCAAGGCGATGATTTCCATGGGATCGCTCTATTCCACCGGGACCTGCACCGCCCGCGATTTACCCACGGCGTACCGCTGGTTCGCGATGGCGCTGCACAAAGAACCGGATAATCAAACCCTGCAAAACGATCTGCAAGCGTTGTGGAGCGAGATGACACAGCCCGAGCGCCAATTGGCCATCAAACTCAGCCAGTAGTCTCCGGCGCGGCTATTCCCACACAAAACAAAAAGCCCGGCGGTGCCGGGCTTGAATGCAGACCTTGTTATCACACTATCCGCCTTGTTTTTCCAGGGTCTTCACGGCTTTCGGTTCTGAGGCGTGTTCTTTCCGATAAGCGCGGGCCACGTCGCCAAGAGGCGGCTGATAGGGCAAACTTCCCACTTCCGCCAGCGGAATCTCACCTTGGGCGTAGGAGTAATAAGAGGAATCTCCGAGGAGGTTGTTTTCCACTCCCATGGCATGTCGCGAAGCGTGAGCCTCGTGACCCATCATCTGCATTGGTTGGACCTGGCTGTTGAGAACTGCGGCTGTCTGGGCGGGGGCGCTGCTCGCACAGAAAAGGCAAAGCGAGAAGAGAGCGGCGATAGCAATGTGCGTCAAATTGGTTTTCATAGGTTTATCCTGTCCCGGGCAAATCTGCAACAAAGTTTCACGAACCATCCGGAATCCCTGACTGGTCCGGCGTCCGCCCATGAAGTGGGCAATCGGCTTACCAAAAAAGCGCGCGCTGTATTCGAGTTACAAAGGCAAAACAGGGAACAGTGTCAAAGATTTGCGCATATGCGGAAAGACCGGAATGACGGTCACTAAAGTAATCATCTACGACCGCGCCGCAAGTGCGATGGCGCGGCGCACGTGGCCGCCACACTTCTTCAAAGCGGTAACGGCGCTGGTTCGGCTTACCTTGGCGGCAAGCATAACCAGTGCGACTGGAGTGTGGTTGCCCGAAGCCTCGAGAGCGCGGCAAGCGAACTCGCGTCCAGCTCCAGTTGCTCTTTGGAGTATTCCTATCGCTCGTTGACGCAATTTTTCGTTTTTGGGGGAGACGTTCGCCATCAGATTGCCGTAGACGTATCCCAGTCGTGCCATGGTGCCAGTGGAGATGATATTCAGAACCATCTTGTGCGCGGTTGCGGCTTTCATCCGTGAGGATCCGGTCAAAACTTCGGGGCCGACCTGCGTGACGATGGTCAGACGAGCGATGCGTTCCAATGGAGAATTGGGATTGCATGTGAGCGCGATCGTGCGCGCGCCACGGCGGCGTGCCTCCGCGACCGCGGCAAGGGTGAACGGGGTGCGGCCACTGGAGGCGATGCCGATTATGACATCGTTCCTGCCAGGTTTGCGTCGCACCATTTCTTTGCGGCCCTGTTTGACATCATCTTCGCTGATTTCCGATGCCGTCGCCAAAGCCTTCGCGCCTCCCGCGATGACGAACTGCACTCGGTCAGTATTAAATGTGGGCGCGCACTCCACAGCGTCCAGAGCGGCGATGCGGCCGCTGGTACCAGCACCAACGTAGATCAAACGTCCACCCGAGCGCAGCCCGCCAACTACGATATCGATCGCGCGCGCGATCTGCGTCAGCACTCGAGTTACGGCCAGGGCAACGACGGCATCTTCAGCATTAATCAGGCGCGCGATCTCCAGCGAAGATTTGCAGTCGAGATCGAATCCAGCACTGTTGGGCTTTTCGGTGCGAAGACCTTGGAGAGAAGATGCTCTGCGGCTCAACTTATCACCTTTCGAATGGAATCCGCTTATTCTAGCGAAGCGCCGCCACCACCGCGTCGTGGAATTGTGGCCGCACCTGCTTGAGTGCCTGATTCGAGCAGCCAGGCCAGGTGCGGTTGGTTAACAGAGTGACCGAGAGCTGGCGGTTGGGATCGATCCAGACTGAAGTCCCGGTGTATCCAAGATGGCCGTAACTCTGGGGAGAAAAGTATTTTCCCGATTGCGAAGACGTCGTGGGGGTGTCCCAACCCAGCGCCCGTGATGAATCGATGGACGCGGATTCGCGGCGCGTGAATAGCGCAACGGTCTCCGGCCGGAGAATTGGACGCCCGCCGCGGAGCATAGCGTGGGCAAATTTGGCCACGTCTTCGGCCGTCGAGAAAAGTCCGGCGTGTGCAGCCACGCCGCCAAGAACGAATGCGTTCTCATCTTGGACTTCACCTTGAATGATCCGCTGCCGGAAGGTTTTATCGTCAGCCGTCGGAGGAATCGCCGGGCGAATGTTCAAGGGAGGACTAAAGACTGTATTTGCCATCCCCAGCGGAGCGAAGATTTCCCGCCGGCAAAAGGAATCAAGAGTTTGGTCGGCAACCCGTTCGAGTACCACACCAAGAATGATAAATCCGATGTCGCTGTATTCGGCGCGAGAGCCGGGTTCGGTGGTGAGCGGCACCGCGAAAGCAGCGTGCAATAGTTCTTCGCGTGTATGGGCTCTCGCAAACAGCTTTTCGTATGCTGGCAACCCGGAACAGTGCGCAAGAAGCATTCGCACAGTGACTTCGTTTCGGCGGGAGTCTTTTCCTGCGCCGGTGACGAATTCGGGAACGATGGCTGCCACGGGAGCATCGAGATCCAGCAATCCTCGCTCGTAAAGAAGCATTGCCATGGGCGTGGTTGCGACGACTTTAGTCAGCGAAGCGAGATCGAACAGCGTTCCTGGGTTTGGGTTTCCTTTAATCTCATGTTCGAACGTAAAACTGCCGAGCGCTTTAAGAGATACGAGTCGTCCGCGGCAGGTTACTGCAAGGGAAGCGGCCGGAAAGGCGCACGACGCAATCGCCTCCTGCAAAACCGCAAACGCGGAAGCGAAAACTTCATTCTGGCTGGCAAAGGCGGGTTGGAGTGAGATTTCGTCCACAGTCAGCCGAATTCATGATATTGCATTCCCGGCACCTGCTTACTTGAGTTTGTTGAGTCCTGCTGTGGTGGTTGTGTAGAGTCAAAGCATCCTTCTTACTCGTTCCAAGTCGCTACCCCTTTGGGGAATTGCCGTGGCCTCGCCATCCACGCGACAGACCTCGAGCCGAACTTCAAAGCCTATTCAGCTTACAGCAATGTTTTTATGCTGCCTTCTTGCCTGTGCATTTGCTGCCGCAGTACCGGCCCACAAACACTCAGTTTCGCTGCCCATGGTCGATTCAGTGATTCGCCAGGTGATTGCAGAGGGCACAATTCCAGGCGCGGTTTTGATCGTTGGCCACGACGGTCAGGTGATTTATCGCAAGGCGTATGGCGAGCGCGCTTTGGAGCCTCGGCACGAGCCCATGACCGTCGATACGATTTTTGACGTTGCCTCGCTCACAAAAGTGGTGGCGACCACGACGGCAGTGATGCAGTTGATCGAGCAGGGCAAGGTGAGGCTGAACGACCCGGTAGCAAAGTATCTGCCAGAGTTTGCGCAGAATGGAAAACAAGACATCACGGTGAGACAACTGTTGACGCACTATTCGGGATTGGAGCCGGATCTCGATTTGAAAATGCCGTGGGAAGGCAAAGACACGGCTTATCGCATGGCAGACGAGGAGACTCCCGCAGATCCTCCAGGATCGAAATTTACTTACAGTGACATCAACTTCATCGTGCTCGGCGAATTGGTCGAGCATGTATCGGGCGAGTCGCTCAACGACTACTGTGAGCGGCACATTTTCGCTACGCTCAAAATGGCGCATACGCGCTTTTTGGCCCCAGCAGCCTGGCGGGCGAAGATTGCGCCTACGCAATATGACGAAAACGAGCACATGTTGCGCGGAGTTGTACATGATCCCACTGCCCGCCGAATGGGCGGAGTCGCCGGACACGCCGGCCTGTTCTCGACTGCCGACGATCTCGCGAAATTTGCTCAAGCGTTATTGAACGGCGGTGACGGCATATTGTCTCGGCTGTCGGTCGAAAAAATGACCTCTCCAGAGCAGCCTCCGCAAGCGCCCGTGTTGAGAGGCTTTGGCTGGGATATCGATTCTCCTTACTCGTCGAACCGCGGTGACTTGCTGCCTGTGGGCAGCTTCGGGCACACAGG
>JASHQM010000076.1 GCA_030039165.1 Candidatus Sulfotelmatobacter sp. | reverse complement strand
GCGCCGGATTGGAATTTGAAACGGAAATTCAAAGCGACAGCGCCGCACTGCACACGTTGGTGGCTGACATTATTCCCCTCAGCCGCGAGATTCGCTGCATGAGGGACCCGACTCGCGGAGGCGTTTCCAGCACGCTGAATGAGATCGCACAGCAGTCGCATGTTGCGATCGAAATCGAAGAACAGTTCATTCCAGTGCGTGAAGAGGTTCGCGGTGCCTGTGAACTGCTCGGCCTAGATCCCCTTTACGTGGCAAACGAAGGAAAGCTGGTAGCAATCGTCTCCCCGGCGGCGGCCGAAGAAGTGTTGCGCACGATGCGCTGGAATCCACTTGGAGAGCAAACGCAGATCATCGGCACAGTCAAGATTGACCGCCCCGGCCTGGTAACCATGCGCACATCCTTCGGTACGACGCGGGTGGTCGACATGCTGGCTGGTGATCAGTTACCCAGAATCTGTTGAAAATGGCCTTGTTAAGAATCTGTTACCACGGTGTTGCAGGTTTGACGCTGAGGAAATTTGGATGAAGAAAAGTGAACAGATCCGCGAGAACTCGGTTCGTGAAACACAGAGATTGGTGATTTCAATCACTGACCGGAGATGTGAATCGGGGCGATAAACGAAATTGATGAGCCGGGTTTTTGGGGCAAGCCGGCAAGGAGATCGCCTGGAGGAGGAAAACGTAACGGCCGATGAAGGTAATAAATTCCGGATTTAAGCAAGTTCCTGGATATGGATGATACGAAACGGGTCGTTTCGTTTCACTTGTCTCTCTTTACTGGTTCTTAAGGCGATTTCCCAATCGAACGCAGTTTGGCTCGGCGCGTCCGCGAGCTGAAGAAAAGGCCGTTCCTGAGGAAGGCGCTCATGTCTAAGCATCCAACCATTGAAGAACATCTGAAGGCTAGTGGAGTTTCCCGCAGAAATTTCATCCAATTGTGCGCCACGTTGATGGCCACCGCGCCGGTTGGGCTGGCGCTTACCGGCAAAAAGTCGGTCTTGCAAGTAGCCGCGGCGATCGGCAAGACCAGGCGGCCATCGGTGATCTGGCTGCATTTTCAGGACTGCACCGGCTGCACCGAAACGCTGTTGCGGACGTCGACTCCCGATGTTGCACAGCTGATTCTCGACGTAATCTCGCTCGATTATCACGAGACGCTGATGGCTGCCTCAGGTGCACAGGCCGAAGCCGCGCTGCGCTCCGCTATGAAAGAGAACGCGGGCAAGTACGTGCTCGTGGTGGAAGGCGCGATTCCTACCAACATCGACGGCCGTTTCTATGAAATGGGTGGACGGCCGGGAATCGAAGCTTTAAGGGAGGCTGCGGCCCAATCGGCAGCGATCATCGCCATCGGTTCGTGTGCCAGTTGGGGTGGCGTGCCCTCAGCCGACCCGAATCCAACCGGCGCCGTTGGAGTGGACTCGGTGATCTCCGGCAAGCCGATCATTAATCTGCCTGGCTGCCCGCCGAACCCTTATAACTTGCTGGCGGTGGTTCTCGAGTACGTGACGATGGGCAAGCTGCCGGAACTGGACGAGTACCGGCGGCCGAAATTTGCCTACGAGCGCGTGATTCACGACAACTGCCCGCGCCGCGCTCACTTCGATGCTGGCCGGTTTGCGCTGGCTTTCGGGGACGAAGGTCATCGCAAGGGCTGGTGCCTCTACAAACTCGGCTGCAAGGGGCCGGTCACGCACGCTTCCTGCTCCACCCGTCACTTCAACGAAATTCCCGGCGTGTGGCCGATCGGCATCGGTGCTCCATGCCTCGGCTGCACTGAGAAGGGCGTCGTATGGCAATTGGCCACATTCGACACAGTACCCATCCATCTGGTCACTCCGCCCGATACCTACCCAGCGGTCGTTGCCCAGACTGGCAAGTTCAAAGCCGGCGCGGCGGCGTTGGTGGGCATTGCGGCAGGCGCCATTGGCGGAGCGGCCTTGATGGCGGGCAAGCGTTTGCCAGAGCAAGCCGGTGTCGCAGCGAACGAAGAGCCGCCCGATGAACTGGGGAAGCCCGGCAGCAAAAACGCGTAGGAGAACTAAAGATGGAAATCACTCGACGCGAACTGTTGCACAAACTTACTACGGGCGGCGCTGTCTTCGCGGCCGGCAGCGCAGTTTCCGCGGCCACGCTGACCGGAGTGGCTCACGCCGAAGAGGCGAAAGTTCCCCCCCAGGCAGTTGGCATGCTGTACGACGCCACTCTCTGCATTGGCTGCCAGACCTGCGTTGTCGCCTGCACGAAGGCCAATAACCTTACGCCCGACACTCGCCTCGATCCTCTGCATCAGGCCCCGGCGGATCTCAATAACTACACGAAGACGATCATCAAGCTTTACAAGGAAGCGGACGGAAAAGACTTCTCTTATGTGAAGCAGCAGTGCATGCACTGCATCGACCCGGCCTGCGTTGCTGCCTGCATGTTTGGCGGCCTGAAAAAGGACGCCAAGACAGGCGTCGTTACTTGGAATGGCAAGGTTTGCGTCGGGTGCCGCTACTGTGAAGTGGCTTGCCCCTACAACGTGCCCAAGTTCCGCTGGGAAGGTTTTAATCCCGAAATCGTGAAGTGCGAGTTCTGCAAAGACCGTCTAGCCCAGGGACTTGAGCCGGCCTGCACCACCGTCTGCCCGAAGAAGGCTGTGATCTTTGGAGCGCGTGAAGATCTGCTGAAAGAAGCCAAGCGGCGCACCGCGGCAAATCCGGGCAAATACTACTCGAACCGCGTTTTCGGCGAAAAAGAGGGCGGGGGTACGCAGGTGTTTTATCTGTCGCACGTCCCGTTCGACAAGCTCGGGCTGCCTGAGCCTGGCGATGAATCGGTCCCGGCGAAATATTTGAAATGGCAGAAACGGCTGTACAGCTACCTCGTGCTCCCCGCCGGTCTCTATGGGCTGCTCGTAGGGACCATCCGCAAGAACTGGAAGGATCATGAGGGGCACATGCAGGAAGAAGAAAAGGCCAGTGGATTGAGGGCGCAATTATGAAAGACGGCGCGATTCTGAAAGACACA
>JASHQM010000075.1 GCA_030039165.1 Candidatus Sulfotelmatobacter sp. | reverse complement strand
CAGGTATGGGGTCCTTCGCTTCGCTCAGGATGACAGAGTTAAGTAGGATTGAAGTAGCCCCAATAGATCGCTCATGCCCACCACTCCCAAGAAAGACTATTACGAAATCCTCGGCGTAAAGAAGACTGCTTCGGCCGATGAGATTCGCAAGGCGTTTCGCAAGCTGGCGCGCAAGTATCATCCGGACGTCAATCCTGGGGACAAGGGTGCCGAAGAGAAGTTCAAGGCGCTGTCGGAAGCCAACGACGTTCTCAGCGATCCCAAGAAGCGAAAAATCTACGACCAGGTCGGGTTCTACTCAGACAATATCGATCCGGCTGCGGCTGAGGCTTATGCGCGCGGGGGGCCCACCGGAGCGGGGGGAGGGTTCGGGGGCTTCGCTGGCGCTGGCGACGCAGGCCAAGCCGGCGGGCAGGGTGTTCCTTTTGATTTCAGCGGATTCGACTTTTCTGACTTCGCCGACCAGGCGCGTTCCGGCCGCCGCAGCGGGAGCGGTGGTAGTTTTCGCGACATCTTTTCTGGAATTTTTGGCGGCGGGCGCGGCGGCGCAACAGCCGTAGAAACCGAGCCAGAGGCTGGATCGGATCTCGAGTATCAGGTCAACGTTCCGTTTTGGACGGCCATCCGCGGCGGCGTGATGCGCCTGAATATCACCCGGCAGGATACCTGCCCGAATTGCCATGGCCAGGGATATATCGAGGGGCCGGGAAAATGTCCCGAGTGCAACGGCACCGGACAGATCACGCAGACCAGCGGGCGCATGAAATTTAACGTTGCCTGCCCTCGCTGCCATGGCACCGGCAAGAACATCACGACTTGCCCCGAGTGCCACGGCGATGGAACCATCAGCCGAACTGAACCGCTCGAAGTTCGCATCAAGCCCGGCACGCGCGACGGGCAGCGCATCCGCCTGGCGGGCAAAGGAAATGCCGGCGTGCATGGCGGTGCGGCAGGTGACCTATATGTGATTATTCGAACCGGAGAGCATCCAATCTTTCGCCGCGACGGCGATGATATCTATCTGACCGTACCCGTTAGCGCGACGGAGGCTGCGCTGGGTGCAAAGGTCGAAGTCCCGACTATCGATGGGCGGGCATTGCTGAAGATCCCTCCCGGAACGCAATCGGGACAAAAGTTGCGGCTGCGCGAAAAGGGAGTTCCATCGGCCACGAAAGAAGGCGTTCGCGGAGATGAGATTGTCGAAGTCACTATCACCGTGCCCATGCCGCGCGATGAGCGAACCAAAGAACTGCTGAAAGAACTGGCCAAGCTCAATCCGGATGATCCCCGGGCTGAGTTGTGGAGCAAAGTTTAGGCGCCCGTGCATCGGATGCCCCGCTTTAAGAATTACTTAGTCAACGGGACGCAGCAGCCTAACTGCCGAAACTTGGGAACTGAAGCTGTAACCGGAGAAAGTCACGAGTTGCGGCCCGGCGAGCTGCCGGGCCCTCTTAATTACGTCTTTATTTCTTCGAGCTGGGATCATCGGCTGCGTTGATGTAGTTGAACTTCACCGGCGCCTGCCCGTGGATCTGGATGATTGTCTCACCCGACGCCCCGGCATAGTGGTGCACGCTGGGGTCGAGATATGCGAAGCTACCGGCGGAGAAATTCATTGTCTTGCTGTCATCCCATTTGTCGCCCATACCGACGATCAGTGTTCCTGAAATGACAGTAACGTTTTCGCGCAGGGGATGCGTGTGCGGTGCAATCTTGTAACCATCGGGCATCTTCAGGCGAATCGTGTAGTCGCCGGTGTCAGCCATTGGATTTCCTTCCAAAACGGCGAGTTGGGCGCCGGCCGGAATAAACGGTGGAGCGGGTCCCCACTTCACTTGATTGGGCATAAATGCGTTTTGGGCCTGCGACGGTTGAATCACAAGCGCGAGAGTGAGCGAAACGGTCAGGACTGCGAGAAACGGTAGTCGCATAAGTCCGCCTCCAAAGCGGTAGCGGAATCATATCGAACAGCGCGTAGGAAAACATCAGTAAACCTTGGCTTGGTGCCCGTTTTGTTCGCGCGCGGCGTTGGGAAATGTTCCACGGGTGCTGTTTTTCCATTACCTCCGTACCAGCACGCCCGCTTACAAAAATTTTCACAGGAAAGTCACATTTTTCTTGCATCTGTGGAAAAATCCCGTAATCTCTACAGTGCGAACTAACTTTGCCGAAATGTCCGGGAATCGCAGGAACCCGGGAGCCGCGCAACGTCAAGGGAGACGCGGTGGTGAGAGTGAGTCGCTTGAGGAGGAAGCCATCGAAATTGGCAACAGCTAGCGCCCCGCGTCAACAACTCGCAAATCCCCAGCCCCTCGCCGCAGTTCCCAATCGCAAGAAATTCGTCCGCCTCACCTTGTGGCCTCTGGTCGCTGCCACCTTCTTTATGGTGTCGGGCGGAACCTATGGCACCGAAGACATTATTCACGGCGCCGGCTACGGGCGCGGCATTCTGATTCTGCTGCTCACGCCGCTGCTCTGGAGCCTGCCTACGGCCTTCATGATCGGCGAGCTTTCAAGTGCGCTGCCCTTCGAAGGCGGCTACTACGCCTGGGTGCGCCGCGCCATGGGCAATTTCTGGGGATTTCAGGAGGCATGGCTCTCGCTGGTCGCGTCGATTTTCGATATGGCGATTTACCCAACGCTGTTTGTAGCGTACCTGACGCGGATGTTCCCATGGTTTCAAGCCAATAACCGCGGATGGTGGGTCGCGCTGGGGGTGGTAGTGATCTGCGCGCTGCTGAATATTGCCGGAGTGAAAGTTGTTTCCATGACTTCGCTGTGGCTGTTCTTTGCTCTTTCTGCGCCGTTTGTGGCAGTGGTGCTGCTAGCGCCGTTCAAGCTGGGAGCCCTCGCCAATGCGGTCACGAAACCAACCACTTCCACTGTAGACATTCTCGGCGGGCTGCTCATCTGCATGTGGAACTACATGGGATGGGACAACGCATCGACGATCGCCACCGAAGTCGAGCGCCCGCAGCGGACATATCCGCGAGCGATGCTGGTTGCCGTTTGCATTGTGGCTTTAAGCTATGTGCTGCCGTTTGCTGCGCTGTGGATGACTGGCCTTAAACCAACCGCATGGGAAACCGGTTCATGGGCTGACATCGCCGGACTACTCGGCGGCCCGCTGTTGCGGATCGGCGTGGTGATCGGCGGTGTCATCAGTGCCTTCGGCATGTTCAACGCCCTCGTGATGAGCTATTCGCGCCTCCCACTCGCGATGGCACAGGATGGCATGCTGCCGGGAATCTTCGGCAAGCTGCATAAAAAGTCGCGGGCGCCATGGGTGGCGATTGTGGCGCTGGCCATCGGCTGGGCCATGTGCCTGGGGCTAGGATTTGCCCGGCTGGTCACGCTCGACATCCTTCTCTATGGGGCGAGCCTGTTGCTGGAGTTTGCCGCTCTGCCGGTTCTGCGCCTGCGCGAGCCGGATCTGCCGCGGCCGTTCCGCGTGCCCGGAGGGTTGTTCGGAGCATTTGCTCTGGGGATTCCGCCTATGCTGTTGCTTGGGTTTTCGGTCATCCGCAGCGAACATGAATCGGTATTGGGCATGAGTTCGTTCGCCTTCGGCATGATTCTCATCGCTGCCGGTTTTGTTGCTTACTTCCTCAACCACGCACTCAAGCCGCAAGGATGGGCGGCGCAGGAGCAGAAGCCCGAACCGGCAGCATAGCAGATCCTCTGGGTAGCGTCTCCACTGGAAAACCAAGATTCCCTGTACTAACCGGGAAAGCAGGTAGTAGGCATTGCAGATTACCCTCCGTCCGGCTCGTACCCAAGACTTCGACTATTGCGCGAGTCTCTATTTCACCGGAATGAAAGCAATTATTCAGGAATTGAACCTGGATATGGCCGCCCAACTCGCCAGTTTCCGCCAGCAGTGGGAGTTCACGCAGGTGCGGATAATAAACCTGGACGGTTCCGATGTCGGCTGGTTGCAGAGCAACGCACTTGGCGATGCGGTCTTTCTTGCGCAGCTATTCGTCGACAGCAGTTTCCAGCGGCGCGGCATCGGCACCCAAGTGATGAATCGCTTAATCGGTGAGGCCACACGCGCTGGCCGAGCGGTGACGCTAGCTGTAGTGAAAATTAACCCTGCCTTGCGGCTTTATGAGCGGCTCGGATTCCACATTACCCATGAGGACGATCGCAAGTTCTACATGAGGCGCGATCCTGCCGCTAACACGCTAATTTCAGACTGAGACACTACCCGTTATCAGTGGCCGACTCGTTTT
>JASHQM010000074.1 GCA_030039165.1 Candidatus Sulfotelmatobacter sp. | reverse complement strand
AATAACTGCGAAAACCCATGCAAACATCAGCGTCTTTTTCATAAGGAAGCTCCTGCCCGACTCGCGGCGGTCGGGATTATACACGCCATTCTCCGGGCCGAACAGCCATTGATTGTCGTTGACAGGCGATTACACTCAAAATACGGCCCCTCAGCAAATGAACTCGCATCGTCGCAGAGAACCCCATCGCGATAGAGGCAAGGTTAATGAGTGTAATCGGGATGTTACGCCAGTTGACGACACTTTCGGAGCGGCCGACCATGCACCAACTCACATGATCCCTTTGCTGAACTCCAGATATTCCCTGGACAAGCATGTAAAGGAGCTAGACAAAGAAGTGCAGCGGGTCTTGGGTCACCCGGCAGATTCGAGGCTGAATGTGGAACCAAGCCACTTGCCAATCACATTCGCAGCTATCTCACCTGCGCGGTCATTGAGGTGAATCTGATCCGTATGAACGGCAAAACCTCTCCGCATGGCAATGACGTTCCAGTTCCGGCGAAGAACATAGTGCTGGACGGCTGCGCCGAACAATAGTCCGGCTCGGAGTTTGAAGGGAAGGGGTGAACGAGTACCCGATCTCTCAATCAGCGTTCTCAGGGACTCGCTCAAGGGCAGATAATCTGCACCGTCTTGGTCAGCAACTCTGCGAATGACCGCATTACACCGTTCAACGCCACGATTGATTTCTCCTGCGAGATCCTCGCCCAGCGGGGGGATGGATAACAATGCAACTCGTGCTTTTGTCTGGCTACGGAGACCGGAAACGAGAGCCCTTAGGCTTTGTTCAAATGAATGTTCCACGGATTCCGGAAAGCCAGTCCTCACATCGTTCGCTCCGATCAGAACCGTCACAGCATCGGGCTCGCAGCGCACGAGCTCGGGAAGACGACGAAGCAAATCCAAGGAAGTGTTCCCATTTTGGCCGGCGTTGATGAATGCGAACCCGCGGCAGCCAAGTCTTTCCCGGAGTACAGCGACGTAATCAGAGCTGAGCGAGGCGTGAGTATGACTGTCGCCCGCACAAACAACGGTGGTCGAAGCCTGGCGTTTTCCCTTTCGCAAGTATGCTCCTGGGTTGTTTGTCGGCTTTCTTCTGACAACGCAGAGGAGCGCGAACATTCCGGCAAAGATAATACCCAGGGCACTCGCAAGCGCGATAACGGATGACGCAATGATCGAAGAGCCAAGCATAAATAGAACCTCATACCCGGCTGCTGGGCCAGATTTGCGCCCATTGTACTGCGCCAAACTTCTTAACTCTTCTGGGTTCGGGGTGCGAACCTGGGCTTGCACGACGGAGGGTTGTCTCTAGTTGAAAAGGACCAATTGGCGGAACGTGATTGGAGCGATTATCCCTTGCCACGGTCCGCCCCAAAATCCAGCAGGCGTCGCGTTCGGTTCCTTCTACTTGGAGCACACACGAAGATCTCCTGTTCAGTTGTCGCGGAAGCTTCCGCATCTACGGTTGCGAGGGGCTAACTGGCGGCGGCGACGAGGAGCTCCGGCAGACGAGTAGACACAGAATAAGGCCGGCCGCCCCCGCGCCGGCGCCGATTTCGATCCAGCGCGGATTGAGGCTGTGCGCAGGGTTCTCGGGCGAAGATACTCCGCAGGCGTCCGACTCTTCGCGGCTCAGTTGTTGCCCTTCGTGCACGATAGAGTTTTGAGAAGCGCCCGTTTCCGCAGATGGCCTCTTGAGCCCGCCAGTCTGCGTGATCTTGACATCATTTTTCCGTGCCGCCACCTGCATCGTGCCGGTCACATCGGCTACATCATATTGCGTACGCTCGTTCGACAAAGGCTCGATGCGGAGACACTTCACATGCACACTCATTGCAGTCGACGTGCCTACGGAAACCCCTCCATGCTCCAAATTAAGAAATGTCCCCTGGAACCCAATGATCGACTCCGGTTGAATCTGCACAGCCGACCCCTCGGCGTCGATATTGGCTACGAATCCGGGTTTGGTTTCGAGCGTATCGCCGGGAAATATGACGGTTGATCCGGTGATCTCGAAGCCGTTCACCCAGACGCCGCCTACGCTGTGCAGGACTGCAGATCCCTTGTCCTGAGCCGCGAGCGACAGCGGCAGCAGAAGGATCATCAGCCAGCAGACGAATTTGCGTAAAACAGGCACACTCATCGCCCAACAAAATTTGCACAACAATCCATTAAAGATCGTAGAAGGACGAGGTAGGAGCGTCTATTACTCTCTGGATGCTGCTCGAGGGATGGGGGCAAGCGCGCCCGCTTGCGAACTCGAGTATCCTCGGCGAACATGGTTGGCAACATGGAAGGCACTGCGTCGGACGCGCCGGTGATTGAGTTCCGCCACGTCGGCTACACATGGCCCAACGGGCGGCCATTAATAACTGGCCTCAATCTTGAAGTAGGCCGTGGAGAGACGTTGGTCCTGCTCGGCCGCAGTGGTTCGGGAAAAACCACAACCCTGAAGTTGATTAATCGGCTGCTGAACCCAACTTGCGGCAAAGTGCTGGTGAATGGCGTACCGACGGCGGAAACCGATGTCATTCATTTGCGGCGCGGCATCGGTTATGTCATCCAGGATGTCGGCTTGTTTCCCCATTACACGGTCGCAAGGAATATTGAACTGGTTCCGAAAATTGAGAACTGGCCGGCCGAACGGATTCGTACCAGGGTCGCCGAGTTGCTGGAACTGGTCGGCCTGGATGTCTCGCTGGCGTCCCGTTATCCTCACGAGCTCTCGGGGGGCCAAAGGCAGCGTGTGGGCGTGGCCCGAGCCTTAGCTGCCGATCCCGCCATCCTGCTTATGGACGAGCCATTCGGCGCGCTCGATGCGCTGACGCGCCATCAGTTGCAGCGCGAGTTTCTGTCTCTCCAAAAGCGGCTCAATAAAACAGTAGTTTTCGTTACCCACGATCTGCGGGAAGCCTTGCGCCTTGGTTCGCGCATCGCGCTCATGGATGCCGGCCGCCTTATCGTCGTTCTCACGCCGCAGGAATTCTTGAGATCGCGCGAACCATTGGCCGCCGCTTACGCCCAGGCTTTCGAAGACGGTTTCGCAGATGCGCCAAGAGAACCAACGCCATGAACCTATCCCAATTTCTTCACCAAAATTACGATCAGATTCTCGAACTCACTGTGGAACATCTTTGGCTGGTGGGAATTTCCACGCTGTTCGCGGTCGCGATTGGCGTGCCGCTGGGAATTCTTACAGCACGCCGGCAGGTATGGAACAGGCCAGTGCTGGGCACGGCGAATCTGATCCAGACAGTTCCCAGTCTCGCGCTCTTTGGTTTTCTGCTGCCCGTTCCCTGGCTCGGCGAGCGCGCCGACCGCATCGCGATTCTCGCTCTTACGCTCTACGCGTTGCTGCCGGTGATCCGCAATACGTACACAGGGATTCGAGGCGTCGATCCGGCGGTGGTCGAAGCCGGACGCGGCATGGGACTCACCGAAACACAACTCCTATTTCAGGTGGAGCTGCCATTGGCGCTGAGTGTTATTTTTTCCGGGATTCGCGTTGCAGTGGTCGTGTCGGTGGGACTGGCCACCATCGCCGCCGCCATTGGCGCAGGCGGCTTGGGCGAGTTCATCTTCCGCGGCCTGGCCATGGTAAACAACCAACTGATTCTTGCAGGAGCAATTCCAGCCGCTATTCTGGCGCTAGCTGCCGATTTTGGCCTGGGCTGGCTGGAGAAACATTTACAGCCACGATGAGGCAAGAACCGCAAGAACGAAGCCGCGGGAATTCGGTTCGGCCGTGCCTCTCCGCTATGCTGATTGTTGTCTGCCTGCTCACGTGTTCTTGCGCGCCCGCGCACTCCGATCGTATCGTGGTCGGCTCGAAGAACTTTACCGAGTCGCAAATTCTGGCGGAGTTGTTCGCGCAACAGATTGAAACCCACACTCATTTGAAAGTCGAGCGCCGCTTCTATCTCGCGGGAACTTACATTTGCCAGCAGGCCATACTCGCGGGACGGATCGACATCTATCCGGAATATACCGGCACGGCACTGAGCGCCATCCTTAAGGAGAAGATCGCAGGCAATAAAGATGACGTTTACCAGCGTGTGAAGAATGAATATGAGCAGCGTTTCGGAGTTGTTCTCGGCCCGCCGCTCGGGTTCAACAATAGCTTTGCAATGGAGATTCGCGGCGAGGATGCCCGGCGCCTGCATCTGAAGACGTTGTCACAAGCCTCGGCTTTCACTCCGCAATGGCGCGCCGGATTCGGCTACGAATTCATGGAGCGGCCCGACGGCTATGCCGGCTTAGCCGCTACTTATCATCTGCACTTTGCCCAGCCACCACGCGTTATGGACCTCGGCTTGTTAGCTCCAGCATTGAAGAACCATCAGATTGATATCGCGGCTGGCAACGCCACTGACGGCCTGATTCCAGCGCTCGATTTTTTTGTCCTCGAAGATGACCGTCACTACTTTCCACCGTATGAAGCGGTCGCAGTAATGCGCGGGGAAATGTTGCAAAAGCATCCCGACGCTGCCGATGCGCTCGCCGAGTTAGGCGGCAAGATTTCCGACCAGGAGATGCAGCAGTTGAACTACGCTCTCGATGGTCAGCACCGCGACGTGAAGGATGTTGCACGTGAGTTTCTAATGAGAAATGGGCTGATTCCATAAGTCGGCTGGTTGCTCCCAACCCAGTCAATAAAGCCTGCACCCTCCGCCCAGCCGCGTCATCTAAGGACGGCATGTGGTGTGGTTGTGGTTCTAAAGCCATCGGGCGCGGTAGGTACATCACCTTATACGCGGGATGAGTCTGCAGGTATAGAATCGTGCGAATTGTGCCCGGGTTCCGGTTCTGAGCCAAATTCTTGGCTATCCGTAACGCCATTTGGAGGAACGATGCCAGCCATCGCCAGGGAACCCTTAGTTCGCCATGATCTGCTTGATCGGCTTGGCAGTTCACGTCAGCAAACCGACGACCTATTCGCCATCGTTAATTCCGACGCTCTTTACGAGCGGCCCATCGCAGAGCGCCATCGCATCATTTTTTATATCGGCCACCTCGAAGCCTTCGATTGGAACCTGCTGCGCGAGCGCGCTTTTGGACTGAAAAGTTTCCATCCTGAGTTTGATCGTCTGTTTGCCTTTGGCATCGATCCGGTCGGCGGCGGGCTGCCTAGCGACCAGCCTGCGGACTGGCCGGCGATTTCGCAAGTGAAGCAATACGTCGAAAAGATCAGGGGCGCGCTCGACGAGAAACTGAGCGATGCCTTCGACGATCCTCCACCTCTGAACGGAGGTTTTCCTCTCCCTATCTTGTTGAATGTTGCCATCGAGCACCGCCTGATGCACGCCGAAACCCTGGCCTACATGCTGCATCAATTGCCGCTGAATCGAAAGCAGCATCGAGCAGAACCGCGAGAAGTTAATGTTCCTCCCATCAGTCACCGGAGCATGGAAATACCCTCCGGCCGGGTCACGCTCGGTTTGCCCCGGGCAAGCGAGGTTTTCGGCTGGGACAACGAGTACGAAGAGCAAGCTGTCGATGTGCCTGCATTCGCCATTGACCGGTACATGGTAACGAACCGGCAATTCCTCGAATTCATTCACGCGGGCGGCTACGAGACAAAATTATTCTGGGCAGAAAACGATAACGACGCGGACTGGAGCTGGAAACAGAAAGCTGGAATTTCACATCCAGCTTTCTGGAAACCTGAAGGCAACCGTTGGCTGTACCGCGCCATGTTCGCCGAGGTTCCTTTACCGCTCGACTGGCCGGTCTACGTCAGCCAGGCGGAAGCGAAGGCCTACGCGCGTTGGGCAGGGAAGTCCCTGCCTACTGAAGCCGAATGGCAGCGAGCGGCCTACTGTACGCCTAGTGGGGAGCAACAGTCTTATCCTTGGGGCGAGCAGACGCCAGACGCCGGGCTGGGAAACTTCGACTTCTCGCGTTGGAGTCCTGTAGCTGTCAATGCTTTTCCGCGAGCTGTGAGCGCTCTCGGTGTGCATGGCATGTTGGGAAACGGATGGGAGTGGACTTCCACTGAATTCGCCCCGTTCCCCGGATTTGAGCCGTTTTCTTTCTATCGCGGCTATTCGGCCGATTTCTTCGACGGCAAGCACTTCGTCATGAAAGGCGGATCAGCGCGCACTTCCACGTGCATGTTGCGCCGCTCATTCCGTAACTGGTTTCAGGCGCGCTATCAGTACGTGTACGCTGGATTTCGCTGCGTGAACCGCTAAACGTGGCAGCGCCGCTACTGGCCGACGGCGGCGATCGAGCAAAGCTAAGGAGCAATCGATATGCTGGTTCACGCCATTACCCCCAACACAACCTACGAGTTTGCCGCCGACGTTCGCGCCGGCCTAACCAAACCACTACAGAAGGAACTGCTCTCAAAATATTTGTACGACGACGTGGGCTCGGCGTTATTTGAAGTCATTTGCCACTTACCCGAGTATGGCCTCACCCGCGCGGATGAGCGCTTGCTCCGCCGGAACAGCCACGAGATTGTGGAGCGGCTGGCCACGCCGGTTGCTGTGGCGGAGCTGGGCAGCGGCAGCGGCCGCAAAACGCGCCACCTTCTCGAGGCGCTTTGCCGCCGCCAGCGCACGAAATACTATCCGATTGAGATTTCGCGATCAGCCCTGGTAATGTGCGAGCGCGAACTCAGAGACATCGATTCCATCAGCATTCTGGGTTTCGAACGGGAATACCTTGATGGCCTGCTGGAAGTCGCCGCGCAGCGAAGAACGGGTCAGCACCTGCTGGTGTTGTTTTTGGGAAGCACGATCGGAAATTTCGACCGTCCCGCCGGCATTAAATTCCTCACCGAAGTGCGCCACATTCTGCAGCCTGGAGACTCTCTTCTACTCGGCACCGATCTCGAAAAACCTGGAGTCCAATTGCTTGCCGCCTACGACGATGAACTCGGCGTAACCGCGGCTTTCAACCTGAATTTATTGGCGCGAATCAATCGCCAGCTCGACGCCGATTTCAACCTTGGGCAGTTCCGGCATGAGGCAAGAATTAATCACGTGGACCGAAGTGTGGAGATGCATCTGCGCTCCACTTGCAGCCAGACCGTGAGTATTCCCGGAGCCGAACTTTCTGTGAAATTTTCCGAGGGCGAAACCATCTGGACCGAAAGCAGCCACAAATACTCGCCGAGGGAGGTGTTTTCCATGGCGCGCAGCGCCGGCTTCTGCTGCGACGCGCAATGGATCGACGACGAGTGGCCCTTTGCCGAAAATTTGCTGATTGCGGAATAATTCAACATAAAGCCGCTGCCCCGAGGCTGTTTGCCGCACTCGTTTTTCTTGCCATTCCTCACTGCGGGGTTTCTTAACGATCAACTTGTGTCCTGTCTCTAAACGAAGTAAAACTTTGTAAAAGCCCCGTAGTCAAATAGTTGCACGTTGTAAATTGGTATATACGTCGAAGAAGCTCGAACACCCATGCCAATAACGTACCGGAGACTTTCGCGAGCCGCGTTCTTGATGGCCACAAGCACTTACTTGACGGTCACTTGTTGGGCGTTGCCCGTTGGCCAGCAGCCAGATCAGCAGAATAACTCCCCCGGTTCGGTCGTCCGGCGTATCGGCACCGTTAAATCGATCAATGGACCCGAAATCACTCTTACTCCTGATTCCGGACCGGAGATCAGCGTAAACGTGCAATCCAACACGCGCATTCTCCGCACCGCTCCGGGGGCGAAGGACCTGAAAAGCGCCACGCCGATTCAGCTGCAGGATCTCCAGATCGGTGATCGCATCCTGGTCGGCGGCAAGCTGGGCGATAATGGTTCGATTCAGGCCTCTGCCGTGGTTGTGATGAAACTCTCCGATGTTGAGGCCAAGCATCAGCAGGATTTACAGGCATGGCAAACGGGCGTGAGCGGCCTCGTCTGCTCGGTCGATCCTTCAGCCGGAACCGTTACGATCTCTACGGCGTGCTTCCCTGCGAAGAAAGAAGTGGTAATTCGCACCACATCCGCCACCACTGTCCGCCGCTATCCACCGAATTCGGTCAAGTTCGACGACGCCAAGCCCAGCCAACTTTCTGAGATTCGGCCAGCCGACGCGCATTATTCCGGCGATCAGGTGCGCGCGCGGGGTAAGCGCGCTGGGGACGGGAGTGATTTCACTGCCGAAGAAGTCGTCTCCGGAGCGTTTCGCGACATCGAGGGGACCGTGAACTCAGTCGATGCAAGTTCCTCGACGGTGAGCGTTCAGGATTTATTGTCGAAAGAGCCGGTCACGGTGAAAATCACGCAGGATTCTCAGCTTCACCAACTTCCCCCCGAAATGGCGCAGCGGATTGCGATGCGCCTCAAGCGTGCGGCTGGTGGCGAAACGCCTGGACCCGGGAATGCGCCGACTGGCCAATCCCCGGCCGGGGCTCCGTCACCTGCGGCCATGAGCCCGCAAGGCGATAATGGCGGCTCCAGGCGTCCGAGTGGCGCTCCTGACCTGCAGCAAATATTGAACCGTTTGCCGCGGCTTTCCGTGAACGACTTGCATAAAGGCGACGCGGTTATGGTTCTCTCCACCGAGGCATCGGCAGGGACAGGGATTGTTGTGATGCTGGTCACCGGCGTCGAGCCGATCCTGCGAGCGGCACCCAGCGCCAGTGCCGCGTCCATACTCACGCCGTGGAGCCTGAGCGCTCCGGCGGGCGATATGGGCGGACCGTAAGCGGTTTGGCGGGAAATCTACATTCAGAATTCATACAAGAAGATTTAGATATCTACGAGACTGGAATGAATATCCGCAATTATCTCTCTGTTGCACTCATAGCTTCGAGCTTGCAATTCGCTTCGCGGCTGGCGTTCGCACAAACCCCCGCGCAGCAGTCGCAGACACCCGCCCAGGCGCCTGCCACCGCCGGTGCTCTGCGGGGAGCAGTCACCGATCCCTCAGGTGCTGCCATCGCTGGCGCGACCGTCATCATGACCCCCATGGCGACCCTGGCATCGCCGAGTACGACCAAAACAGATAATGTGGGTGCTTATGAGTTTAAGTCGCTACCCACAGGCCAATATTCCCTGACGGTGACGGCTCCCGGGTTCTCGGTTTATGAGAACGACAACGTGGTCCTTTCTACTCAGGCGATGCGGCTCAATGTGCCGATGGCGATCGAAGTCGAGCAGCAGAAGATACAAGTCTCCGATACTGCCCCGACGGTGGATGTGAATCCTGAGAATAATGCGGGAGCCATAACCATTTCCGGCAAGGAATTGGAAGCGTTGCCCGATGATCCTGACGAATTGCTGACCGACTTGCAGGCGCTTGCCGGGCCCTCCGCCGGTCCCAATGGCGGCCAGCTTTATATCGATGGTTTTACCGCGGGGCAACTTCCGCCGAAGGAATCCATTCGCGAGATTCGCATTAACCAGAATCCGTTTTCTTCGGAATACGACAAGCTTGGTTATGGCCGCATCGAGATTTTCACCAAGCCGGGAACCGACAAATTTCATGGTCAGGTTTTCGCCAGCGGGAATGACAAGGCATTCAACTCTCCCAACCCATTTGGCGGGCAGGACCAACCCGGCTATGACATAACCCAGTTCAGCGGCAACATTGGCGGGCCGCTCAATAAAAACGCGTCCTTCTATGTCGATGCGCAGCAACGGACGATCAATGATCTTTCGGCAATCGATGCGACTACTCTGACGGGACCCGTTACGGCTCCAGCGGAGTCATTCGTCACCGAGGCGGTGCCCAATCGCCGGCTACGAACTAACATTACGCCCAGAATCGATTACCAGATCAGCAAAAACAACACTCTGACGGCGCGCTATCAGTATTACCGTGATAGCGAGAGCGCTGACGGAGTCGGCCAGTTCAATTTATCGTCGCAAGCCTACAGCTCCTCATCCACCGAGCACACTTTGCAAATCAGCGACACGCAGGTGATCGGGACGAAGATTGTCAACGAGCTGCGCTTTCAGTATCTGCGCGACCTCTCGAACCAGTACGCAGCGAATTTAAGCCCAACTCTGAACGTGCTAGGGGGCTTCGGCGGCGGAGGCAACAGCCAGGGTGACATCGTTGACCACCAGGATCACTACGAACTGCAGAATTACACTTCGTGGATTCACGGCAATCACACGGTCAAATTCGGCGGGCGCTTGCGCGGAATCAGAGACGCGAATACCACAACTTCGGGTTTCAACGGCACGTTTACGTTTTCGGGTTTAACCACAGTTCCCCCCTGCGGGGTAATTTCGTGCACTCCGACCCCCATACCGTACGTGACTTATTACGCCGCGCTGCAAACTGGCGTTATACCGCCCGGGCCGATCGCGACACAGCTCACCTTCACAGCAGGGATACCCTCGGTGGTGGTCACCAATTATGATGTGGGACTTTACTATCAGGACGATTGGAAGGTGCGTTCGAACATCACTCTGAGCTATGGTCTGCGCTATGAGACGCAGAATGATATCCAGGACCACGCAGATTGGGCGCCGCGGTTCGGCTTTGCTTGGGGAGTCGGCGGCAAGTCGTCGCCTCCGAAGGTTGTGCTGCGCGGCGGCTTCGGTATTTTCTACGACCGCTTCCAGGAGGCTCAGATTCTGGAGGCCCGGCTGCTGAATGGTGTGACCCAGAAGCAATTTGTGGTCGACGACCCCGTCTGCACGTCGCTTACGGACTTCTCTACGTGTACAGGAGCGACGTCTCCGGTCACACCGGCCATTTATCAAATCAGCCCACGCGTGCACGCGCCCTATACGCTCCAATCGGCGATAAGTATGGAGCGTCAACTCACGAAGTCGGCGACATTGAACGTCACCTATCTAAGTTCTCGCGGGTTCGACCAACTTCTTACTCTCAACGCCAATGCGCCTTATCCCGGTACACCGGGCAGCACCGTGCGGCCGAACCCAACCGAAGGCAACCTATATCAGTACGCTTCCGAAGCTGTATTCAAGCAGAACCAATTGATTGCCAACACCAACATTCGCGTGGGTACCAGATTCCAGCTGTTCGGCTATTACGTGCTGAACTACGTCAACAGCGACACTTCGGGCGTTTCGAGCTTTCCCTCGAACTCCTACGACATCAGCCAGGATTACGGCCGGGCATCGTTTGACCTGCGAAATCGCGCGTTCATGGGAGGATCGTGGGCACTGCCGATGGACTTCCGCCTCAGTCCCTTCCTGGTCCTTTGGTCGGGTGCACCCTTTAACATCACGACGACGAACGATCTGAACAACGATTCGATATTCAACGATCGTCCCTCGTTCGCCACGCTGGGATCAGCGTGCGGCGCTCAGATCTATTGCACACCGCTAGGGAACTTCAATGCCGCTCCTGGTCCGAGTGACAAGCCAATTCCCATCAACTACGGCTCCGGCCCTGGCCACGCGACGCTGAATCTGCGCTTCACCAAGAGCTTCGGTTTCGGTCCGCATGTCGGGAAGGGCGCGGGCAATCAAGGTCATGGCCCCGGTCCGGGCGGACATGGCGGGGGTGGACATGGCGGGCCGTTATTTGGCGGCGGCCCGATGGGTCCGCTGAGTACCTCGGACCGGCGCTACAACTTCACCATTGGCGCTTCGGTACGCAATATTTTCAACAAGGTCAATTTGTCGAATCCGAGCGGCATTCTGGGGTCCCGTTTCTTCGATACCTCGAACGGGCTGACTACCGGGCCTTTCAACAATTCTCCGGCGAACCGCCGCATTGATTTGCAAGCTACGTTCAGCTTCTGATTCCGTTTGTGCTCAAGGCCGGAAGCTGGCCCTGATAAAGTGTTTCTCCGCCGCGGCCGATAAAGATTCTCGGGTATGAAAGACTCAGAATCCTGACCCGAAGGAGAAACGAAGCGATGAATTTCGATGATGCGGTTAGGGCGCATACAGATTGGAAGATGAAGCTGAGCCGCTACCTGCAACACCCGGACCACAGCCTGAGATCATCTGAGGTGGGCACCGATGCCAAGTGTGCTCTGGGACAATGGATTTATGGAGAAGGCAAGAGATACTCCTCGATGCCGGAATTTTCCAGACTCAAGAGCGAGCATCAGCGGTTTCACAAGGCCGCAGCCGCTGTCATCGCAAAAGCCGATTCTGGTATAAACCAGACCGATGAGGTAGCGCTAGGCTCGAAGAGTGAGTATTCGGCTGCATCGTCAGGCGTGGTCACGGCGATCATGGCGATGAAAGCGAAAGCCGGGGCGTAGATAAAGCGGGCAACCTTGGCTGGTCGTTTTCCGATCGAAGCAATGTCGCAACCATGGCTTCAGCGTAGATGAACGATGCCAGTTCGGGTTATTCTGGAAAGTATGCAAGCTCTCTGAGCCGCCACCCCACCCTAAGGTTGCCCGTTTATTGTCCCACCTTCCGATTACACGACGCCGTTTTCTCCTGGGTGCTGCCGGAGCCGGGGCCGCTGCGCTCGTGGGAGACTCGTTTCTCATCGAGCCGAATCGCCCGCAAATCGTGCGCCAGGAGTTCTTCCTTTCGCGCTGGCCAGAGCGCATGGAGGGTTTCACGATTGCGCTGCTCAGCGACTTTCACTACGACCCATATTTCTCCATACATCCGTTGAACGCCGCGATTCCCATGGTCAACGATCTCCGTCCTGACCTGATCGTGCTTACCGGGGATTTTGTCACCAAGCCAACGTTCGGCGATCGGCGAAAAGCGGCGTACGACGCCGAACCATGTGCGCGTCTGTTGCGGCAGTTGGCCGCACCTCTTGGACTTTGGGCCGTCCTCGGCAATCATGATGAGGGTACCGACCATGTAGTAGTGACGCGGGCGCTGGAAACCCAAGGCATTCCAGTTCTTGGCAACCGCTCGCAGCCGATTGAGCGTGATGGCGGACGTATATGGTTGACTGGGGTGAACGATGTTCTCAGCCATACCGACGATCTGTCGAAGGCCTTGCTGGGCGTGCCAGGCGACGAAGCCGTGATTCTGCTGGCTCACGAACCCGATTTTGCCGATGACGCCGCCAGATTTGCTGTCGACCTGCAACTCTCGGGACATTCGCACGGGGGGCAAATCCGGTTGCCTCTGCTTCCGCCCCTGTATCTGCCGCCGCTGGGAAGGAAATATTATCTGGGGACATATCGCGTCGGTCCGCTCACGCTTTATACCAACGCAGGGCTTGGAACCATCGGCGTAGCCATGAGGTTGAATTGTCCCCCGGAAATCACACTTCTGACGCTGCGCTCTGGACCGAGAAAATAGGGTCCCTGAGACATAAGCCGGGAGGGCCGATGAACAGATGTCCGTAGAGTTGACATGCGTACTTTCGTATCAAGGCATCGCCAGCGGTATGCAATCGGATTCACATTCTTCCACTCTTAGATTCACATTCTCCCCTGCTTAATCCAGACAAGCGCCGCAGAGCAGGCTGATAATACTGCACTTACTGGAGATTCGGCATGGCCCTCGAGTTGCCGGTCACGGCTCTGCTTGTCCGTCGTCTCATCTGCGGTGGTGTGTTTGCCCTTGGAGGTTCCCTGCAAGTGCTCGGCTTCCGGTTGTGGTTTGCGATTCTGGCTCTGGCCGCGTCCTGTTCGGCGTCGGTTCAGACCTCGGTTTCCGCTCCCGGTTCTCCGGTTCTCGCAGAGCGCGAACGTCAGGCGTGGAAGAGCCTGCGCCGTATAGCCGAGTTCGCCGAAGTGCCGCATACCAGTCTTCGCGGCAGGTGCGAAGCCTCGGAACCGCCGCAAGCTCTGGCTAC
This sequence comes from Candidatus Sulfotelmatobacter sp., assembly GCA_030039165.1. GTDB lineage: Bacteria > Acidobacteriota > Terriglobia > Terriglobales > Acidobacteriaceae > Sulfotelmatobacter. The sequence continues at coordinate 6,998 of JASHQM010000074.1, read as the reverse complement.
GCCCGAGCCTATGGTCAGCCCCTCGGGTTTCGGCCAGACGGTGAAAGTCAGCTTCATTGTCGGTACTGACGGCCGCGTGCATAGTCCATTGATCCTGCGAAGCGGCGGCGCGCTCGGAGACCGTAGCGTGTTGCGAACGGTGCGCTCGTGGCGCTACCGTCCTGCGACCTGCAATGGCATTCCCACAGAAGCGGAGGGGAAGATCGAGTTCTCGCGCTGAGAGGAAGCAGTAGTGCCGCTTGAGGAGGAAGCGAGCCAAACGCGCCGAGTCATTGTGCGGGCTGCTAGAATGTGCTCATCGACTCCTCCCGGTGAATCGTGGATAAGGACAAGAAACCAACCCTTCGCGGAGCGACAGTACAGGAATCGGAGCCGATCCCTTCAATCGGTCCTCATAATCCTGCGCTTGGGGAAATCTATCAGCGGCTCTATCCCGAAATACGGCGGCCGAAGCCCGATCAGCAAGCGATAGCGGCTGCACTGCAAGCCATGCGGCAGCTCACGATGGAAGCGGACGCCGAAACCGACGGCGAGAACGCCGGAGCGGGGCAAGACCAGGCTGGTGTTCCTTGCCGGAGTTGCGGACACTACAATCGCGAAGGCAGCAAGTTCTGCGGCGGCTGCGGACTTCCACTGGGCGCCGAGGCGAAGTTGGGAGATTCGACGGCGGAGTTTTCTGCGACGGCAAGTTTCCGGGAGAACAGCGAGCGTTCCAATATGCCTGCGACTGCCCAAGAGGTTCACGCCTCCAATCCTGCTGCTGCGGTTCATCACTATCATCATCACTACCATCACCACTATTTTCAGGGTGGTCAGGAAGCGGTTGCGTATGCTCCGCGCGCGGAGAGCGCGCGCGAAGCCGACCGGCTGCGCATTGCGGCCTCGGCCAAAGGTGAACACATGAGCCGCGGCGAAGCCGCCGTGCGGCGGCTGACGCAGGAATGGATTCTCGCCTGCAACACGCGGCAACTGGATGAACTGCTGGACCTTTATTCAACCGATGCGATAGTGCTGCGCACCAATCTTCCTCCGATTCGCGGCACAATGGCTCTACGCGAGTTCTTCCATGGAGCACTCGAAGCCGGCCTTGGCGAAGTTGCGCTCGATCCCATCCGTGTGGAAGCTTCGGGCGATCTGGCGCACGAAGTCGGCCGCTACAGCGCGCTTGTCCCGGGAACTGTGGGCAAGCGGCGGGAGGATCGCGGGAAGTATCTGTGGGTATTTGCGCGGCAGAGCAGCGGAGACTGGAAGTTGGTTTCCGAGTGCTGGTCGAGCGATCTGACGCTTTCCGATGCGGAATCGGATTTCAGCAAAGCCGCGATCACGACTAAACCGCGAAAGTAAATCTTTCACCACGGAGTCACAGAGGCACGAAGAAAAGCCATTGCCTTATGTTTCACTGCCTCGACGGCCAAAGGGCTCCGTGAGATCCGCTTACGGTTTCACTCCCAGCTTTTCCAACTCGGCGCGCAATTGATCGAGCGACTGCATGCGAATGGTTTTCATACCGAGCGCAGCGGCGCATTCCACATTCAGCTCGCGGTCGTCGATGAAGCAACAGTGTTCAGGATGAATCTGCGTGGTTTCGATCGCCAGGCGATAGATATCGCTTTCCGGCTTACGCCGGCCGACGAAGCAGGAGCTGAAGAACAGGCGGAAGATTTCGCGCAGGCCGAATTTGTCGATGCGATAGAGGTTCAGTTCGCGTGATTCATTGTTGATGGTTCCCATCAGACACTTGCCGGATGCGGCGAGCGAGTGCGCGAAGGCGAGAACGTCAGGGTTGGATTGCGACAGCGAGAACATATAATCGCGAAACTGCTCGCGGGTGAACGAGCGTTTGCGGTAAAAAACCGTATGATCCAGGTATTCGTGCAGGGAAATTTTTCCGCGCTCAAAGGAAGAGACGACCATTTCATGCCGCGCGTGAAATTCCTGCGAATCAAGGTGAAAATTTTCAAGGGCGCGATGACGTTCCTCGTGGTCCCAGGCGTTGGTGAGAAGGACGCCGCCGACGTCCCAGAAGAGGGCTCGAATAGGCATGAGTGCATTCTCGTGCGGCAAGGTGAGAGATGCAATGGGCCGCGTTAGGTTCGAGTCCGTGCCTCACGATACGGCGTCTGCGAATGTTTTCGGCAGATTTCGGCTGATCTGGTACTAATTCGCGTCAAACCATGGCCGTTTCCGGCACGAAAACACGTATCTGCAAGCTGTGGAAATCGTGCAAGCCGTTTGTTTTCAGTGGAATATTTATTAGTTTGTCACCCCTCCCCCACCCCCCCTGCCTTTTAGAATCATCACTTTACGGGGTGGGGCGCCATGCAAATTCCGCAGCCCAGAGGACTTACAGGCTAAATTCCGCATAACAAATAACTTACGCCTCAGTTCATTTTTTGTGGCCGGGCGCTCGTGCCGGCGACCTTTGCCGGGACAAGCATGATGGGCGTCGCCTGTGGAAGGCAAGTGCAGTCGTCACATTCGGGCTGTGGAAAAAAGGATGAGGCCAGATTCCGCGGTTCCCGCATCTTCGCAAGAACACGGCCTAAGCACGTTCTCACAGCTAGAATGTGCAAGGCCTGCGTTTGGAGGTCGACGATGTGGACAACGCTCAGAATGTTGTTTGCGGGTGGACTTATTGTCGCAACTTCATGTTCAGTTGCCCAGGAGCGCCGCCGTCCGCCTGATCCCGACCTGATGGCGCGGCTTTCCTACCATAGTTCGATGGTTGTGCGAGATGGGAATGTGCGGCGCGTCTGCATTGCCGTTTCTCACGACGGAGAATATCGAATTATGCGGTCGTTGAATAACGGCCCGACCCAGCGGCTGCATGGCAAAATGCCGAAGGAAGAATTCAGCCAACTGTCGAAGCTGCTGGGAGCGGCTGAATTCCGCAAGTTGTCCGGGTATCACGGCGGGCTGGTTCGCCAAGAGAGCGAGACTTTTGCAGCAGAGATTCCGGCGGGCGACCAGGCGCACGATGACGGGAGCTCGGAATGGCCGGAACATGAAGAGTGGCGTTCGCAGTGGTTGAATGGAGATGGGGAGAATCCATTTCCGGTTCCGGTTGCCAGGGTCGTGGATTGGCTACAACGATTCCAACCTAACGACGGAAAGGCGTTTGATTACGCGGAGTACCCGGACGTGTGCCCCAGCACCGGGTTGCGTTTGCTGCAGCCATCTGTCGCGGAGAATTCACAGCCTTAAATTGTACGCGAGGCTCGCCCAGACTTTGGTTCTCGCACCGCCAGCGAAAAACTTTGTGCCGGTTCCACGGACGGGAGCGTGGAGAGGCGGTGGAATTCCCCACCCTGTCGCAAAAGCGCGACAAAGGGCGGGGTAGCCCCTATCTTGAAGATCGGGAGAGGATGGCCAGCCGCCTGTCCTCAGATGAGCGCCCGTAAGCGGCTGCTAGAATCGAAGCACGCATGGGCACTGTTACCGTGACTGGCGCTTCGGTGGCGCGCCGTTCCCGCGCGCTGCGCATTGTTCTCTCGCTGTTGCTGGCTCTGCTGCTTCTGACGGGCGGAGCTCTGGGATACGGCTACTACCTGGCGCTTTCGGCGCTGCCGCAGATCGATGGCAGCGTGCGGGCGAAAGGCCTTTCGGCGGCGGTAAACGTTATCCGCGATGCGCGTGGCGTGCCCACGATCGAGGCGGTAAACCTGGACGATCTTTTCTTCGCGCAGGGTTACGTTACGGCGCAGGATCGCTTGTGGCAGATGGATATCATGCGGCGTTATGGCGCCGGAGAGCTTTCCGAGATTCTGGGATCGGACACACTGAAGATTGACCGCGAGCAGCGCATACTGGGGCTGCGGGCAACGGCAGAGAAGAATCTTGCGCTGGCTGACGCGCGCGACCGCGCTCATTTCGAAGCCTATGCGCGCGGGGTGAATGCGTACATTGCCTCGCGCGGCGACAAGCTGCCGATTGAGTTCCGCATTCTGAAGTACCAGCCAAAGCCCTGGCAGGCGGAAGATTCGCTGGTGATCGCGAACCAGATGGTCAAAGACCTGAACTTTTACACGTTCGAGAACGCATTTCAGCGAGAAAGAATCCTGGCGAAACTGGGGCCGGAGTTGACCGCGGATTTATATGTGAACCACTCGTGGCACGACCGTCCGCCGACCGTGATGAAGGAGGACATCAACGAGCAGGACAGTCAGCCCGACTCGGAAGATGAGGATGATGACGAAGATGACGGGCCGGACAATTCGGTGACGTCGGCGCCGATGACTTCACCCACGCTTGCCGCTCTGGTATTTGGGAATCTTCCGGCAATTGAGGATGCGGCAGGGATGCCGCACCCGCAGGGGTTGTCACCGTCTGTGGGTCCACGCGAGATCCCTCGGTCCTCCGGTAAAAGCGCGGGCCTTCGGGATGACACCGGTTTTGGAGAGCCTGCCGGTGATGTGATCAGAGCACTTGGAATTGGTCATTGGGACGACGAGGCGGTGAATGGCTCCAACAACTGGGTGGTTTCGGGAGAGCACACGGTTACGGGCAAGCCGCTGCTCTCGAACGATATGCACCTCGGGCATCAGATGCCGAACCTGTGGTATGAGGCGCATCTCAAGGCGGGCGAATTCGATGTTGCCGGCGTGACGCTGCCGGGAGTGCCATATGTGATCGTCGGACACAATGAGCGCATCGCCTGGGGATTCACCAATCTTGGGCCGACCGTCGCCGATGCTTTCATCGAAAACTGCACTGCGCAGGGATGCCAGACGCCGCAAGGCTTTCAACCGGTGCAGCACCGGATGGAGGTGATTCACGTCAAGAACGAGCCCGATGTCACGGTGGATGTGAAGATCACGCGCCACGGGCCGATCGTCACCGACATACTTCCGGGTGAAGCGCGCCAGATCGCGCTGCGCTGGACGCTTTACGACAGCCTGCATATGCCATTCTTCGATGTTGACTCGGCACAGAACTGGGAGGAATTCCGCAGGGCGTTTTCGCAGCTTGATGCGCCGGGGCAAAACGTGGTGTATGCCGATGTGGATGGCAACATTGGCTATCAGGCAACGGGACGAATTCCGATTCGCGCTGCGGGCGATGGCAGTCTGCCGGCCAGCGGGGCCGACGACGCGCATGAGTGGACCGGATATATTCCTTTTGACAAGCTGCCCAGCATTTACAACCCGCCTTCGGGAGTGATTGCCACGGCGAATGGCCGGGCCACGCCCGATCAGTATCCATATTCCGTGAGCGTGGAGTGGGAAGCGCCGTGGCGAGCGGAGCGCATCTATCACATTCTGGAGTCGGGCAGGAAATTCGGTACCGGGGACATGCTTGCGTTGCAAAATGATATTCATTCGGAAAATGATCAGTTTGCTGCCGAGCGTTTTGTTTATGCCGTCGATCACGCGGCGAAACCCTCGGCACGGGCGAAACAGGCTGCGGACATTATGCGCAACTGGGATGGGCGAATGAGTGCGGTATCGGCTGCGCCCACGCTAGCTGTGCGCTGCCAGGAGCAGTTGACGCGGTTGCTGCTCGAGCCGCTGCTGGGAGCTGCGCCGCAGGACCCTGAAAAACAGAAAGAGGTTTTGAGCTGGAAGACTTACCACTGGGAAATGCGCTCGGTATGGCTGCAAAATATTTTGTTGCACCAACCGAAGCGCTGGCTGCCGCAAAAATACTCGAATTATGACGAACTGCTGACGGCAGCGGTGGAAGCAGCGGTCGAGAACCCGAATGTGCCGCAGGATCTGGCATCGTGGCGATGGGGAAAAGTGAATGCGGTCGAGATCGATCATCCGGTGCTGGGGAAAATTCCAATTTTGCGGCACTGGGCCGAGCCGGGCTTGCATGAGCAATCGGGTAGCCAGTACACAGTGAAAGCGGTTACGCCGCATCATGGTCCATCGGAGCGCTTTACCGCGAACCTGGCTGATCTTGATCAGTCGACTCTGAATCTTGTGACCGGCGAGAGCGGGAATTTCCTGAGCCCCGACTATATGGATCAATGGCATGCATGGTATGAAGGCACGACGTTCGGGCTGCCGTTTACGGCGAAAGCGGTCGAGGAAACGGCAGTGCATCGGCTGCTGCTGGAGCCGGCAAGATAGCGTCTCATGCCCGCGCTATTGACTTAGTCTATGACTTAGCTAAAATGAAGACATGGAAGTCAACATTCATCAGGCCAAGACGCATCTTTCCAAGCTGCTGGAACGGGTGGCGCTGGGAGAAGAGATCATCATCGCAAAGGCTGGCAAGCCAGTGGCCCGCCTGACGGCTGTGCGCTCGCAGCGGCCCCGATTTAAGCTCGGTTCGGCCAAGGGCGAATTTGTGGTGCCCGATGACTTCAATGAACCGCTGCCCAAGGAAATAGAAGACCTCTTCTGGTGATGAAGGTTCTTATCGATACGCACGTCCTGCTGTGGGGGTTGCAGGACGAAACCAAGCTGTCGCGCCGGGTGCAGGCTCTACTGCCCACTGCCGATGTGTGGATTAGTGTCGCCAGCCTATGGGAGATTCTTGCCAAGGTGCAGGTGGGCAAGCTGACACTGCCCACCCCCGTAAGTGATTATCTGAGCGAAAAGTTGAGGGGGAACGGGGTATCGGTGCTTGCTCTTACTTTTGAACATGTAAGGCGGCTGGAGGAGTTGCCGCTGCATCACCGCGATCCTTTCGATCGGATTCTGGTCGCACAGAGCATGGAAGAGAAATTACAACTTGTTACGAATGATTCCAAATTCGAAAAGTATCCGATCTCGCTGATCTGGTAGTGCAGCCTGTCATTACTGCCTATTCGGAGTTCTTAGACATATGGCTGGTCCCAAACCTTTGATTCTGGTCATTCTCGACGGCTGGGGATACCGCGCCGAGACCAAGGCCAACGCCATTGCGCTGGCGCGCAAGCCGACGTATGACCGGCTGCTGCGGGAGTACCCCAATACGCTGATTCAAACCAGCGGGCCTTACGTGGGGCTGCCCGAAGGGCAGATGGGCAATAGCGAAGTGGGACATCTGAACATTGGTGCAGGCCGCAT
>JASHQM010000073.1 GCA_030039165.1 Candidatus Sulfotelmatobacter sp. | reverse complement strand
GAGGTCGCATGAGAAGATTCGGATTCGGCATCGGAGGTCGAAACCTGAGAGCCGCTCTCCTCGGTGCTTCGCTCATCCTCACGGTTGCACCGTGGGCGACAACCGTAACTCATAACGACGGTCAGAACGTCGAAAAGCTAATCAAGCAGTTGAATGATTCTCGACATCCCGGGAAACAGATTACCGCCGCAGAAGACCTCGGGAGGAGTAACGATGTGAGGGCAATCGGGCCTCTCGTGGAAACGCTAGATGCTTCGTGGGAACCATTGAGAGTACACGCCGCCCTCGCCCTGGTTAGTCTCTCCAATCAACACATTCTCGACGCGCAAGCAGATCAGCAGAAAGTTGAAAAAATAATCGACGTTCTGATTCAAGTTTGGTCAACGAAGAACGGAGGGGGACTATACGGCGAGGCCGCCAAGGCTCTAGGTGCTATGGGGACCCGAGCCGTCGACCCTATAATCTCGGCAATAAGGGGGAATCCTAATTCCTTCGTGATTACATGGAACGGCGCCAAGGCCCTGGGCGACATCGGGGATCCGAGGGCCGTAGCGCCTCTCATAGAGTTGTTCAAATCAACTCCGACGCCCTTAGAGCAGCAACTCCATGAGGGGAGTTCTGTTGCGGTCCAGGCCCGTATGTCGCTAGTCAAAATTGGCATCCCTTCGGTCGCTCCGCTCGTGGATGCCCTGCACGATGCAAACCCTGCCGTCAGGACTAACTCCGTAAAGGCGTTGGCCGAGATCGGTGATCCACGCGCGGTTGAACCCATGATCGCAATACTCAGAGATCCTGATGCCGAGGCTAGAACGCAGGCTGCTTTTGCGCTTGGTGGGATCGAGGATAACCGAATCGTCGAGCCACTAAAGAGCGCAACCCAAGATCCCGACCCTAGCGTTCGATCTGCGGCAGGGGCGTCTCTGCTCAAAAAAGGAATTATCTTAGAAATCGGACACGACGACCGCTTCACCGCTTTCAACAACGGAATCGTCTTGGACACCCTGAAGAATCTCATGTGGGCAGATCAAGACAACCGGCAGGACATCGATTACGAACATGCAGAAACCTATTGCGCGAATTTCCGCGCGGGCGGCTACTCGGACTGGAGGATGCCGTATCAGGACGAGATCGCCAGCCTTTTTGACCCGACCAAGTCCCAGGCTGTGACGACAAATGACTGGCGGGGCAAGCGGGAGACGGTTATACACATCGCAACGGACTTGATCCATTTCGGCTATCCCTCGGCCCTCGCAGCCGTTCGGCCAGAGCCAGGATTGATCGGCGTGATCGGCATACCGACCTTCTCTTTCGAGTCGGGCGAGGCAAAGCAAGCCTTCGCATGTGGCGCGTGGTGTGGCAGGATTCTTCCTGTCCGGTCGCTCCGTCCAAGCGACAGCAAGATGATTTCTCCGGGGCATCCGCTCGTCTTTGACAAATAGCGTTCAAGCGGCGGGTGTTGCGATCCTCCAGCCACATAGGTCACCGGCCCATGCCAACGCCCTGCTGATCGGTTGGACTCTCCCCTGATTTCGCGCATGAATGCTTATAGCGTGGGGCAGGGTTGCCTTCGCGTTTGAGTTGGTTCGGGACAGACAGAGTATTCAGATATACTCCCCGGGAGCACGGAGGAAGTATTTGTATGTGTTTCTTTCCGGGTCGGTTCAGTCACCGCCATTTCCAGTTCGTTGTTTTCATGGCTTTTGTTTGGACGCACTCTGCATTGGCAGACGACCGGCCAACGAAGCCGGGGAGCGCGCTGCAAGCCGTCAACCAGAACCACTCTGGGGCCCCTGGAAATGCACAGGACAGCGCCGCAGAGTCCTCCGCTGCTCTTCTGCAAGAAGGCAAAGAGTGCGAAAAACAAGGGGATCAAGTGAAGGGGCAAGTTTTGGAGGCCGACAAGAGTCACCGGAGCACAGCTGAGCTGATCGGAAATGAAGTCCAACTCTATCAGTGCGCGATCGACGATTACACCAAAGCAATCACAAAGACCCCCGACAATGTGGAAGCGTATGAATTGAGGGGAATGGCGTTCGCAAAGCGTGACCAGGATGGACATTCGAGTCTGTTAGTAGCGTCACAAGTGTCAAACGGAGGAATCCCGAGAGTGTTCGGCGCGATCGCCGAGTTCGGCCCCGAGGCAATTGCGGATCTCAACCATGCAGTTGAAATCGCCCCCAAGGATGCAGAGGCATACTACGTCCGTGGAGAGATCTACAAAATGCAGTTTCTGAACAAGTACAACCTTTATTTCTCTCTCACCGACCCAGCCGAGAAGGCCCAAGTTAATCCCGACACTTCATTGGCAAGAAGCGCAGTCGCCGATTTCAAAAAAGCCACCGCCATCAACCCCCACATGGGTAAAGCGTATGAAGAACTAGGCAAGCTGTATGTCGTTTGCCTCAGGTTCAGCGATGCCGCAGCTAGTTTGCGGAAGGCTGCGGAATGTGGCGTTTCTCAGAACGAGAAACTCCTAGATAGACTCGACACGGTTGCCAAAGACCCCACGAAAGTCGGTTTTACGAAGGCAATGTTGGAGTCATGCTCACTTGAATAACCGCCGGTTGCAGGCAAAACGAGCGCTTCCGACAGCTGCGCCGGGTGCCCCATCCTTCGCGTTTTGTGCGAAGGGTGGGATCGGCATAGCGCATTCATACCTCCCCTTCCAATAACCCCGGCTGCGCTTCGCATGCGCGAGGGCAATGATCGTCACTACGTCCCGGTCATCGATAAACGATGGAAAAAGGAAAACGATCCAGAATCGGAACGTTGTCAGGTGGCATTTGCCAAGGGGGCTCGGTTGAAGGACCCTTCAGTCTGTTCAACTCCAGCCTCGATGGGAATGGCAGGCACGATGGGGAAAAGTCGAGCCAACCAAAAGCGGCGTTCCGGTTGAACTTCGGAACGCCGCCTGACTGCAATTCGGACTAAGAAGCCCGATCTCGATTACGCTCCCGCGCGGGCTGTCCGCGTGAGAGGCACAGGTTGCAAGGCTTGCGCGTTGTGTGCAAAGTACACGCGGTAGGAGCGATGGATTCCATACATGACTGGGAAGGTCAAGAGGGCCGCTTGCCAGCCCACATGATGGCTTACCAGATTGACCATGGAGGTCAGCCCCGCGCTTACCACGTAGTAAGGGAATGAAAGTTGAACGATGCTCGTCCAGATGCGGCGCAACGCAGCGCCTTCGGCGAGCTTGATGATGCCCGCCACTGGAGCAGTTTGTCCCAGGAAGAATGCGGCTGTGGTCGAAGCGAGCATAAGCGGTTCCGAGGCCCAGGCCGTTCTTCCCAGCCAGCCCGCATTCCATATCAGGTTTGCCATGCTGGTGGCGAAGGCCATCATGCTGATGTTGAAGAGCATTTGCTCCGGCTTAAACTTGTTGCCGGCTTTCGGCCAGCACTGCACTGCGGTTGAAACACAGGCGATCACGACGGCTTCGACTGCACTCAGATTCACTACCGCCAGCAGCAGGAACGGCAGATTCACTGACATGTTGCCGTCGATTCCCGGCAGTTTGACCTTCATGCGCGAAGTCACTGCCGCCAGGGCCAGAACAGCGAGTGCGTACGAAACGTGAAGCGTGTGACTGGACCATCCAGCGTAGGCTGTGCCGAAGCCTGCCGCGAAAACCATCACTGCGATGAATGCCTTGGTTAGCTGAGTATTGGGTTTCATGATTTCCTCCTTTCTTTGTCCATATACGCAGCTATTGTTCGTCGTCTCCGGCGTCAGAGAAGGCGGCATCGGCGTTACCCACGGACGCGCCCCACACTACGCTCGTGGCTTGCGTGCTGGTGCCAGTGCTCGATCCCCAAACCACGCTGAAAGCGCTTAACAGGTTGTCATTCCATGGCAGCGAGGCGCCCCAGACTACGGAGGAACCGCTGACCGTTGAACCCCAAACGACCGACGTGCCCCAGACTACGGACGACCCCCAGACCACCGAAGTCGAGGCTACGCTGGAGTTGCCGTAGACGAGAGAGACGACTCCGGTTGATGGGTTGTAAACCACCGTCGGGGATAAGGCTGCCCCGACAGTTGCAGGAGCGAGGTCCGTGTTAGTCACAGCCGAGGCCATGTTGAGCTGGCCTGAGCCAACCGAAAGAAGGTCGTAGAAACTGGTGAAGTTGGTTTCGAGGTGCGGAACCCAAGCCACGCTAGAGTCAGGAAATACTTTGTAAGCCGTTTTCATCAAGCGAGCTTTCACCTGGTCAGGTGTGAGCGCGCTGTTTTCTTGAAGGAGCAGAGCTGCGGCTCCCGCGATTACGGGGGTCGCCATGCTTGTGCCGCTGAGAGTGAAGTAATCGTTATTGCCGTCGTTTCCGGTGACGAATTCAGCCGGGTAATCCTCTTCCAGCGTTGCGCCGGGAGCGGCAAGCGACACGATATCATTGCCGGGAGCAACGATGTCAGGCTTGACCACATGATCGTAAGTGGTTGGGCCTTTGGAGCTGTAGCTGGCCAGAGTCTCGCTTGAGACCGAAGAAGAGCCGTTGCTCTTCATAGCGCCGACGGTGATCACAAAAGGATCGTTGCCGGGAGCGGTGATGGTGCCATAGCCATTGCTGCCATCCACGCTCAAGCGGCCGTAGTTGCCGGCGGCGACCACAACCACGATGCCGGATTTCCACGCGGATTCCACGGCCTGGCAGAGAGGATCTTGCGTGTAGCTCTCTGCAATGCCGCGTCCAAGCGAGAGGTTGATTACGCGAATGTTGTAAGTGTTCTTGAGTGCAATTGCCTGCTCGATGGCGGCGATGACGGTGCTATCGGTGCCGGCGCCGTTCTCGTCCAGTGCGCGCAGATCGATCAGACTCACATTGGGCGCAACCCCAACATAGTTTCCGCTGGAAAGATATCCGTTTCCGCCCACGATGCCAGCGACGTGCGTGCCATGACCGTAGAGATCATACTGTGCGCCGCTGCTATTGGTGGTTGGCGTGCCGGTGAAGTCCTGGTGATAGAGGACACGGGAAGTAGTTTCCGCAGAGTTCTTGAGATCAGGATGACTGTCGTTGATGCCGCTATCGATGATGGCGACGCCAATGCCAGTTCCGTTGTAGCCTGAATTCCAACTCGAGGGCACACCTGTCAGAACGTCTGTGATGTCGTCGGCGACTTGCATGGGGTGGTCGAGGGAAACCGAAATCACTTGCGGGTCAGCCTCAAGAGCTGCCAGAGCGCTGGCCGGAATCGTGATGGCGACCGACTTTACCAGTTTCAGCGTGCGGTCATGCACTCCACCGAGGTTGTGCAGCTTCGTCACCTGTGCCGATTGCGGCGTGGCGCGGTACGTCACGATCACTTTGACAATCTGATTGGCTCCGGTTTGCGAAAGATACGGTGAGAGGTCCCGGGCGAACTTGCCGTTGACGCGCGGCGTGACGTTGCCGAACTGCGCGAAAGCAACCTCGGTCAGGAAGAGCAGCAACAGCCAGCTTAAGCGCTTGCCCCAAGCGGCGCTGTGGCGCTGGCCCCGGTTTGCCTGTTTGGCTTTTGATTTCTGCGACATGGCTTACCTTTCGTAGAAACAAGTCGGGGAGGAATGCTGCAACTCGACTGGAATGGTGCACGGCGGTGGCCAATTAAGTGCGTCTAAGTCATTGAAAACATAAGTACTCAGAGCAGCGGCCCAACTCTATTTTGAGCCAGTCTGTCCTCTGACCCGGGGCGCGAGACAGAATGTCTCATCTAGTGGGCGCAAAGAATCAAAGATGCAGGAAAAATTGAAGCTGGCGAATTACCTTCGTGACCGGTTAGGCGTGGGCAGCGAAGTTGCGAAGTTTCACTTAGCGGGTGCGACAACAGGTTTAATGTTGTCAGCGGCTTTCTGCAGGGCGTCTACTGAACTTGAATCGAGCAGATAAAGCGTGGATTCGTTTTCGCGCCTGGCGATGTAATCGTTGCCGGACTTTGCGATGTCTACCTTCTCCACGCGCTTCCCGTTATCCGATATAACGATGAGTTGTATCGCCGGAGTGGTAAAACCGGAATCGGGAAACTTAGTAGAGGTAAGATCACGCAGACTCGAAATGAAGGACTCGACACTTGCACCATCCATTTTCTTTCCGTTGGACCACCAGTCTGCTTCTCCGGCGCTGCCTCGGGTCAGGAAGCAGGCCTTGGCGCTACTGTGCATTTCAATCTTGCCGGGATCGTTGAAAGCGAAGTCAAATAATTTCTTATTTCGAAAATCATCCAGCCCTTTATCCAGGGCCTGGGCCAGATCAGCGTCAACCTTGTAGGCGCCTTCGACGGCGGTTGACTTTGCATAGTAGACGTCCTTGCTCTTTCGAACCTGAAGTTCCTGCGTGCCGGACTGATCGGTGACTTTTGCGGTTGCGAGGGGCGTGGCGCGAGCAAAGGCTGATGCGGCTTCCTGGGGATCCGCACCTGATCCGCTGAGATCCATTCGGGCGTCTGCCAATTTCCGGGCGAGTTCTCCCACATGGTCGCTATCGGCACGCAGCGGCTTTGGTTTCAGGATTTGCCATTCATTTTTGTCACGGCCAAACTCGATTGCCAAATTCTTGCGGATAAGCTCCAGGCGGCTAATCTTGTCGGAATCTATGCTCAGCAATCGCTTGTCGCGAAGATCGTTCAGGCTCTTGTCAATGCTGGTCTTGTTGTAGCTGGCCATGGTGAAAATGCGAGGGTCGCCGCCCAGCATTGCGTAAACGGCACTCCCAGTGGGCGTCTCATCTCCGATTAAGAGCTTCTGCGTTTTGTCTTTTGCGGTGATATCCACTTCGACTGCTGGCTGGTCGAGACCATATTGCTTCAGATCGGAAGCCTTGTCGTCGACCATGCGCTCGGAATTCAAGGAAGACAGAGTGGAAAGTGCGTCGGACACAGTGCTCTGATCGGCCTTGAGCGCCGTCGGCTGGACAATCTGCCAAATGCCAGAGCTGTTCTTTGTGAGGACGACAGGCTCGGCGTTCTTCTTCTTAAGCTCAAGCCTGGTGATCGCTGCCTCATCCGCCTTGAGGATTGTGGGAGGAGTGGCAGCAGACGCCTTTGCCGTGTCGTCTGCGGGTTTGCGGTGCTCTGACCAGTAGAGTGTGCCCATCAGCCCCAGAAGGACGATGGTTGCGACAATCAGGCTACGGAGCTTCATGGCTATTTCGCATCACAGCTCGGGCAGAAAAATGTTTCAACGTCTCTTCCACCACACAGCAATACCTGCGATGACGACGATCCCTGGAAGCAGGAATTGACTTGTGGCCCGCACCCAGCCCAACTGCGCGCGCGTCATAGTAATACGGCGATCTTCCCGTTCCTTGGGGCGGATCGAAATCAAGTCTTCATCTGACGAAAGCCAATTGATGGTGTTCAACGCCAGGTCATTATTACCGTTGAAATCGATAAATCCATTGTCGAGCCAAGATGAGCTGCCGACGACCACAAATCGTCCCTGCGAATTTTCTTTTCCCGTGTTATAGCTGCCCGCGGCGGCGATGGTCAGCGGACCTTTCTTATTCTTGGGATCATTGACGTTGACTGCCGAAGAGCTCAGATTGGTTGTTGCCAAACTGCTACTAGATGAATCGAATAGCTTCTGCACGCTGGTCTTATCCGTGCTCTTGACTTCGAGAGAACGGGAAAGAGGAAAGCCGGTCGCCGTTCCCTTCATTTCGCTTACGATGGGCTGCGATTCGTACTGTGTGACCAACGCAACCGTTGGCCCGACTCCCACGAGTTGACCGATCGGATTCAAGTCGAGAATCAAATCCTTGTTCAAGGTCACGCCCCAGCCCTGGAGTACGCTGGCGAGAGCGTCATTGTCGGCAATTCCCGAACGCCCGGCCTTCAAGGGTGCATCGAGCGTAAGGAGAGCGCGACCGCCGCCTTCCACATATTTCTTGATCGCATCCACTTCCGGTTGTTCGTAGTTTCTTGTTGGGCCAGCGACAACGAGCGTGGTGCAATCACCGGGTACGTCGGCAGTCTGCAGCAGATTGATGGTTTTGCTCTCGTAGTTGTCTTTAGACAGAAGATCCTTGAAGCGGGAGAGACCCTCTCGATTGCTGTCATCGATCTGGTGTTCGCCGCTGCCGCTGACAAAACACACTGTCCGGGTGCTGCTCTTCAGGTCGCGGATGAAGGCGCCGGTGACGCCTTCTTCCGTCATACTCTTGGCTTCCTCTTTCTTGGCGCCAATCTGCACGACTGCTGTTCCCAGGTTGCGGATACCCGCTTCCCGCGCGGCCTGAGGATTCTTGTCAGGGTCGACGTATTCCACTTTCACCTTGGGCGACAAGCCCGCATATTCGTCGAGCAGGTCTTTGCCGTCGCGGAAACGCGTGCTCTGGTCGAAATAAGTGATGGTGGCCGGTTGCTTCAGACTTTTGACGATCTTTGTCGTCTGGCCGGAGAGGCTGTACTGCTTATTCGAGGTGGCATCGTACGACTTGTGGAAGCGGTCAGAAAGAACGTTGACAAGAACCACTGCCGCCAGTACGACCAAGATGTAGGTCGCCGCATACGCCGCATACTTAGTTTGCCTTGCCTTGAGCCATTGGTTCGCCATTTACGATCTCCAGCGCAGGGATTCCATAGAGCGAGCAGTGAAGAAAAGCCCCAGGAAGATCACAGTGAGATAGAAAATTGCATCTTTAGAATCGATCACGCCCCTGGCAAATGAATCGAAGTGGGTAGCTACCGAGGTGTACGCCAGAACATGCGCCCATGTGGATGTTTCAAATCCTTCCACCCAGCCGAACACGTAAAGCAAGAGACAGACCACGAAAGTTGCAGCCCCGGCAATAATCTGATTCTTTGTGAGCGTCGAAATAAATGCTCCGATAGCAAGGAGGGCGCCTGCTTGCAAGAGCAGTCCTAGGTACGCGATGGCGAGCGGCTTCCAATCAGGGTTGCCATACCTAAATAGAAATGCAAGGTTCAAGGCAGTGAGCAGAAGCAGAGAAGAATACAGAATCAGCGCTGCCAGCCATTTGCCGATGATGATTTCCAGATCGCGAATAGGAGAGGTCGCCAACAGTTCGATGGTCCCGTTCCGTTTCTCCTCAGCGAAAAGGCGCATAGTGATCAGAGGAATCATGAACAGCCCGATGACGCTGACATTCATCAGCAACGGCCGGATAATCTGCTCGTTCAGATTCATTGGGTACATCTGGCCGCGCATCTGCATCTCCATGCCTTCAACCACAAAGACTGTCACCAATGTCCAAAAAAAGAAGCCGAAAGCGGCGGCAAACAGCGTCAACAATACGTATGCGATCCATGAGACAAAGTAGCTGTCCAACTCTTTCCGGCAGATGATCCAGGTGTTCCTCATTTTTGCGACTCCTTGCTGGCGGGGCTCTCCTTCTGCGCCTCCGTGGATTCCTGCTCGGTGAGCTGAAGGAAGATTTCTTCGAGGCTCATGGCCGCGGGCCGAAGTTCGTTGAGGTCCCATCCGGATTGCACCACGGTGCGCGCTACATCGCCGCGGACTAGCCGTCCCTTCTGGCTTTCCACTTCAAAAACGGCGCGGCTGTCGACCTGCTGCTTGCAGAGCACCCGGCTAACCCCGGAAATCTGCTCAAGTTTCTGCTGAACAATGGGCACTTCCAGGGCTCCATTGCGACCGGCAATCTCGACCAGCACGGACTCTGCGCCGCGAGCCCGCGCTTGCAAATTGCGCACCGAATCCGTAGCCACCAGTTTTCCCTTATTGATGATGATTACCTGTTCGCATGTCTGCTCGACTTCGGGAAGAATATGGGTGCTGAGGATGATAGTATGTTCGCCCGCGAGGTCTTTGATCAGGTCACGGGTCTCGTTAATCTGCTTCGGGTCAAGGCCAGCGGTTGGCTCGTCGAGAATCAGCACGGCAGGGTTGTGAATGATGGCCTGAGCCAGGCCGACGCGCTGCCGGTAGCCTTTAGAGAGCTTTCCTAGAAGTTTTTGCCTGACGTCGGCCACGGCACAGCGATCACAAACGTAGTCCACGCGCTTTCGCAAGTCCGCTCCCGACAAGCCTTTCAACTTGCCGACGAATTTCAAATATTCCGCCGTCTCCATTTCCGGGTACAGCGGAGGCATCTCGGGAAGATAGCCGATGCGTCTCTTGACCTCGAGAGGCTGTTCGAGAACGTCGAAACCGGCCACCTTTGCGGTCCCCGCTGACGGCGGCAGAAAGCAGGTGAGCATGCGCATCGTCGTGGTTTTTCCTGCCCCGTTAGGTCCGAGGAACCCGACGATCTGGCCCTTGGCGACTTCGAAGGAGATCTGATCAACGGCAGTCGTGCGCGCGTACCGCTTCGTGAGTTCTTTGACGGTGATCATAATTAATTTGTGGTGAACAGCGAGAGTACTCAACTGTTGCGCCGAGCCACACTTGAAAGCATGGGGTTAAGAAGATGTTAGGAAGTTTTTAGGTAGACTGTCAATTGTTCGGTACGATTCCATGCCGTCGTGTTCGCGCCGAACCGTTGTCACGAGGCAACCAAAATTCGTGGCACCGCATCAGCGACAAGCGCCTCCCTTCTCTGAGATTACCAGGTTCCGCGCAGCGCCGTCGGTGGTGAGGTAGAGGGTTTGACGCGCCCTCCTGCCTAAGTCTCCGGCGTGCGACCGCGTCGGTGATAGACTGCGTTCATGGCCACCAAGAAAAAAGCTAAGAAACGGTCCGGGAAGGGCGCGAAGAAGGCATGGCGGGCGAAGAAGCCCGCGAGGCGAAAGTCTCCCAAGAAGACGGCGGCAAAATCGAAAGTGGCGTCGAGGCGGCGAATCACGCGAACTACTTTAAGGCACAGCCGCTCAACACGGATGCCACCGTCCGCCGAAATGGAGGCTGGCGATCTACAAGGGCTCTCGCGGCGCGAGCGTGCAGATTCTGAAAGCGTCGATGAATTGCTGGAAGAAGGCAACGCGTTCGAAGCGGATGCCGTGCAGGGAGTGGAAGAGGCTGACGACTCCGGCACACGCGAGGTGCATACCCACGAAGTGCCCGAGGATGATGTGCCTGAAGAATATCTGGACAATGATTAGGCGAAGCCTTCGCGGGTCCAATGACTTCGGGCTTTTTCAATGGGCATTTCGGAGGTTGGTGGGCAGTGCAGGACTCGAACCTGCGACCTCGTGCTTGTAAGGCACGCGCTCTAACCAGCTGAGCTAACCGCCCACGGTCATAACCATCATAGCGTATAGACTTCTAAGCTGTGGCAAGGCGCGTCCAGGCGCCAGGATAGCTTGTCACCAACCCCAGATCATCAACCACAATCTCGGCGGAGAAGCCGGTGTTGCTGGCGTAGCGGTACGTGTTGTTAGAAACGCGAGTATAGCGCTGCGATAGCGGTTGAACGGTAAGCTCAGGGAACTTTACCCACGCGGCAATGATTGACTCGCTGCTCGCGACCTGCAAATTCAGGCGGCGAATGGCAATGGTGTTGGTAGCTGGCGTTATGGACAAATCGATGTCATCGCAGCCGCGAAGCGTGGCCAATTCCTCGCCGTCCGAATTGCGCCACGTACCGCGGCTTTCCACCGTCAGCGTAAGACTTTTTACATCGCTGCCTATGGTGCGCTGGAGTTGAACCCGGTGCGTGAGCCAGTTTTCGTCGCAATGAATTTCATAGCTGACCAGCAGCGGTTGCGAATTGGAGCGCCCGTCCTTGACCGCTCCGACGACCGTGCCTTTCAGCATCCAGCCTTCGGTGGTGCGCCAAAGCGAGCAATAATCTGCGCCGTCAATTGCCAGGCTTTTCCAGACAACAGTGCGCTTTAGCTCGTCCGCCATTTGGTGACAGCCAAATTGTACAATCGCGGCCGGAGTTGATCAGGTTACTTTTCGGGAGCGGCGCCGCCCCAAGTCTCCAGCATAAATGGCCAGGTTCAGAAAACAGACAGCTAGTCCCGCGATCATCAGTGCGCGAGGAGAGACGTTGGGATAAACGAGCGCATCGAGATAGTGCAGCAGAAAGCCGCCTGCGTATGGAGTGACTCCCGCCTTCGCCTCCAGCCAGTTTTCCAGCAAAGTCAGCGGGCATGGCCAAGGAAGAACTTCGACCAGAATTCCCCACGCCAAACAAACAATATGGAGCCAGCGCAGCCAGCGATGGGAGCGGGCCACGAGTGCGCCGAGAATCACCCACAGGATGAAGATGGCGTGGATAGCCAAAACTCCGGTGGCAAGTCCTGAATAAAGATTGATCATTGAATTCCAACCCGAAAGTTTATCGCTGCTAGACTGGTCGGTGCGCCGCCTGATCGTCAATGCCGACGACTTCGGATTCACCGCGGGAATAAACCGCGGCATCGTCGAAGGGCACACATGCGGGATCGTAACTTCTTCCACTGTGATGGCAAATGGTAGGGCGTTCGACGATGCAGTGCGACTGGCGAAGACGATGCCCAGCCTGAGCGTGGGCTGCCATATCGTGCTGATTGATGGCCAGCCAACAGTTGAGGCAAAGAAACTTCCGTCCCTTACGGCCGGTAATGGCCGTTTTCGTGATGGCCTGAAATCCTTTGCTGCCCGTGCCCTGTCGGGACGCCTCAATCCCGAACAACTGGAGATCGAAGCCACGGCACAGATTGGCAAGCTGCAAACGGCCGGAATCGAAGTTTCTCACGTCGACAGCCACAAGCACACGCATCTGTTTCCCGCAGTGTTGAGACCGCTTCTGCGAGCCGCACGCAAATGCGGCATCAAAGCCGTGCGCAACCCGTTTGGCCCGCGCAGGCCGATCCAATCCAATGAACTATTGGCTCGACCAAATCTGTGGATACGTTACGCTGAGGTTCGGATTCTGCGCTCGCTGGCTTCAACGTTTCAAGCTGCGGCAAAGCGGGAGGGTTTCATAACGCCCGACGGGACTTTTGGGATCGAGGTCACGGGCGCCTTGGATGAATCACTGTTTCGAACCATCGCCGAAATCATTCCTGAGGGTACGTGGGAATTTGTCTGCCATCCGGGCTACAACGATGCCGAGCTGCAATCTGCCAATACGAGGCTGCGCGAATCGCGCGAAACTGAGCTACGAATGCTAAAAAATCCCGAGGCGCGCGCATTGTTGAGCAGCAAAGGAATCGAGCTCATCTCGTACCGCGATTTGATCGCGAGTCCGAGCCCCGCGAATTCGTAGAACTACGTCATCCTGAGAATGGTAACTTCCGTAACCTAAGAAAGATGCCCTTGACGACGTATCATTAATACCGGATTAACAGATTCCCTCTGGAGATCGGATCATGGCAGCCTCCGGCGCAGCTCCGCGTGCCACCTTGGACCTGTGCGTACGTGTGTGGGGAATGGGCGCCAACGATCGGCCATTCAGCCAAACCGCGGTCGCACAGAATGCCAGCGTGACGGGCGCGTTAATCAGCGGCCTTGAGCATGAACTGAAAGTAGGCGATGTGATCGGAGTTCAGTTTGAAAATAGAAAGGCCCGCTGCAAAGTTGTTTGGATTACCGAGGCCGGGGGAGTAAAGAAGATTCAGGTGGGCGTGCAGTTGGTAGCTGATCAGGAGTGCCCCTGGCTTTCTCAACTTCCCTTGGAAATGCGTTCCAACTTGCCAGTGCCAACCTCCGATAACCGGCGCAGGTTTCAGCGGCATAAGATTTCGTTTCCTCTCGAATTTCGCGACGAGAGGGTCAACACGCCGATGCGTGTAAACGCTACAGACATCAGCGGCAACGGCTGTTATGTTGAGACCGCGATGCCCCTGCAAGTCTCGACCGTGCTGCGCGTCGATTTCTGGATGGACCAGGAGCACGTCACGGCCACCGCCACGGTTCGCACCCGCGACCCCGGAGTCGGCATGGGAATTGAATTCACTGGCGTGCCCGAGGAGACCAAAAAAAGATTCCAGGCCTATCTGGACAAGCAGGACCCTGGAATCACTAAAGCGGGGCCGAAGCCCGCGCAATGAAGCACTGGCGTACGTTTTGATTGAGCGCCAGTCATCTGATTCTCGCCAATCCGCTTCCATCTTTCTTTCCTGCCGACGGACAGCGATATAGAATGCATCCTCTTTCTTTTTCGGCCATCGAACTACGAAACTATAAGATGACCTAAGGCTGGTGGAATGAAAATCGCGATCACCGGTTACCCAACTTATGGAGGCAGCGGGGTTGTCGCCACCGAGCTTGGCCTGGAGTTAGCGCAGCGCGGCCACGAGATTCACTTCATTTCCTACGCCCAGCCGATCCGGCTGCGCGGACAAGAACCAAACATCCATTACCACGAAGTGGAAGTCTCACGTTATCCATTGTTCGATTACCCGCCTTATGATCTGGCGCTAGCCACGCGCATGGCGGAGGTCGCGCAATTGTACGATCTGGATCTTTTGCACGTGCACTACGCCATTCCGCACTCGGTTAGCGCTCTGCTTGCCCGGCAGATGATGGCGGAAGGACCTCGCGGCCGCCGCCTGCCGTTCGTTACAACTTTGCATGGCACCGACATAACGCTGGTTGGCCTGGACCGTTCTTATTTACCGATCACTCGTTATTCCATCAACCAGAGCGACGGTGTCACCGCGATATCGAACTACCTGCGCGACCGCACAATGCGGGTGTTCGACGTAAAGAAGGAAATTGAAGTCATCTACAATTCCGTCAACTGCGATGTTTATTGCCGATGCAAGAATTGGGACGAACTGCGCACCGAGTACGCCCCGAACGGAGAAGGGTTGCTGGTGCATCTTTCGAACTTCCGTCCGGTCAAGCGAGTTTCAGATGTGGTGGAAATCTTCGACCGGGTGAGGAAGAAGATTCCGTCAAAGTTGATGCTGATCGGCGATGGTCCCGACCGCTCGGTTGCGGAATGGCTGGCAGTTCAAAAAGGAATTCATGAAGACGTTCTTTTCCTGGGCAAACAAGATCAGGTGCAAGACAAACTTGGTATCGCGGACATTTTACTGATGCCAAGCGAACTGGAATCGTTTGGATTGGCCGCGCTCGAAGGAATGGCGTGCGAAGTGGTGCCGATCGCGACCCGAACCGGGGGTGTACCGGAGGTCATCGAACATGGCGTGAGCGGCTTTCTGGCCGACGTTGGAGACGTCAACACGATGGCGGGCTATGCCATTGATCTGCTGGGCGACGAGAGCCGGCTTCGCGCTATGGGCAAAGCCGCACGAGCGGTGGCGCAGGCGCGATTTTGCTCCAGCAAGATCGTTCCCCAGTACGAGAATTACTACCGGCGCGTGCTGGAGCGTTCTTCGTAAAAAGCTTCTGGAACCGCGCCGGTCGATTGCAAACGCGGCAGGCGGATGCGAACCAGCGTTCCTTTGCCTTCGTGGCTGTCGACGGTCATGCGCGCCGCATCGCCATACAAAACCTCAAGGCGCTCGTAGATGTTAGACATCCCGATGCCGGCGCCGCGCACGCGCGTCGATTTCGCTAGTTGTGCCGCCTCGATACCCACGCCGTCGTCTTCGACTTCAATCACCAGCGAGGAATCTGCCATCCGGCTGCGCAGATGGATGCTGCCGCCCTCCACCATCGATGCCAGACCATGCTTGATCGAGTTTTCGACCAGCGGCTGGAGAATCATGCTGGGCACCATGACGTCGAGGGATGCCGGATCAAGATCTTTCACTACCCGCAGTTTCTCAGGCCCGAAGCGCACCACTTCGATATCGAGATAGTTGTCGATAAATTCCACTTCCTCACGCAAGGGCACAAAAGAATCTCCGGTGCTGAGCAAACGGCGCAAAATTGTGGCCAGCTTGGAAATGACATCGCGCGCACGGTCGGGATCGAAGCGCACCAGGGAAGAAATAGAGTTCAGAGTGTTGAATAGAAAATGGGGGTTGATCTGATTTTGCAGAGCTTCCATGCGGGCATGCAGGAGCAGCCGCTCCTGCTCTTCCAGTTTGATCTGAATTCGTACGCTGTTGAAAACTTTCAACTCGATTCCGATGGCCATGGCCGAAGCCGCATAAATTGCCGCTTCGATCCAGAGATTGCTGCTGTCCAGGCTGAAAATTGAATGGGGAAAATAGCGTGCCATCTGACTCTGAACGAAGCGCATGCCAATGATGGTGGTGAAGAACATGATCTGCCAGTCGAACAGGCGCGGCGTCGGCAGATTGCGCCGGATCAGCCGGTAGATGCTGAGATCAATGAACGGGGAAAAGGACCAGATGTCCTCTTTATCGAGCGCCATTGTCCGCAGTTGCCCCGCGACTAATCCGCAAAGTGCGAGAAAAGGCAGCAGGGCCCACTCGCCGTGCAGCACGCCCGGCACGGCCATCACCATGCCCCCCAAAACGCCCGTCCAGCGCCCTCCGATCACGCCCAATAGAAGCGCGGTTTCGAAGCTCAAATCGCCGGCAAGGAAACTCTGCGCAGAAAAGCGGATCCATACGCCCACTGTGATAGGCAGAGCAAACCAGAGCACCAGATAGATTTTTTGCCGCAGGGAGCGCTCTTCGCGAAACAAGAGGGATTTGAATTCCAGCGAGCGCACCAGGCTGCTCGACACGGCTGCCGCCACGCCCAACTTTACCAGCAGATTGACCCAAATCAGTCGCGGTTCCAT
Organism: Candidatus Sulfotelmatobacter sp.; assembly: GCA_030039165.1. Classification (GTDB taxonomy): domain Bacteria; phylum Acidobacteriota; class Terriglobia; order Terriglobales; family Acidobacteriaceae; genus Sulfotelmatobacter. Next base: position 26,846 of record JASHQM010000073.1, on the reverse strand, counting down.
GGAGACTGGCGGACACACCGCCCGCGAGAAAACTGTAGCACGAAGCGAACGCAGCAGTACGCCGAGCCAATAACATTGGGCCTCGGTTTTGGATGACCGCTGGAGCAGGTGGCATGTAAACTATTGGCGCTGGCCACATGCCCACGTTCGCTGCGGTCGACATTGGCTCTAACTCCGTGCGCTTGAAAATCGCTCGCCTTATCCGCGGCCGGTTGCGTGCCATTCATGAAGACCGGGAAGTAACACGACTGGGCGAAGGCGTATTCCGGTCGGGATTCCTCACTCCCGAATCAATGGCTGAGACGGTGAAAGTGTTACGGCGTTTTCACCGCGCCACGCAACAGGTGGTCACCGATCCGGTGCGAGTGGTGGCCACGAGCGCCTTGCGCGACGCCCGCAACGCGCAGGCTTTCCTCGAGTGGGTGCGATCGGCGACAGGCTGGAAACTGGAGATCATTTCCGGGCTCGAGGAAGCGCGGCTAATCCATCTGGGATTGGTCTCGAATCTGCGCATCAACAATGCTCCAACGTTAATGATCGATCTCGGCGGCGGAAGCTGCGAACTGACGATTTCCAGCCGCAGCCACATCCGCGACATGGTCAGCGTTCCGCTGGGCGCGGTGCGTCTGACGGACGAATTTCTAAGCCACGATCCGCCGCGCAAGGGAGAAATCAAACGTATGCAGGGGTTCGTGGCTCGCGAGGTGAACCGCATCGCATCACGTGTGGTCGCGGCGAGGGTGCAAAACGTGATTGCCACATCTGGAACCGCGGCCGCGCTGGCGGGCGCGGCCAGCCATCTGCGCAAAAACGGCAGGAGGCAGGTCACGACAGTTTCTCGTGCGGAGATGGCGCGCATTGCGAAACAACTGGCGCGGCTGCCCGTTGATAAGCGGCGGCAGATCGAGGGCATCGGGCCGCGGCGTGCGGAAATCATTGTCGCGGGCGCGATCGTTTACCACGAACTTCTCGAGCGCTGCCATCTCAAGGGATTTCGTTATTCCGCTCTTGGCTTGCGAGATGGCCTGTTGGCTCAGATGGCAGCCGAGCATGACCGCAGCACGCGCTCGGGAAAACAGATTGCCTCGGAACGCTGGGAATCGATCACCCGGGCGGTGAGCCATTATCGCGTGGAGATGCGCCACGCGCTGGACGTACGCGACTCGGCCATGTTGCTGTTCTCCGCGCTGCGCCCGGTGCACGGGCTGCCGCCGGAATATCGCGAATGGCTTTCGGCGGCAGCTATGCTCTATGAGGTGGGAGATTATGTCAACCGTAATGGCCATCACCGGCACACGTATTACATCATCTCGAACTCTGAGATTCTTGGCTACACTCCACAGCAACGGCGCATCATCGCGGCCATCGCCCGTTACCTCGGAAAATCGCGCCCGACGATCGAAGACGGACCGATGAAAGCGATTGATCCTGCCGAGCGGGTGAATGTGCAAAAAGCGATCCTGCTGCTGCGCCTGGCGCGGGCTTTAAATTTGGGCAGAAGCCGCGCGGTGCAGAAAGTCCGCATCAACCATCGCGAAGGACAAGTGCGGCTCACGCTGGTGCCGCGGCAACGCATGGGAGTGGATTTGGAATTGTGGGCGGTAGAAAAAGACGCCGCCTACTTCCGCGAGGCTTTCGGCCGGGCACTTTCTACCGCAGCCGTGTGAAGAGTGCGCAACGTTTTTGGCGTCAGACACCACAGGAGTGTGCCTGAGTTGCGGCGCATATCGACGCGCGCCACTGCTCCTTTTTTCAAATCGACGGATGCTTCGCAGCCGGAATCGCTGATTACGGCGCCCAGAAACTGGCTGAGGTTGGGATTGTGCCCAACGACCATAATTGCTTCCTGGCGGGCATACTTCTCGAGCATGCGGCGAAAGTCGGAGAACGTCGCCCCCGGTCGTAACGCCGATTCCATCTGCAATTTGCCTTCATAGCCCATCTCGTTGCCGACGAGCGAGGCGGTCTGCGTGGCACGCTTGAGCGGGCTGGAAATAATAACGTCGACCTGCCCCTCGATGGCGGCGAGGGCGCGACCGACGTATCCGCACTGCTCGATGCCTTCCTTATCAAGGGCGCGCTTCTCGTCTTTTTTAGGGTTGGCCAGTGACTCTCCGGCACTGGCGTGGCGCAAGAAGTAGATGATCATCGGAAATTATCGTACTCTACCCGGTAAAACTTTGCGCTTCCATGCCGGAGCAGGCGGCGGGGTGAAGTCGACGAGCTGCTTGCCTTCGGCCACGCTGATCAGGAAATCCTGCGCGCTGAAGGCGGCAGCGCCGGTAGGAGGTTTGCGAGTGCGGCTGCCGTGCATCGGCTGCCAGGCGCGAATGTAAGCGCCGTCACGCAAAAGGATGCGAGCCTTGCGATTGTCGGCAAGATACGCATCCAGGATTTCGCGATGCACGCGCTCGCGCAGAAATTCATCACGCAATGGCACCAGCACTTCGACACGTTCGTAGAGATTGCGCGGCATCCAGTCGGCGCTGCCGGTGTAGATTTCTTCCTCGCCGCCATTCGCGAAGTAGTAAATGCGGCTGTGTTCGAGGAAACGACCAACAATGCTGCGCACGCGAACGCGGTCGCTGACTCCGCGCACGCCGGGACGAAGGGCGCAAATTCCCCGTACGATCAAGTCGATCTCAACCCCAGCCTGGGAGGCGCGGTACAGCGCCTGAATCATGTTCTTGTCGAGCAGAGCGTTCATTTTGGCGATGATGCGGGCAGGGCGGCCCTGGCGAGCGTGTTCGGTTTCGCGATCGATCAGGGCGATGCATTTTTCGGCCAGATCGAGTGGCGCTACCAGCAGCGGGTCATAACTTGGATTTTCGGCATACGCCGTGAGGAAGCTGAAGACTTCATGGACGGCATGGGTAATTTCAGGGTTAGCGGTGAAGAGACTGAGATCGGTGTAAATGCGGGCAGTAGTGGCGTTGTAATTGCCGGTACCGATGTGAGCGTAGCTGCGGGGTACGCCATCCGGGTCGCGGCGGACGAGCAGGGAAAGCTTGCAGTGCGTTTTCAGGCCGACGAGGCCGTGGAAGACTTGAACTCCCGCATCTTCGAGGTCCCGCGCCCAGCGGATATTGTGAGCTTCGTCGAAACGGGCCTTGAGCTCAACCACGGCGGTGACTTCCTTGCGCGAGGCCGCATCCATCAACGACGGGACGATCGCCGAATGCTCGCTGGTACGGTACAGAGTTTGCTTGATGGAGAGCACGTGATCATCTTCAGCGGCTGACTCGATGAACGAGACGACCGCGTCGTAGGAATCGTAAGGATGGTGCAGGAGAACATCGTGGCGGCGAAGCTCCTCGAAGAGGTTCTGGGACTTGGCGGTGAGGCGCAATTCGCGAGGGGTAAAGTTGCGATACTTCAGGTCCTGGCGCTGAACCTGTTCGTAGACATTGAACAGCCGCGAAAGGTTCACCGGGCCGTTCACCGGGAAAACCTGCCAGGAGTCGAGCTCGAAGACCGTGCGCAGGCGCTCGATGACCTCAGGGTCGGCGTCAGCTTCGATCTCCATGCGGACGGCATCGCCTTTGCGGCGGTTGTGAAGCTCCGCACGGACCGATTCGAGGACGCTGCGGGCTTCTTCCTCCTGCAAGTAAAGATTGCTGTTACGGGTGACGCGGAACGGCGCCGAGGAAACGATGTCATAGCCGTGGTACATGCCTTGCGCGTGGTGAGCGACCAGATCGGCGAGAAAAATGAAATCGATGGTGTTGTCCGACGGCAAGCGAACCAGGCGGGGCAATGCGCGCGGAACGGAAACCACGCCAGTATAGGTAATGGCGGAGCGACGCCGGCGGCGCAGTAGAAATCCCAAACACAGCGCCTTGTTGATCACGCGCGGAAACGGGTGCGAAGGGTCAACTGTAACCGGCGTCAACAGCGGATCGAGTTCCTTTTCGCAATAGCCGTCGACGAAACGGCGGGCCTCCGCATCGAGTTCGTGAAGAGCCAGAAGGCGAATGCCATGCTCGGCCAGCAGAGGCCGCAGCGTGTTCCAGCAGTCATATTGGTCATCGACGAACTGGTGGGTGAGCTTGGAGAGAGCGTCGCGCTTCTCGATCAACGACAAGCCATCGGGACCGGCCTCGTTGTAGCCGTCTTCGATCTGTTGCACCATGCCGGCGACGCGAATCTCGAAAAACTCATCGAGATTGCCGGCGGTAATGGCGAGAAATTTCAGCCGCTCAAGCAGCGGATTGCCCTCGTCCTGGGCCTCCTCGAGCACGCGACGATTGAATTCGAGCCAGGAGGTGTCGCGATTGATGTAGTAACGAGGGTCGTCGAGCGAAGTCCGTGCCATGCGCGGGGTGCGTGCGTCTTTCTCTGCCGGGGAAACTGCCGTGCACCTGTCAGGCGGCCCTTTGCCATTCGTCTTGGAAACCGCCTTGTTTTCCCCGGGAGGCTGGTGCAGAGAGCCAGTATAAAACATTATGCGCTCGAGGACGATCTGACGAATTTAGCCATGCCAAGGCCGGGTTCCAAATCCTGCCGAGCCTTCGCAGATGTGCAGATTGCGCTAAGGGAGAACCGGAGGGCGGCGCAGACTGGCCGCCACCCCCCGGCGGGGGGAAGACCTAGACCGTCATGGCTTCGAGAGCGGAACGGTCGCGGATAACCAAGGTATCGCCGTGCCAGCGGATTACCCGCTTTTTCCTCATTTCGGTGAGCCAGCGGGTGACGGTTTCACGCGAGGTACCGATGCGTTGTGCCATTTCTTCATGTGTCATGGTAGCGGTCAGAGGGAACTCCTTACGCCCGGGAAGGGGCAGAGCAGGGCATGAAGCTAACAATAGCCTGGCCAATTTTCCCGAAGAGGAGCGCGATAGGACAAGGTCGTGGATGTCGCGGCAGGCGCCCTGGAACTCACGGCTTAACCAAAGAGCGGAGCGCACGCCCAGTTCGCCCTCGTTTTGCAACAACGTCATCAGATCGGGGCGGGCGATGAAATCTAACTGGCACGAAGTGGCGGCTTTGGCAGTCAATTCGTAGTTGGTGCCGGAAAGGGCGGCGCTTAAACCCAGGACTTCGCCTGCTGACGCCTGTTTGAGAACCAGGACCTTGCCTTCCTTCGAGGTGGTGAACAAGCGAACGGAGCCGGAACAGAGTACGAAGATACCGATGGGCTTTTGACCTTCGATGAAAAGCACGGCGCCGGCTGGCATGACGATGTGGTGACTGACGGCGTCGAAGGTACGCAGGGCGTTCTGCGAAAAGCGACAGAAGAAACCGTCGCGGCTGGCCTTGCAGCCGACGCAGCTCTCAATGATGTCGAGACCGAAAGATGCTCTCATGCCTGCCTCCAAGTGAAAATTTCGCCGCTCGGCGCCAGGTCCGCTGGAATCTTCCGGAGGCTTCAGCTCGGGCGACAGAGAGCGCTCCAGCAGGGCGCGAGCGTGAGCGCGGGTATCGAGGTGAGAGCTGCGTGCCGCTGCGATAACCTCCCATGCGGCGGAGGTTTGAGCAGATCTTTCCCATTCCAGCTGACAGGCAAACAGATAAAGAGGATCGCGTTCTTCAGGATGGGAATTGCGGGCTGGAAAGCCGGTGACATAATTACGCCGCACAATTCTGTGGTTTTCATTGCGCAGGAGCTGGGAGGCTGGATTGGGCAGACTACGGATGAGACTACTCGGCTGGTAGCTTCTACTTACTAACACGGTTCACCCCTAAATCCGGGATGCGGCCAGAGATTGATGAGCGCCCCCGCTCATCCATCCACGTTCGGGAAAACCGGCCCCAAGACTTTGATACTTCCGGATGCGGGACGTACTAGCAATCGTAGTGCCAGAACGGTCCACGACGAATTCGCCAGAAAAGGGCAAGAGTTCACGGTCAGGCGGGGTCGTGGGCTTGGGATCCTGCCGACCTATCGGCAGGGCAGGAAGAATTCGGCACTTGCGAGGATTGCAGGTGGCCAAAACCTTCGAGCCAGATTGTGGAGCGGAAATGTGTAGGAAGAAATGAAAATCTTTGTCGCGTTAAGTTAAAGCAAACAGCAAATCCACCGCGGTTTCATGGGCAGAATCAAGTACCCACGGTCTTCCTCGGGTGATGGCGAGCATAATCCTGGCGGGTGATTCCGAGACGCTGCATTTTGGATTGGAGGGTGGTGCGTTTCAAACCAAGGCGCTGGGCAGCACCTCCGTGGCCGGAGAGCATCCCGCCGGTCTCACGCAGCACGCGAATTATGTGTTCGCGTTCGGTTTCAGCGAGCGAGGAGATCGCAGATTCTCCGGCATGGCTCTTGAGTTCATGCAGAGGCACGCTGAGAGAGGAAGCTTCCGTGAGAATGACCGAGCGCTCGATCAGGTTTTCGAGTTCACGCACATTGCCTGGCCAATGCCAATTGACCAGTGCGTCCATGGTTTCGGTAGGAATGAGTTCGATCGCACGCGCCATGCGTGCGCTAAATTTTCTGACAAAATGCCGAACCAGCAGAGGGATATCTTCCGTGCGCTCACGCAGGGCTGGCATGCGGATGGGAAAAACATTGAGGCGATAGAACAGGTCGCTGCGAAACTCCTTGTTGGCTACGCTCTTGCTGAGGTCGCGGTTGGTAGCGGCGATCAGGCGAAGGTCGACTTTGATGGTTTTCGTGTCTCCTAGACGTTCGAACTCGTGGTCCTGCAAGACGCGCAGCAGTTTGGGCTGGAGCTCCATGGGAATCTCGCCGATTTCGTCGAGGAAAAGCGTGCCATTGTGGGCGAGTTCGAGGCGGCCGACCTTCCGGCTGACGGCTCCGGTGAAGGCGCCTTTTTCGTGACCGAACAGCTCGCTTTCCAGCAAACCGGTGGGGATGGCGGCACAGTTCAGAGTGACAAAATTACGATTTTTGCGAGCGCTGCACTGGTGAATAAGCTGCGCGATGAGACCTTTGCCGGTGCCGGTTTCACCAAGCAGAAGGACAGTGGCGTCGCTGGGCGCGACGACCAGGGCGTGCTCCAATACTTGTTTGAGGGCCTGGCCTTCGCCGACGATTTCCTCAAATTGCGGCAAGGAGCGGCTCTCGCCTTCGAGATAGCTCTTCTCATGCTCCAGCTTGCGTTTAAGTTGTTTGATCTCGCAAGCGATGCGGTCGTTCTCCAACGCGATCGCAAGCTGCGAGGCAACATGATTCAGCAGGGTGAGGTCGTCGTCATGGAAGGCATTCGCGCGCGTACTACCGAGGACCAGAACGCCAAGAGAATCCCTGGCATGCACAAGGGGAACGCAACACAGCGACTTGATTCCTTCGGTGACCAGGTTGGAAGCGGTGTCGGGATCGGAGTCCTTCATCTCGGCGCTGGTCAGAATAAGAGGGGAACGCGCTCGTAGGGCGCGGCCTCCGGAGACAGGCGCGATGCTGATTTGCTCGCCCGCCGCATGGCTTTTACCTAAGGGAAAATCCATGGCCCGGCGGACCAACCTTCCGGTTTTCGCGTCACGTATGGCAAGCGCGGCATATTCCTGGCGAAGGACTCTTCGCAGATACGCAGAGACCTGGCCAAACGTGCTCTCTGCATCCCATTTCGAAGCCAGCAGGCCGGTAATCTCCAGCATGAGCTGTTGCCGCTTTCTCTCGGTTGCCAGTTTCTCCGAGATGCCACGCAGAGACTGTTCGAGCTTTTTCTGCTCAGTGGTTTCGACCACGATTCCGCCGATGTGGCGGACCTCACCCGCGGCGTCCTTTATAGGAACGATGTGCACGCGAGCGTGAGTGGGTTCGGATGAGTTGGGCAAAACGGTGCTGACCTGCACATTCATCAGGGGTTCGCGCGTGGTCAACACCTGCCGGAACATCGACTCGATCAGCTCCGCAACGTCACCGAGAATCTCGCGAAGAGGTTTCCCCAAATGCTGTTCGGGAGGTATACCGTTAATTTCGGCGAGAGTGCCGTTTATGGCGACGCAACGGAAATCGGTATCCACAATGCCGAGCCCGACTCGGGAGGCGCTGAGATACGCATGCAGCAGTGGCTCGGAGGCAGCGATGGCGCTTTGATCCCCGAACCAGGCGTTCGTGGTTTGATCGGGCAGGGAGCCCGCCGGTTTGGAAGTATCCATGGCCACAGTTTTGGCGTTTAAGGCTGGGGCGGAATGATGCAGTTGGAAGTCTCTGGCGCTGTGGGCGCGGTCAAGAGCCGGGGTAACAATTGCTGCCACTTGCTCGAGCAATTCGACATTCCGGTGCGAGAAAGCGTGATTCTTGCGGCTGGCTGCCTTCAACACTCCCAGAGGGCCCTTAGCGGTAACCAGGGGAATAAGGCATAGAGATTTCACTCCCAGTGCGGTTCCCCGCTTGACCGAGGGAAGAGAAAGCCTGGTGAGAGCGGCGCGGTCAAAAACCGCTTTACGGCCGGAGCGGAAAACTTGTCCGGCGAGGGTGCCGTGAATGGGAGCCAGGGCGTTGGGCGCCATTTTTGCGGCCCACTGCGGATCGGACATATGCAAACGCAGCGAACGCGAGCCGCCGTCGTAAAGGTACATGCCCACATAATCTTCTGGGTTCCACTTTCGCAGTGCGAACAGAATGCTGGTAATTAGGCGCCGCAAGTCGAAGGTTCGGGCGCAAAGCTCGCTGATTTCAAACAGCAAGCGGAGGCCTGCTCGTTCTTCTTCGAGCGCCCTGTGCGGAAGGCCTTGGTCCAGCGCCAGAGCGGCGAGTTTGCAGACCTGGCGGAGAAACTCGATATCATCATCGCTGAATGCATAGGGATGCTGGCTACCGAAGCCAAGCGCGCCCAGTTTTTCGTGAAGAGCGATCAAGGGAAAGGCGCAATAACAACGGATTCCGCGGTCGCGCAGCCAGGAGTGGCCAAAAGTCTTATCCGTCGCAATATCGCCGATAGAAAGCACGGCCCGGTTGCGCCATACCGACTGTGCGCCGAACTCCGGAGGAATCTCAACGATGGCGCGCGGCCACTGTGTTCCCTCGCGTATGTATGCTCTTAGCAGCGGCCGAGCCAGGGCGCGCAGATCGAGGGTGACGCAATCCAGGGAAACGATCGTACACAGCGAGTCGGCGAGATTAGTGAGTATCTCAGCCGGGGACTGGCGAAACGTCAACTGCTTTGCAATTTCCAGCAAAGCAAGAGGGCGTTGCGTTCCCGCTTGCAATCGAGGGACGGACAAAAGACGCACTGCAAAGCTCCGAAGAGCGTGCCCCCCTCATGACACGCCTGGGTATCTACGGATGCCAGCGCAATTATAAGCACAATTAGCGCCGCTGGAACAGTCTTTCCTGTTGTGTTCGCTTTTTGGAACAAACCCCGGAAGAGACCGGCGGCGCGTCGGCGGCGGATGTTGCCACGTACCAGCATATAATTTGCCTATGGCGCGCGGTTGGGAAAGCAAGTCAGTCGAGGCGCAACAGGACGAGGTCAATCAGCGCCTGACAGCTCCTAAGCCGCGTCTGAAGGAAGAAGATAAGGAACGCATTCGCGCCAGGGAAAGGCTTCGCCTCTCGTTGGAGAGTGTAAGGCAGCAATTTGAACGGAGCTCGGACGAGCGCTATCGCGCGGTTCTAAAACGAGCTGCGGAAGATTTGGAGAAGCAGATTCGGCAGACTTTGGAATGACCTCCAGGCGGCTTCCGACCGCCGACCATTTCCCAGGGCAATTCTGGTCCTAACGTATAATTAAACTCTGCATGAAAGCCTACGTTTACGTTTCGCTCAAGAAAACCGTTCTCGACCCTCAGGGAAAAACAATTCAAGGCGCGCTTCAGAAAATGGGTTACCGCGGGCTGGAAGAAGTTCGCCAGGGAAAATTCTTCGAAATTACACTGGATGGGGGACTGGGCCGGGAAGAGGCGCAGGCCGAGGTGGAGCGCATCGCACGGGAAGTGCTTACTAATCCGGTTATCGAGGAATGCCGCTGCTCGCTGGCGGAGTGAATGGGAGTACTGCATGTGTGGCATTGTCGGCTACGTTGGCAACAAAGAAGTGGTTGCGGTTATTGTCGACGGACTGAGACGCCTGGAGTACCGCGGATATGATTCGGCGGGCATTGCCGTAGCCGGCAACGGAGACAAATTGCAGGTCCGCCGCGCCGAAGGCAAGCTGCGCAACCTCGAAGAGGTCATCCGGTCGAAGCCTCTTCACGGCACCTATGGCATTGGGCATACCCGTTGGGCGACTCACGGACGGCCGACTGAAGAAAACGCACATCCGCATCGCGACTGCACTGGCAAGATTGTCGTCGTTCACAACGGCATCGTCGAGAACTATCTCAGCCTGAAGAAGAAGCTGATCGATCAAGGCCACAGATTCACCACCGAAACTGATACGGAGGTTATCGCCCATCTGATCGAGAAGCATCTTTTCAAGAGCGGCAACGGACATCATCCCAGTCTCGAAGAAGCGGTTCGCCGGAGCGTGAGAGAGTTAACCGGTGTGTTCGCGTTGGCCGTAATGTCGGTGGATGAACCCGACCAGATCGTGGCTGCGCGCAACGGGCCTCCGCTGGTTGTGGGACTAGGTAAGGATGAGTTTTTTGTAGCCTCCGACGTGCCCGCCATTCTTTATCACACACGAGATATTTTCTTCCTCGCCGATGGAGACCTTGCTGTGGTGACGCCGCAGGGTGTGAAGCTGACTGATTTCGAGGGAAAACGGATTGATCGGCAGATCCAGCATGTGACCTGGGATCCGATCATGGCGGAAAAGGGCGGCTTCAAGCATTTCATGCTCAAGGAAATCTATGAGCAGCCGCGTGCCGTCCGCGACACGACCCTGGGAAGAATCTCGCTCGACGCCGGCCGGATATTTCTCGACGAGATGCACCTGAGCGAGGCGGAATTCCGCGCCGCAAAGAAAATCAACATTGTGGCCTGCGGTACCAGTTGGCACGCAGGGCTGGCCGGCAAGTTCATGATTGAGAGTCTGGCGCGGATTCCGGTGGAAGTGGACTATGGGAGCGAGTGGCGCTATCGCAATCCGATTGTGGATACGAACACGCTCACGCTGGTCATTTCGCAGTCTGGCGAAACCGCCGACACGATTGCCGCGCAACGTGAAGCAAAATCCAAAGGATCGCCGACGCTGGCCATCTGCAATGTGGTTGGGTCGATGATAACGCGCGAAGCCGCGGGGACAATCTATACGCATGCCGGGCCCGAGATCGGCGTGGCTTCAACCAAAGCGTTTACCTCCCAGTTAACGGCCTTATATCTGTTTGCCCTTTATCTGGCGCAGGTGCGCGGAGCCATGACTGCGGAGCAAATCCGTGCGGCTGCTCAAGAACTTGCACTGATTCCCGCCAGGCTGGAAAACATCCTTACGCACGATGAAAAGTGTGAGGAACTGGCCAAGCGATTTCAGCGGGCGCAGGATTTTCTCTTTCTGGGACGGGGCATTCACTATCCGATTGCGCTCGAAGGCGCGCTCAAGCTGAAGGAGATTTCTTACATTCATGCGGAGGGTTATCCCGCGGGCGAGATGAAACATGGGCCGAACGCTCTGATCGATGAAAACCTGCCGGTGGTAATCGTGGCGACCCGGGACACCAACAATCCGGGTTCGATGCTGCGCTATGAGAAGACGATGTCGAATTTGAAAGAAGTGAAAGCGCGCTCGGGGGTAGTGATCGCCTTGGCGTCGGAAGGCGATGAGGAAATCAAGGAAGCCGCTGATTTCGTACTTTATGTGCCTGCAGCGGCGGAGAATCTTTCCCCGACTCTGGAGATTGTTCCATTGCAATTGTTGGCTTATCACATTGCGACGCTGCGGGGATGCGACGTGGATCAGCCGCGGAATCTCGCGAAATCAGTAACGGTGGAGTAGGTTGTCGAGGCTTTTCGGCTGGTTCCACGTCTGCGTGGCAGAAGTCATCCCCTTTGAATAACAGTGGCTAGAGTGCTTGCGCTGGAGCCAGTGCTGGCATTACAAACAGGAAAATCATGGAGAACAAATTTCGCGTTTTTGCCACCTGTGATATCGGGGATGCCGTCAATCTGCTGCGCACGCGCGGCTATGAGGTAGAGGTATATCCGAAGCCGGAGCCGCCGCCGAAAAGTCTGATCGTCGACAAGGTGAAGTCTGGAATTGATGGACTCATTACCACACTGCGCGATCCGCTCGACGCAGAGGTTTTTGGGGCGTCTCCACGCACATTGAAGGTAGTGGCGCAGTACGCTGTGGGATTCGACAATATCAATCGCGCTGACGCCAACCGCTACAAGATTCCTTTTACGCACACGCCGGACGTTTTGACGGAAGCAACTGCCGAGTTTGCTTTCTTCATGATGGGCGCGCTGGCGCGCAAGATGTGGCCTGCCGAGCACCTTACCCGCGACAACGAATGGGGATACTGGCATCCGTATTTGCCGTTCCTTGGGGATGAAGTTACCGGCAAGACCATCGCGGTGATTGGTACAGGGCGAATCGGGCTGGCGCTGATCAAAAAATGCGCTGGATTCGATATGAACGTGTTGTGCTACGACCCGGCCTATGAGAATCACAACTACATCAACGCAATTCAGGAGGTTATGAACCTGCGCCACGCGCGGGGGATTTCGAAGGAGCACAACTGGATCAAATATGTGCCCTTTGAAGAGGCGCTGCATGATGCGGATTTCGTGAGCATACACGTTCCGCTGCTGAGGCCAGGGGAAAGCCCCACGCCGACTTATCATCTGTTCAACGAGCGGACGCTGCGAATGATGAAGCCGACGGCATTTCTCATCAACGATTCGCGGGGGCCGGTGGTGGATGAGGCCGCCCTCGCGCAAGCTTTGCGTGAGAATCGCATCGCCGGCGCGGCGCTGGATGTTTATGCTAAAGAGCCTTTGCCTGCGGATTCTCCGCTGCGCGACCCAACCATCGCGGATCGCTGCCGCTTATATCCGCATTTTGCCAGCGCGGCGCGCATTACACGCCTCTCGACCGATCCCGACAAAGGCATGGCTGGACGCTGCGTGCAAGGATTGATCGATGTGCTCGAAGGCAACTACGGCGGAGATATCACCAAGATGCCATTCGTCGTGAACAAAGAGGCTTTCGCGAAGTCGTGACGTCCGGGGCCAACCTTATCCTAAACGCCATGAAGCGATTTATCGTAACCGGAGCGCCCGGCTCCGGCAAAACCGCACTCATTCGCCTGCTGGAAGTCGAGGGATTCAGCGTGATCGAAGAAGCGGCTACCGATGTGATCAGTTTAGAGCAAGCGCTGGGAAACGCGGAACCATGGAAGCGAGCCTCCTTCATCGATGCAGTCGCAAACTTGCAACGACAACGCCAGATGCGCGCGTCGACGCAACCCGATGAAGTGCAGTTCCACGATCGCTCGGCGTTTTGTACCGCGGCGCTTGCGGCCTACCTCGGCTATCCCTTGTCTGACCTGCTTATGCACGAACTGCAGCGCCTCAAGCAGGATGCTATTTTTCAAAACCATGTCTTCTTCATTCAAAATCTCGGTTTCATTACATCGACCGAGGCGCGGCGAATCAGTTTCGAGGAAACGCTACGCTTCGAAGCCATCCACGAAAAAACCTATCGAGACTACGGTTTTGAGATAGTGATCATCAACCCCGCAACCGTGATAGAGCGTGCAGCAATGATCAAGAAAGCGATCCAGGAGTTGCTCCATCACTCCTGAATCCCTCGTCCTTTGCTAGCCTGACTAGAGCGATCGTTCGTGGCAAAATGACTGACTCACGGGTTTGTGGGCACGTAAACCGCATGCGGCGCCACCAGGTCGGCGTTTGGCACTTCCGTCTTGATCCTTATCGCCTGCAATCCGGCTTTCTTTGGTGGCCTGGCGAGAAATGTCAATAGAAACTGGTGGTTCAGGCGATTCGCCTGCTCATCGAGATAGGGCGCAAAGGCTACCGGCGGGCCGGTGAAACCGATGTAATAGGCTTCGCCTCCGGTTTTTTCTGCAAGCTCGGCCAGATAAAGCTGGCCCCAGTACGTCAGCCAATAACTGTGGCCGAAATGGCCGATTCCGGGCGTGTAGATGGCGGAAACGATGATACCCGCGCGTTGAGCGTCTTCTATGGCGGTCTGGAGATAGGGATCGAGCAAGTCTCCAATGCCATAGTAAGGATCGACGCCGTTTGAAACCACGAGAACCTCCCGGCGTGCATTGCTGGATGGCCAGCGTTTGACCAGATCACTCAACGAAAAATAGGGGCTGGCATTGGCACCGAAGGTGCCGAGCGGAAGCCGGAAAGCATTTTCGGCAGCCTGATGGTCAGTGGTGAGATTCTGCACGATTTGTGCGGCACCGTTTTGCATGTAGGCAACTCCAATCTTTGCAGATGGGGGTTGCGCATCAATGAACTTGCGGATGTCGTTCAATTGGGTGCCGAGAGTGCTGTTGGAGGAATCGTCGATCAGAATGAAGAACTCCAGCGCAGCATGATCTTCTTGCGCCGGAACCCAGTCGACGACCTGGTCGCGATCCTTTCCCTGGTAGACCATGACGTCTTCGCGATTGATCACCGGACTGGAGCCCTTGTGAGCTTCAACAGTAACAACCGTATGAACGGGAACTCCACCGGGCTGAGGAGTTTGAGCCGCAACATCGGCTCCTGCCCAAATGCAGGCAGCTGCAATCAGCAATGCGATATTCAGGTTGTGAAAAAAACAGGGCTTATTCATACAAGCCTCCTTACCCACGAAGAACGCTTCTCTGATTAATTAGATGTTGCCAAGCAGGCGCACGGACTGCTTAGAAAGAGGGAAAAGGTGATAAGTGACGATCGGGGGCTCCTGTTCGGTGACCGTACCCGGCGATTTGCCGACTCTGGGAATGTCGGCGAAAGCAGCCTGCCAAGCCGTCGTCGGAGACGCTGCAATCAAGCGCGCGTCCACAAACGGGAAACTACTCCGAGCGCACACCCGTATCCCCATACTTCTGTCGCCGTTTCAGGGTATTCTTGTCCCCGCCTGAAATCCTTACGATTGCAATCCCAAAGGTGAGAAGAGGAGGAACGACATGTTTTTGCACGCTTCTACGGTTTTCGTTGCTCTGTCGCTCATCGCCGTTCTAGGGACCTTCCAAGCCGAGGGCAAAGTGGTCGACGACGGTCCGCAACATCTTAGTGACATGTCTTCGATTGGACAATCCTTGCACAGCGCGGAGCAGCGCCCGGTACATATTCTCTACGTGCACGGGATGGATGCCCTGGGCGCTGGAGATTCGTGGACATTTCAGAGGGGCATATGCGGCTTCCTCGAGGGATGCCAAATGCCGGACACTCCTGTTCCAGTGGAAAGGGAATACGTGGACCGGGGGATTTTTCAGATCGGCGCGAACCCGCCTGGGTTCGAGTACATGGGTACGCCAATATGGTCGAGCGCAACGGAGTGGAGCGCCTCGGTTCCATTTGTCGATCATTACCTGCTGAAGCGGAGCGACGGCGGACCAGTCGTGGTCGATGAGATCAACTGGTGGCCGCTAGTATTTCCGCTCAAGTGCCGCAATATCATCCCTGGCGAGGCCCAGCTTGCCGGGCCTGATTCCGCGCTTCTTGAACTATGCGCGAAGCAAACTCAGGTAGACGCGCAGCACGCCGGCCGTTTTAAATCCTACCAATGGGTCACACCTGAAGATGTTGCAAAACTGAAATCACTGCCACGCAGGGGAGCCTGGCTCAACCGATCGTTGAAGAACAGCATTCTCGATTGGGGAGTCTCCGACGCATTTCTTGCCGTGGGCTCCATGCGCGATGTTTTTCGCGAAGGGATGCGGCAATTATTCGTGAAATCGGCGGGTTTTCGCGCCAACGGCACGAAGACAAGCGAGTGGCAGCAGGAGCTTAAGAGCAGGCAGGGAACGGATCGCGAGTTTATCGTCGTCTCGCACAGTCTGGGAAGTTACCTCGTCTTTTCAACTCTGAATATAGGCCAATTGGATGACTCTATGCTGAACGGCCAAACGTCTGGGCAGACCAACAGTATCGAGGACGATGCCGCGCGCTACATCCTGGAACGCACTTCGCTGGTGTACTTTTTTGCGAACCAGGTTGCATTGCTGGAGCTGGCAAATGAGGAAATGCCTAATCCGGTTTCCGCCGTTTCAGCTCAGGCGCAGCCCCAAGCCGTCACGACCTTAAGCAAGCGCATGGCGGTGTGGGGCAGGTTGCGGGAAGAATATCGCCGCGGTCGAAATCTGACGGAACAGTCGGCGGCACCGCAAATCATCGCCTGGAGCGACCCCAGCGATTTGCTTACGTGGCATGTGCCGGCGATAGCCGGCATAAACGTCGACAACGTGTACGTGCGCAACAGCTGGTGGCACTGGCTGGCCGCAAGCCCAACCAAGGCCCACGTCGGTTATGCCGGTAACAAGACGGTGCTGAATGTCATGATGGGACGATAAGCGTTCGCTCAAATCCGATGTTTTCCCTGCGTACCAACTGGAAGCTTACTCGCAACCGCCTGAGTGAGGCGATAGAAGAAGCGCAGCTGCGCGGAGAGCGTGTGCTCGACCTGACTCTCTCAAATCCAACGCGCGCAGGTTTGCGGTATGACGAAAGCGAAATTCTGAAGGCGCTGTCGTCGCCGCGGGCGCTGGATTACGACCCCCAGCCTAAGGGACTCACAATCGCGCGTGAGGCGATTGCGAGTTACTACCGGGAACAAGGGATCGCTGATTTCGATTGCGAGCGGCTCACCCTTACTACCAGCACGAGCGAAGGCTATTCATTTGTTTTCCGCCTGCTTTGCAATGGGGGCGACGAGTTGCTCGTGCCGAAGCCAAGTTACCCTTTATTTGAATTTCTTGCCGACCTGCACGACGTGAAGCTGGTGCCGTACCCGTTGATCTACGACCATGGATGGGAGATCGACTTCTCATCGCTTGAGAGGGCGGTAACCGAGCGAGCGCGCGGCGTGGTGGCAGTTCATCCGAATAATCCCACTGGGTCTTTCGTGCACCCCGAAGAGCGCGAGTTGTTGAACGAAATTTGCCGGAAGCACGGGCTGGCGTTGATCGCCGACGAAGTGTTTCTCGACTACGCTCTTGATGAAGCTCCGCACCCGAGCTTCGCCGGCAACCGCGGCGCGCTCACGTTCACGCTTAGTGGTTTGTCGAAGATTTCGGGGTTGCCGCAGATGAAAGTGGCGTGGGTCGCGGCCAGCGGGCCGGGGTCCGAAGTTTCAGAGGCAATGGCACGGCTGGAGGTGATTGCCGATACATATCTTTCCATGAGCGCGCCGATTCAGTGGGCAATGCCGCTGCTCCTTGCGCAGCGCAGGGACATTCAGAAACAACTGCTCGCCCGCGTGCGTGCCAATCTGGCGGAGTTCGATCGCCAGATTGCGGCGCAGCAAGCCTGCCAACGTTTGCGGGTGGAAGGCGGATGGTATGGGGTGCTGCGCGTTCCGGTAACTCGAAGCGATGAGGAATTGGCGGTTGGCCTGCTGAGGGAGAAATCGGTTCTGGCGCATCCTGGACACTTTTATGATTTTCCGGGCGAGGGGTATATGATTCTGAGCCTGATTACGCCGGAATCTGAGTTCTCGGAGGGGCTGACGCGAGTGTTGCAGCAGCAATCCGGCCGATGAATCGAAGCTCGAGGATCGAGGTGTAGCGATGAACGCGGAAACGGCTGCTGAAACAAGAACGGTTGCCAACGTTCAGGAATCTGTACCTTTTTTTGGCGTCACAAATATGGAGGCGTCGCTCCGGTTCTATGTCGACGGCCTGGGTTTTGTGATGACCAACAAATGGATCGTCGAGGGGCGAGTGCGCTGGTGTTGGCTCAAACTCGGCGGGGCTTCGCTCATGCTCCAGGAGTTTCTTAAAGATCGAATGCCGGCCGGCAAGCTGGGCGAGGGCGTGTCAATATACTTCATTTGCCAGGACGCGCTGGCCATCTACCATCAGGCGAGGCAGCGCGGGCTTGCGGTGCGGCGACCGTTCGTCGGTAATGCCATGTGGGTGACCGGGCTGACCGATCCTGACGGCTACCAAGTCTTGTTCGAGAGTCTGACGGACGTGCCGGAAGAAACGGAATACACAGAATGAGGCCGCGGTTATTGCAGAAACGGGTTGCTCTCCCGCTCCTCACCGATCGTCGTCATCGGCCCATGGCCGGGCACAACCACAGTTTCATCCGGCAACGCGAGGACCGTGCCGCGCAGCGATTGCATGATCTTTTGCATTGAGCCGCCGGGGAGATCGGTGCGGCCAATGGAGCCGGCGAATAGCGTGTCGCCTGCAATCAGCTTTTTCTCGGCAGGGAAGTAGAGGCAAATGCTGCCTTCGGTGTGGCCAGGAGTGTGCAGGATGCTGGCTGTGTGCGCTCCGGCTTGGACGGTGTCGCCGGTGGTCAGACTTTGATCGATCTGGACGTCGCCGGGCGGCGCAACGCCGATCCAGGCGGCTTGCATGTCGAGCATTTTGAGCAGGGCATAGTCGTTCTGGTTTAGCAGGATTGGCGCTCCAGTAGCGGCGCGCAGCTTCATCGCTCCCCCCACGTGATCGATGTGGGCATGGGTGATCACGATTTGCTTGACTTGGAGATTGTGTTTGCGGATGATGGCGAGCACATCATCAATGTCATCGCCGGGGTCGATGACCATAGCCTCGCGGGTGTTTTCGTCGCCGATGATCGAGCAATTGCACTGGAGCGGGCCGACGGCAATGATTTCGTGAATCATGAGTTCATTGTAGCGAGGACATTGCCTCGGAGGCTAAGGTTCTGCACTGGAGGTTTGCTGTGGCAGCCAAATACCGTCAGCCCGGATATCAGGATTCGGATCGCCCGGAGCGCGCAGGGGAAGACAAGCCGCGGCCGCAATCGCTCCGCCCGCAGCCAAAAGAGAAGCCGGGGCCAGTACCGCTCGCCAGGCGGGACTACAGCATGGGCCCGCGCCCAGTGAAGATGCCGGGCACGCGCGAGGTTTCGCGTTGCGCCAATTGCGGCACGGTATTGAATGAGATCCCTCCACAAGGACTTTGCCCCAAGTGCGGATTCGAGTTGCACTCCTGCAAGCAATGCATGTACTTCGATCCCGGCAGCCGGTTCGAGTGCATGCAGCCGATAAAAGAAAGGATCGCAAAGAAAGACGCGCGCAACGATTGCACGTTCTACGAGATTCGCGTCACGCGCGAGAAAGAAACTTCCACCCCGGCACCTGCGCGCCCCAGCGATGCAAGGCAGGCGTTCGAAAATTTGTTCAAGAAATAGCTACGGTGGCCCTACGGTTTCTGCGTCGGCCTCAACAGAATCTCGCTGACAAACGACTGCGGTGCCTGCGTTACCAACATGGCCACAGCGTGAGCAATGTCTGCCGGTTGCAGCATCTTTGCAGCGTTCTTGCCTTCATGTGGGCTGAGTTCGGTGTTAGTAGAGCCTGGGCAGACCACAGCCACGCGGATGTTGTTCGACCTCAACTCCTCAGCGATCGAATAGCTCAATCCATTTAATCCCCATTTGGAAGCCGCGTAAGCTGCGCCATTGGGCAAAGCGTTTTTGCCGGCAAGGGAGGAAATATTGATGATATGCCCGGATCGCGCGCGGATCATCATGGGAGCAAATGCGCGAACCATAAAGTAAACGCCGCGCAAATTGGTGTTAAGAATCTGCTCCCAGGCATTGGGCACGAGCTCATGCAGAGGGCCGCCGAATCCGCCAATACCAGCGTTATTGACTAAAATATCCAGCTTTCCGAAAGAGGATTCGACGTGCTTCGCCGCCGCCTCCACAGAAACCAGATTAGTTACGTCGCAGGGCAGGACTTCGGCTTTGCCTCCGGCCTTCGCGATGGCAGCGGCCGCCGATTGGAGCGCGGATTGGGTCCGGCCGCACAGGATCAACATTGCACCCATCTTCGCTAGGCGCTCGGCTATGGCTGCGCCAATACCACGCCCCGCTCCGGTGATTAACGCAACCTGGCCGGCAAGAGTATGATTACTGGCTTGAATACTCATTGAAAAACTCCAAATTGATTGCGAATCATCCGGTAGACTCGGCCTGATCGGCAAGAATCGCATCTTATACAATACCCGAAGGTGGGCAGACGCTTGCCTTCGGAGGCTGAGGTACTTATAATCCGGCAAACCCAAGTGTGGGTTGAGCCGATCTTCTGAGCAGGATTCAAATGAAACCCTGGGAGAGCAAGGAGCTATATTGATGAAAACTATTCTGGTAACGGTTGTGTTTGGGGTAGCTACGCTGGCAGCGTCCCAGAACCCCGCTCAACCGACGCCAAGCGCGGCGAGTCCGGCCGCCCAGCCGGGAGCGACGCAAGCAGCGCCAGCCACGCAGGCAGCGGCGCCGGTCATTAAAGATCCCGCGGAATATAACGCGTACGTTGGCGCCATCAAACAAACCGATCCGGCGGCGCAGATCAGCGGCCTGGAAGCGTTTCTGACGCAGTATCCCAACAGCATCATGAAAACCGCGGCCTTGCAAACCCTGATGCAGGATTACCAGCAGACCAACAACCAGCCGAAAACCGTCGAGACCGCGACCAAGCTACTGGCCGCGGATCCGACCAACGAGCGGGCGCTCTTCCTGCTGGCCTACATCGACCGGCTGAAGGCACAAAGCGGCGATCCGAACGCGCAGCAGGAATTGGCTGACGCCAAGAAATACGGGCAGGAGGGGCTGGAAGACCTGCCAAAATTCACCAAGCCGGAAGGCATGTCGGACGCTGATTTTGCCAAGATGAAAGACCAGATGACCGGCGTGTTCAATGCGGCCATTGGCCTGGCCGATCTTCAGGCCAAGGATTACAACGCCGCCAGGAAAGACCTGCGCGGCGCAGTCGACAGCAGCCCCGACTTCCAGAAGGATTTCAGTGTGGTTTATCCACTGGCGCTGGCCTATGCTGGCCCGACTCCCGCGAATCCAAGTGTTTCTCCCGACCCGATTGATGCCATCTATTTCACGGCGCGTGCGTCAGTGGTTGCTCCCAACCCGCAATATCAGCAGCAGATCGAAAAATATGCCAAGAGTCTGTATGTGAAATACCATGCCGGGGAGGACGGGTGGACAGATGTGTTGGCGCAGGCCAAAGCCAATCCTCTGCCTCCTGCCGGATTCACCATCAAGCCGGCTCCTACACCCGCTGAGCAGGCGCACAATATGGTGACGGCGACAGCGCCCGATAAAATGGATTTCGCCACCTGGGAATTCGTGCTCTCCAACGGGTCGCAGCCGGATCAGGATACCGTGTGGAATGCAATCAAGGGAAAGCCTGTACAGATGAATGGACAGGTTATCAGCGCAACCGCGACTGAATTCGACATCGCCGGCAGTTCGGATGACATCGATGCCAAGAAAGCGGATATAACACTCAATTTTGACGAAAAAGTGCCGCTGCGGCTGATCCCAAAAGCGGGGGCCAGTCTCGACTTCCAGGGCGAGCCCGCTTCCTATACTCCGAGCCCATTCATGATGGTAATGAACAATGGCAAACTGCTGAAGGCGGCAGAACCGGCCAAGAAGCCGGCAGTTCACCACAAGACAAGCTCGCAGTAGCACGCGCCGCGAGAAAAACAAAAGGCAGCTTGCGAGCTGCCTTTATTCTTCGGAACTTCTCGTAAACGACCGCCGCTTCCGACGGGCGTGGATAGCCGCTGCACATAGCTTCGATGCCGCTTACGACCTTTTTCAGCGAACCATCTTCTTTTCCATGCCTAGCGGACGAGTGCTGCGTGGCGGCCGTTTGACGCCGTCGCGCAGCTGGCGGACGTCGATTTTCAACTCGTCGATCGTGCGGCTAAGAGTGTTGCGGTGCATTCCCAGTTCGCGCGCGGCGCGGCACTGGTTGCCTTTATTCTCCTGAAGAACGGTGAGGATGAATCGCTTCTTGAACTCGCGCACCCCCTCAGAGTAGAGGATGTTGCTTTTGTACATCTGTAGAACCAGCGCTTCCAGTTGATCTTTCACGGTAGTCTCTCTCTCGTTGGATCTCGTATTGCTTGTTCTCACGTAAGAGGAGCGGATTTGCCTGGCCTCTGCTGCGGAGCGCGGTGAAGGAAGTCGAGCCCCTCATAAAACCGTGCCCGCAAAGGCGAAGGAGCCAGCCAGATTGCGGCCCGGCCCACTACCAGGAAATAGGGCGCCAGTTCTGATTTTTCCAGCAGCTTTGAGGTGGGTGTAAAAGCGGTCATGCACATCAGGACGACAGATATCAGCAACCCACCCTTGAGCACACCCAACAGCGCACCCAGGAACCGGTCAAACCCGCTCAGGCCGGCCGCCTTCATCAGCTTGTGGGCGATTCTGCCGGCTATGCCAAACAGAATGAGTATGGCAAAAAAAATCGCCAAGAAGCCGAGAACGTCGGCCAGCCACTCCGACTTCAAAAACGACATCAACCACGCCGCCGGACGCTGATACTGCCAGGCGGCAACGACGTAACCGATCACTAACCCGGCCATATGAAAAGCTTCCCGGAAGAAGCCCTGAATGGCCGCCGAAACCACGCTCAGAATCACCACGGCGACAATCAGCCAGTCGGCCGCGGTCATGATACTCCTATGCCCATGGCGCGGGCGGTGGTGCGATTACACATCCAATCGACGCCCCGTAATCTGGAAATAGGCGTCGAGGTACTTCTCGCTGGTGCGATTGGCAACATCCGGCGGCAAAGCGGGCGCAGGCGGCTGCTTGTTCCAGCGAATCTGTTCCAGGTAATCGCGCACGTACTGCTTGTCGAAAGATTCCTGCGAGCGTCCCGGCGCATACTTGTCCGCAGGCCAGAAGCGCGAGGAATCCGGGGTCAAGACTTCATCCGCCAAAGTGATGCCCTTGGCCGTGCGCCCGAATTCGAATTTGGTATCGGCAATGATGATACCGCGCTGGCGCGCGTACGAGGCAGCTTTTTTGTAGATGCGCAGCGTGAGATCGCGCAGAGTGCTGGAAGTTTCCGTGCCGAGAATCTCGCACATGCGGGCGAACGAAATGTTTTCGTCATGCCCGGTCACAGCCTTGGTTGCAGGGGTAAAAATCGGCTCTGGAAACGCTTCCGATTCTTTCAAGCCCGAGGGTAATTCGATCCCGCAGACCTTGCCGGAGGCTTGGTATTCTTTCCAGGCTGATCCGGAAATGTAGCCGCGGACAACGCACTCGACAGGAAACATCTCGGCACGCTGCACAACCATGGAGCGGCCCTGCAGTTGCTCGGCATACTTTTGCAGCGATTGCGGATACCTGTTCACTTCGGCAGTAATAACGTGGTTGGGCACGATGTCGGAAAGAAAATCGAACCAGAACAACGAAATCTGGCTCAAGACTCGGCCTTTATGGGGAATGCCTGTGGCCAGCACATAATCGAAGGCGGAGATGCGGTCGGTGGCGACGAACAGAAGCCAGTGATCGTCGAGCTCGTACACATCGCGGACCTTGCCGCTGGCGTGAAGGTGGATGTCGGGAAAATCGGTCTTTAAAACTATAGGATCAAGAAGTTTAGGGCTCATGATTAAAATTTTACAGGCAAGAGGCGAGGCGTATTCTAGTCCTTCAGAAATTTTTGTCAACGGGTGAAAGGAGGAAAATAAGAGGAACTTATCTTATTGCATGCGAACAGATTGGATGGAGGGTCCCCTGTTGCCCGTGCAATGGAGCTTGTGGAAAAACTGAGGATGAAAGTGGATAACGCATACGCGACGCGCGCAATCTAAAGATAACGCGGTCGTCAGATTCCCGAAGGTTCTCCGCCGCTACGCCGCCCCAAACCTCACTGACACCAGCTTCGAGACGCCGGGCTCCTGCATGGTCACGCCATAAAGCACCGGCGCGATGCTCATCGTCTTCTTGCTATGCGTGATCAGCACGAACTGGGTCTTGATGCTCATTTCTTTTACGAGTTCGGTGAAGCGGCCGATATTGGCCTCATCAAGTGGGGCGTCGACCTCGTCAAGAATACAGAAGGGGCTCGGTGTGTATTGGAAAATTCCAACCAGCAGCGCCAGCGCCGTGAGGGCTTTTTCGCCGCCCGAGAGCAACAATACGCTCTGCAGGCGTTTACCAGGAGGCGATGCGACCACGTCGATCCCGCTCTCGGCCGAGTTCTCTTCGTCGGTGAGCTTCATGAAGGCGTTGCCGCCGCCGAAAAGCTTCTTGAACGTAATCTGGAAATTTTCATTGATGCGGACAAACGCTTCCTGGAATTTCTGGCGCGAGACCTGGTCGATCTCGCGGATGGTCGCGGTTGTGTTTTCAATGGATGCGATCAGATCTTTGCGTTGGCCATCGAGGAAGGCGTGACGCTCGGCGCTTTCGCGGTACTCTTCCAGCGCCAGCATGTTCACCGGGCCCATGGCTTCGAGTTTGCTGCGCATGTCGCGATAAGCCTGGTCGCAAGCGGCGAGCTCGCCGCCGCTAACGGCCGTAATTGCCGGGTCAGCCAGCAGCACGTCGCGCTCAATTCCCAGCTCGTTCAAACAGGTGTTGGCCATGTGGGTGACGTCGGCTTCGAGCTTGGCGGCAGCAGCCTGCAGTTCGCCCCGGCGGTCGCGAGCCTGATCGAGAAGCTGGCGGGCATTGCGTAACAAATCGTCAATCTCCGCGAGCCGCGACCGCAATTGGTCTCTCTCCGATTGCAGCAGGCTTTCACGCACCTGGCCGGCATTGCGCTCGGCCTCGTAGTCGACAATTTGTTGCGCGAGTTGAGAATTCTCGCTTTCGCGCTGAAGTTTTTCCGCGGCCGAGGCCTCGATCTGCGAGTTGAGCGTATGCAGGCGCTGGTTCATTTCCGAGAGCATCGACTCGACCCGGGCCACAACTGCTGCGGCAGAGCGATGCCGCTCTTCCAGTGCGGCGACCCGCGCGGCGCATTGTGAACTGAGTTGTGCCGCCTCTTCGCGTTTCGCGCGCAGGATTACAAGCGCCTGCTGCGCGCCGGCCATTTCTGCCTCGAGCGCACTGCGGGCCCGATCGAGAGCGGAAATCTCTTCGCGCCGGGCCGAGATCATTGATTCCTGTTCCCCACGCTCGCGCGCAAGCTGCCGTAGTTCGGATTCCACAGCGTTCATGCGCTCAGCCACTCGCCCCATTTCCAAATCGAGCTGCTGGAGCATGTGCCGAGAGGTCATTGACTGGTGCTCGGCCTCCCGCTTTTCGCCCTCCAGGCGTTCGAGCAGGGAAGTGAGGTCTTTGATTTCCCGCCCCAGGGTCAATACACGCGTCTCTTCTTCGCGCAGCGCGCGCTCGAGCTCATCGAGCTGGCGCAAGACTTCGCGCAGCTCGCGCTTCATCGAAAGCGGCCCTTCGGCACGCTGTTTTCCGCCGGTGACGGTCACGTTGTGGAAACACTCACCGGATTCTGCAAGGAAGAACGCATCGGGATTTTCCAATGCCAGCCCACGCGCGATGTCGGAGCCGGGGACGATGTAGCCATCGCGCAGCTTAGGCAGAATCACTTCCAGGGATTTTCCAAAACCATCGAGAACGCGAATCGTGTGCTTAAGCGGGACGATCGAAGCGGCAGGCGGCGCAGAATGAGCCGCCTCGTCGAGAATGAAAGAAAACTTCGCTTGCGCATCTTCGGGATGGACCAGGAATGTCGCGCGGCCTTCGACATCGTTGCGCAACAGGCGCAGGCCGGCATCGGCGGCATCCCACGACTTGACGACAATGTAGTTCAATTCATCGCGGAGAAAATCTTCTACCACGTGCTCGAAGCGCGGCTCGACTTCGAGAAAATCCGCGAGCACGCCCACGGGAGCGAAGCCGCTGTGCATCACTCCCGACTGGAACAGCCGGCGTACGGATTCGTTTGAGTAACCATGCTCGGCAATCACGCCTTCGAGCGATCCTTTTTTGCCAAGCCCCGTTGCGTACTCCGCGCGCAGCAGATCCAGGCGGGCCTTGGCTTCAGACTCTTCCCTGCGCTTGATATCAATCAGGCGACGGAACTGGCTAATCTCCTCGGTAATTCCGACGATGCGTTGAGTGACGGTTTCGAATTCGAGTGCGAGTTGGCCGCGCTGGCCGCCGAAGGCCTGACTCTGCTTATTCGCCTCGGCAATTTCCGCGTGCAGACGGCGGACATCACGGTCTGCGCCAGCCAGCCGTTCTTCGGCCTGCGCCAGGTGGTTGCGCAGCCCCGCCGCAGAGGAAACGTTATCGAACATGGCAACGCGCGATTCTTCCTGCCGCTGTTCAAGGCCCGACAGGGCCGCATTCGCCGCGGCCGCTTCCTGCTGCGACAAGGCTAATTCCTGCTGTGCAGAGGCAAGATCGGCGGCCGCGGAATCCAGCACCTGCTGATTCGAGTTTCTCTCCGCTTGGAGCGCTGCAACCCGCTGGCGTGCCTGCGCGAGTTCGGCTTCGGAGCCGGCGGCCCGTGCCGTCAACTCATGACAGCGTTCCTCGTTGTGGCGTCGGCGAGCGCGGGCACGATCGATTTCCAACTCGATCTGGCTCAGGCGCTCACGATTTTCCCGTAGCTCAGTTTCAATCAAATACCCACGTTCGGTGCTCGCGCAATGTTCAGACTCAAGTTGCTGGACGGTTTCGGCCCGCTGCTGCATCTCTTCGGCGAGGGCGCTGAGTTGCGAGTCGTACGCGGCGCTCTCTTTTTCCAACGCCGCAAATTTGCTGGCCAGTACGATGCGTAACTGCTCCCGCATTTCATCCCGCAGTTTGGCATAGCGCTCAGCTTTGGAGGCTTGTCGCTTCAGCGAATTCATCTGGCGGGTAACTTCGTCGAAAATATCGTTTACGCGCGAAAGATTCAGCTTGGCATCTTCCAGGCGGGCTTCGGCGAGGCGCTTTTTAGTTTTGAACTTCGTGATTCCGGCCGCCTCTTCGAGGATCGCGCGGCGATCCGTGGGACGGCTGCTGAGAATCTGGCCGATGCGCCCCTGCTCGATCAGGGCGTAGGTTTCCGGGCCCAGGCCCGTGCCCATGAACAATTCCTGAATATCGCGTAGCCGGCAGAGTTT
>JASHQM010000072.1 GCA_030039165.1 Candidatus Sulfotelmatobacter sp. | reverse complement strand
TCGCGTTCCGCAGAATCGCCTGCACGTACTCACGGGTTTCAGTAAACGGAATCGACTCGACGAACTCTTGTGGGTCGCGGTATTTGCCCTGCCCGAGCCATTCTTCCACGCGATCGGAGCCGGCGTTGTAGGCAGCGAGGGCGTATTCGAACGAGCCGCCGAATTTGTCGACCATGCCGCGAAAATAGCGCGCCCCCAGTTGCAGGTTCACGGAGGGCGTGTACAACTGGCTGGCACTGTAACGGCGCAGCTTGACTTCGTGGGCCACGACTTTGCCGGTCTTGGGCAGCAACTGCATCAGGCCTACGGCATTTGCGCGAGAGACAGCATTAGGATTGAACTCGGATTCCTGCCGGATGAGCGAAGCCACTAAATAAGGATCGAGCCCATTGGCCGCTGCGGCGCGCTTGAGATCGCTCCAGTAGGGCCGGGGGAAAAGCGCCTCCCAGTATGCGCGCGGCAAGTCGGTGATATCGAGAGCGAAATAGTTGGGCGTGGAATGCTTGAGCACCTCGATACCCTGATCGTAGTGTCCAGTTTCGTCGTACAGGCGGGCGGTTTCGGCTGGGCCCCAACTGGCGCCGTCGCCGGCGTTGGCGGCGGCAAACTGCAATTCGTGAACGGCAAAATCGACCAAGCCGCCATTACCCAGGAGCTGCGCTTTCTGCACGTGCAACTCATCGGTGGGCGGATCGACCTCGGAGATTTTCACCGCGCTGTCGAGCGGGGGCACGCGATCGAGAATGGCGTAGTGCTCGGTTGTATCTTGCGCGGCGGGGAGATGCGTCAGCCGCTCGCGCGCCAGTTCGGCGTAATAGAAGTTGTGGTACCGGTCGGAAAGCTTTTCATAAAAAGCGCGCGCCATCAGCGGCTGATTTTCTTCTTCGGCGAGGCGGGCGCGCCAGTAAAGCGCTGCGGGAGTTTCCGCTCCTGTCGGATAAAGCGAAATCTGCTCCTCGAATAATTTACCGGCGGCTTCGTCCCGTCCCTGGCGCAAGGTGAGCCAGGCAGTCTTCCAATGCACGTACGAAGCGCGGGGACCGTTCCGAAAGCGTTCCTCGGCTTCGCGGTAGGCGTCCAGCGCCTGATCATATTCGTGATGCACAAGGTGCAGATTCGCCGCTGAGAGCAACGCCTGTTCGAGCCACGGACTGGCTGGCGCGGTTTGGCGCAGGTCGTTCACGCTGCGGAAGAATGCGTCGTTATCGTTGGAGGACCAGGCAACCTGGCCCAGCAGATAAAGACGGCGTGCATTGATCTCCCCGGTTTCGCCCACGAGGGAAGCAAGCACTTGTTTAGCGTCGCGGTGACGCCCGCTTTTGAGAAGAGCGTCGGCCAGCGAGAGTTCGATTGCAGGGCGATCGGCGAGGCTGGAATCGCCCGCCAGAATTCGGTACTCTTCGGCCGCTTCAGAGTAGCGATGATGCGCCATGAGTTCGTCGGCGCGAGTTTTGATCTGCGCGGCAGTCGGTGGCGGGATGCCGGGAAGTTTCTTAAGTTCTGAATACGTCGAGTCGGCTTCGACAGCCGTCGGCATCGTGTAATAGATGTTCTCGAATACGCGGGCCGCTTTCTCCGATTGGCCGGAGGCGGCGTACGCACGGCCGAGCGCGAATTCGATGTCTGAACGAATGGGCTCGCGGATGCTCTCCAAAACCGAGACCGCTTCCGAGGACTGGCCTTCGAGCATCAGAGCATCGGCATAGCTGAGATCGGCGTCACGCACCAGCAGCGAATCTGGATGTCCTTTGGCAAAATCTGTGAGTGTAGCCAAGGCTTCTGCGAGACGGCCAGTTTGCATGTATGAAGTGCCCAGATAATAGTCGACGTAATCCCGCAAATCACCCGCATGAACCTTCGCGCGGTTGAGCGGATCGATGGCTTTGCCAAAGTCACGATCAAGCACGTGGGCGTAGCCGAGAACCAGCCAGGCGAGAGCTCCGGCGTCTTCTTTGGAGTGAGCGCGCGCGTAGGCTTGCACTCCCGCATAGCCGGCGAGAGTGCGATCGGCTAGAAGTTGCTGCGCCATCGGACGCAGGCTGGCAGAGGCGACAAAGGCTTGCCTCATACGGCGCACGCGAGGAGAAATGGGGCGTTTCCTATGAGCGGTGGTGTGGCGGATGGTTGGCGTCGACTTTTTGGCAGTGAAGGCTTTGTGGGGGGAATTGGTTGCCGGCTTCGTGTCCGTCGCAGGCGGAGTCGCGCTTTGCGGGTTTGCCGTATCGGCCGTGGCTTGTGAACTTTGACTTTGACAATGCAGCGCTTTCGCCAGCATCGGGGTGGCACTCAAAAGGGCAAAGAGCGAAATGCCGGCGGCTGGAAGCCGCATTCTCCGGGCGCAGCTCACGGCACGACCGAAAGTCGTGCCCTTCCCGATCACATCCACCCACCCTGTCAAACCGGATTGCACTTCTTTTCTTCGAGGAGGCACAGTGCAACTACAAAGCCGCTGATCTAGCGGCGAAAATTTGCACCCATTACGGAAACATCGTCTTCGGCCAGGCTGCGCAACAGTTCCTGTTGGAAATAGTCGCCGCCGCCGGCGGCGGTATTGCCATAACGTTTTTGGAACGTCCCCCTGCTCTTTTCGATATCCTCTTTCAGGCGATCGTATAAGTCCTTGTTGCGGCGTCCTTCTGCCACTTTGGCCTGATTATAGAGCTTGATCTCATCCACCAGGAGGCGGGCAAAGCGCTGCGCCTTGCGGTGAATTTCCGCATCTTCTGCAGACAGTGCCGCATGCGGATCAGTGGCGGCGGCCGGCGCTGCGGCGGCGCTGGCATGAGCAGCGACTTCGACGACTTCGGCGGCATGCTCCGGTTCGGCTACGCGCGGGCTTATATGGCGTGGCGCGTGCGTGGCAAAGGGATCGGAGAAAGACGAAACCGATTGTACCGGAGGGGCGCTCTCCAGGCGGCCGGGTGCGGATTCCTCCCTGGTCGCGTGCTTGCGTAGCGAAGTTACTTCCAGCCACGCGCTGGTCGTCATCACCAGCAATTCCAGAGCATCGGAATCCAGCTTTCCCATCTCGCCACCGTCGCAGTAAACGATCGCGGCAACTTTATCTTTAAGCGTCAGCGGCAAGAGCAGGACCTGTTCGTTGGCCGGTCGGCCGAAACGCTCGACAAATGCACCGCCCATCTCGGCGATATTCCCGGGCGTGGAGATACGATTCTCATAGGTATTCGCTACCGGACCTGCGGTAAGGTCGAGCGCGAAATCTTTCACGGGATCTTCGTCGGCGAATCCGCGCGATTGCCATCCCGTTGCGGCGCCCGCTTTGACTACGAACAGTGCGATGCGCGCGCAATACCCACTGCCCGCAGCGAGCAGGGCGCGAAGAATTTCCTTTTGCGTAGACCCCGCGTGGATGCCGGAGACCGCTTGGACCAATGCGCTGGAGTTGGCAGCGTTCGATTCGGTTTGTGCCGAGTCGCCGGTGGGCGCCGGCAAAGACTCCAGCACTTGCTGCACGATTCGCGCTTGCAATGACGGAATCTGGTTTTCGAGCGCATGCGCTACAGCCGCTTCAACAATCTGCCGAAGCTGGTCTTCCTTGCCCTCGTGTTTGCCGTGCGAATGTTTCATGCCTTTATCGGTTGCGAGCGTAACCTGGTGACCAGCCGGGGGGTAAGTGCTGATTATACGGCACTTGGAGAAGCGCCCCAGAGTACGCAAGGACGTGTTCGACCGCGTACCCTGCCCTCGAATGTATCGCAAATGAGGGCTTGGAAAAAGCGGATGAAGTGGCTATCTTGACACCTCTCGCCGTATCGTCGAGCCGCAAGCCGGCCTTTTCGACCGCAGCCAAAGCCTCGACCATTCGCCTCCCAGAATCCGCTGCATTGAGGGTGAAGTCACCGGGTGAAAAAACCTTAGGATCGGGGGCTAGTGTGGGGTTGAGATTTTTGCACACTTCTTTCGCAAAAACACCCGTCGCCGTTCGACTCACCAATTGGGCAAATCCCACGCCACCCGGTAGAATAAAAGTTACTTTCGGGAAGGCTGCGGGTTCCATCCGCTAAAATACTGCATCGCTGAAACTATGGGAGCCATCCAAAACAAACTGGAGCAGCCGTTAACCGACGAACTCGCACTGGTGCGCGCCGCCAAACAGGGCGACGACTCGGCCTTTGAAGAGTTGGTTCGGCGCTACGATCGAAACGTTTTCCGCATCGCGCAGCACATTACGCAGAACCGTGAAGATGCGGAAGACGTGGTGCAGGAAGCGTTCCTGAAAGCGTACGGCAACCTGGCAAAGTTCCAGGAGCAGTCGAAATTTTATACCTGGCTGGTGCGCATCGCCGTCAACGAAGCGTTGATGAAGCTGCGCCGAAAAAAGCCCGAGCGCACCGTTTCGCTCGACGAAGACATAAAGACCGAAGATGATTCGTTGCCGCGTGAGATCGCCGATTGGAGCCCCAATCCAGAGCAACAATATAACCAGGCTGAACTGCGCGAGATTTTGAGCAAGACCATCCAGGGCCTTCCCCCCGGCTTTCGGACGGTTTTCGTATTAAGAGATGTGGAGGGACTTTCGACCGAAGAAACCGCTGCCGCCCTGGATTTGAGCGTTCCGGCGGTCAAATCACGGCTGTTGCGGGCGAGATTGCAACTGCGCGAGCGGCTGGGAAGATACTTTCAGAGGCGTGGAAATGGAGAAGACAATCGGGATGGTAACCGTGCGAGTGGAGATGGCAACCAGTGAAATGCTCTGAGTTTCTGAACGAGCTGACCAATTACCTAGACGGGGTGATCGACGAATCGACCAAGGTGGAACTGGAGAACCATCTCTCCTGGTGCCATAACTGCTACGTGGTTTGCGATACCACAAAAAAGACGATTGAGATTTACCGCGACTCCCAACTCTACGAACTGCCGGAAGACCTCCGAACCCGCCTCCGCTCGGCCATCATGAAGAAATGCCAGCAGCACAAGCGAAAAGGGCCGGAGAGCGCGTAGAAACCAGCATGCTTTCCTCCTGGCCTGTTGCGAACTAGTTCGTGGAAACCTGTCCGCAACGTCTCGGAAGGTTCGCAGATAAATGTGCTCCAGGCCAGCGAAAAACCCCACCCCAACCTCTTGTACATCTCCCTCATCCCGTATAATGATCGTAGTCCTCGGGGTGCGGTATGCGTTGCCGCAGCGTGGTTCTCCTGGTGTTGGCGCTTTTCTTCGGATTAGTAATCGCGTTGCCCACCCCTGCACCCTGCCAAATCCCTGCTACTCAATCGCAGAGTTCTCAAACGGCGACACCACCGGCGGCAGAGGGCCATGCATCAATTCCGAGCGCTCCGCCAATCGCATCTAATGCCCCCCGCATGTCGAAGCAGACGCGCTACGAGGTGATTCACGATTTCGAAATGCAGGTGGTCTACGCACGCACGGTGTTTCCTATGGGCGTCAAGGGACTGCAACTCAATCAGGGAGTGCTGACGCCCCATGGAGAGCAATTGAAGGAATCTCTTGCCATTTACGGCCCGGCGATCAAGCCGGGCGACCCGGCGCAGATTTCATGGGTTCAAATTAAAGACGACCACATTCACTTCGAACTGAACGGCGGTCCCATTCGCAAGAAAAAATGGTATCAACGCGTTGAAGTTTCGGGCGGGGCGGGTCCTGCGCTGACCCCCGGCAGCGGCGAAAACCCGCAGGCCAACGCGCACGGCTCGTTCCTCGACCTTTACTTCGGCAAATACGTTCCCGAGATGACTGCGCAGCAGCTGCGTAGTTTGCTCTATCCGGCACTCGATTTCACTGCGCGAAACAAAGAGCAAGCCTATCTGGATACCGTGCCGCCAAAAGTGAAAGAGGCGATCCAGGCACATCGTGTGCTCGTAGGCATGAATTCCGAAATGGTGATTCACGCAAAAGGCAAGCCGCCGAAGAAAGTGCGCGAGCGCGACGGCGAGACCGAATATGAAGAGTGGATTTATGGCGAGCCCCCGGCCGACGTGGATTTTGTGCGTATCGTAGGGGATGAAGTGGTGCGCGTGGAAACCATGAAAATAGATGGCGAAAAAATTGTCCGCACACAAAAAGAAGTGGTCTTGCCGGACCGTGACAAGGAAAAAGAGGCGAAAGGGGACCAGGAGCGGCCGGCGAATGCGCCCAGCCTGCGGCGTCCGGGAGAGGATTCAGAGGACGTTCCTAAACCGTCGCAGGGGGTTTCGCCCACGCCGCCTATGCCGCCGCCGGATGTGCCCCAGCCGCCGAGCTGAGAGTAAGCGACTCCGTATTGCCTCCAAGGCCAATACTCCCCTTCTGCTATAATGAATTTCCGCTTTGAGTGGAATCCTTTCACGTCTGTGCGGAAGTGGTGGAACTGGCAGACACACCATCTTGAGGGGGTGGCGCCGAAAGGCGTGGGGGTTCAAATCCCCCCTTCCGCACCATTACTTTTATTTTCAATAACTTACGTAGCGGTGATACCAGTGGTGATACCTATTCTTGGCGAATCGCGAGGCCCAGTGACAGTGGGCTCGATAGTGCTCTAGCTGAGCCATCTAGTTTGGGTTACCGAAGCAGCTCCAGCTACATCTTCCACCTGATTCTCCGGCAGTGGCGATACGAGAGTAATGAGCCAAGACGCCTGGGTTACCGCTATTGGAGTCGTCGTCAAGTCGGATGCG
>JASHQM010000009.1 GCA_030039165.1 Candidatus Sulfotelmatobacter sp. | reverse complement strand
GCGCGGGAAGCAGTTCGAGCAGAGTACCCACATCGAGGCGGCTCAGGAGCCCAACGACGGCCGATGCCTGCCGGGGTTGGCCAGTGCGCAGAATCTCACGGATCTGCGCCAGAGCCGGGCTCCCAAGCTCTTTCACCAATTCCACCATGCGGTCGCATTCGTCGCGCCTCATGCAGCGGAAGAAACGGTCGGCCAAGTGTTCAGCGCCAGCCTGACTGGTGCGCCGCAAGATAGTCAGCAGATCGGGCGCTACCGGATCTGTGCTCAGCGCTTCTTCGATGAACTCCGGAATCCGGTTTTCCACGCCTACGCGCGGGCGTAAATCATTCACCATTACCGGGCGCTGCTGCATGAGCAGGTCCATCCCGCCGCAAACAGCATTCACCGCTTGGTAGTTCTTGGCTTCACTGGCCTCCTGGCTCAACCGCACAAAAGCCGCGCCCAACAGGCTTTGCAACTCGGGATCCTTTTCCACGCTCAGCTGCTCGCTTACCCGCTGAATGGCCTTGGCCATGGCTTCGCCGCCGAGGCGCGAGTAAAGATCGGCGAGCTGACTGAGCCCGATGGCGGTTTTGCGGCGGGGCTCCTGGTCCTTGCAGGACGCGCAGCTTGAATAGTTATTGAGAATTTCTTCTGCAGTCTGCTTCTCGTCACGGTCGAGCAGGACCTCCACGAACTGACGCAAATTGCGCGGCGGCACGCAAGGCGCTTCATTCGAAAGCAGAACTGTCTTCTTGCCCGATTCGGGGACCTCGGCCCAGAACATGCGGTCGAGAATGTCGGCGTGCGACTCAACCAGGATTCCCGCCTTGCTCATCTTTTCTTCCTGGATCTTCAGAATCTGGCGCAGCGAGTCCATTTGCCGGCTCATGTGCTCCATCATCTGGTGCACGGCATTCACTTTGACCTCGCCTTTCTGGTAGCGCTCGAGAGCGAAGCGGATGGCCATGTGTTCGGCCGCCTTCATTAACAGAGGTGTGTCTTCCTGCTGCTGTTGCTGTTCGCTAACCGCTTTTGCCGCCAGACTGCCAAGCAGCTGCTGGAGGTTGAGGCGCGTATTGGGGTCGGTTTCGCCTAATTCTTTCTGCAAATCTTCGGGGCGGATGCTGGGATCGCCCTGGACCTGGCCGAAGCGCGTGAGCAAACGAATCGCCTGGATGACTTCGGCTTCCTGAAGCGGCACAACGCCGCCTTCCCACGCCGGCGCCGTGCCCGTGGCGGCTCCCGCAGTGGCTTCAGGCGCTGGTCCGGCAACCCAATGCCCGGGAACGTTGGGCACGCTGCCCATGGGAACATTGCCGCCTTGCCCGCCGCCTGCATTGGCGCCTTCGGCGGCGGCAATCAGCTGCAAGAGTTTTTGTGGGTCGTTCAACCACTGCTTGAACTCGGGCCCCAAAGTCTGAGCGGCAATTTGCGCGGCGACGCTGATGTCTCCCGTAAGCGGATCAGCGGCCACGAATTTTACTTCGTTGATCTTGATCGTGCTTTGCTTGCTGCCGCTATTGAGGGCTTCTTTGATTTGCTTGGAAACATCCTGCGCTTTTGAGCCCCCCAATGTAAATGCCCGAACCAGACGGGTAAAATCTTCGATGGTTACGTCTTTTGAGAAGTGCAGACTGGCCAACCCGGCGGTGGTCAGCAGCTGCCCGAAGCTGCGCTCGACCTGGCCGCTCTCCAAGGGCACGCCATCCAGAAGCAATTTGTTGTCGGAAACGCCCAGAAGAAAGCCGCCTTCACCGGCCACGGGCAATCCATTCTGCAATTCATGCCAGCAAACTTCGAATTGCGCCTCGGTACGCTTGTGGTCATAGCCGTACATGCGGGCGTACTTAATGAGAATGTTGAGGCTGTGCACGAAGGCGCGCGCAGAAGCGGCGCGGTTGGCGTGAAATGTCGTGGCGTCCGTGATAAGACACTCCTCGGCCAGCAGCAATAGCTACGGCAGCAGTAGGCAATAGCAGGTTAAATCGAGCGAGTAAGGTATCGCACATTACTGAGGTAACGAAAGGCTTGGCCGAAAGAGCAGGAATGCGGAGTGTACCGCGGTTTGCAAAGGATTAGCGGCAACCCTGAAGGTGGTCGGGTAACCGCACTGGCGTTCCGAGGCATCTCCGGCGAGAATAGAGGTTTCGGACGCTTCTCCCTGGTTTCCATGCCGTCGATTGCTCACACAACCCGTCTGACAAGAACCACGGGCCTGCGCTACTGGATGCAGCGAGTGCTGGAGGAGTGTGATCGCGTCGCCGCCGGCTTCGAAGCAGATCCGGTCCACGATCTGCGCGTTTCTATTCGCCGCTGCCGGTCCATGGCAGTCGGCCTGATGGCACTTGATCCAGACCCTGACTGGAAGGCCATGAAAAAGGCCGGCAAACGGCTGTTCCAGCGGCTGGGAGCTCTGCGCGACGTTCAGATCATGATGGAATGGGTCGAGAAACTGGGCCCGGAGATCGAAGGGTCTGCCGATGGAAAAGAAAACGGCTCTTCTGCCGCGACTGAGATGGATCAGAACCGAGGAGATGCGGAGGGCCTCGAGGACGGCGAAGAGCGCCATCATGGGCACTATTCTGCAACCCAGACGTTGATGCACATTCTTCGCGCCCGGGAACAGGAACAAAAACTTCAGGCGCAATCCGCGCTCGCAGAGTTCGACCGGAAACAATGGCACCACTGGAGCAAGTCTTTGCCGACGCGAGCGGGACGCTTTCGCCCGGGCAGTGCGCTATTTAAGCATGTGGCGCTCGAGCGGTGGACGGAAGCGCGCGCGTTGCAGACTCGGACGCTGCACAACCGCTCGGGGGCGGCTTATCACCGCCTGAGGATCGGTATTAAGCGCTTCCGCTACATTGCGGAGAATTTTCTTCCCGCCGAGCACAAAGCCTGGAGCAACGACTTGAAGGAAATGCAGGATCTGCTCGGCGAGGTGCACGATCTTGACGTCCTGTGGGAGACGGCGAATTCTTGCCACGCATTTCCAGACGCCGAATCGCGGGAGCGCTGGCATAAGCGAATTATCGCCGAGCGCACGAAATGCATTGAGCGCTATAGGGCGCGAATGACCGGCCCTGGTTCTTTGTGGAGTGTGTGGCGAGCTGCGCTACCGCAAGGCAAACGAATTCAATTACTTGGGATGCGACGCATGAAGCTTTGGGCGAATGGTTTGGATCCTGATTCTGCCCACTCCGAGCGCGTCACCGGGTTGGCTTTACAACTCTACGACGGACTGCTTGCGCTGGGATGGAAGTCCGCCATCGATGATGCCGCGGCGCGTTCCAGCCTACAGACGGCGGCGTGGCTGCACGATGTCGGAAAATCGCAAGGCGAGAAGTGCCATCACAAGGCTTCATATGATCTGATACGCGCGCATGGAACCCCGCTCGGCTGGAAGGACGCGGATATGCAGCGTGCCGCGATTGTGGCCCGCTTTCACTGCGGAGCGTTGCCCACTCGGAAGCATAAGTTATTACGCGATCTGTTGCCCCATGAACAGCGAGCTGCCATACACCTTTCTGCCATCTTGCGGCTGGCGAACGCTTTTGACGTCAAGCATGATGGCCACATTCGGCGCATCTACGTGGGTAATAAGGGCAAGAGCGGCGGCGCAATGCGCGGCGAATCCAGGAATGGATTCAAGCATGGCGGGATCATGCGAGATGGAAGTGTATTTATTGCCGCCGAAGGGTATTCGCCATTCGGTCCTAATGCCCGCGCGATTGCCGCGGAGCGGCATTTGCTGGAGACAGTGCTGCATCGAGCGGTGATAGTCAGGGCCGCGAAGGTTGCGGCGCGATCCTGAAGCGACTGCCGCACGAATTGGACGCCATCGGGCATCGCATCTATTGTGGCTGAGCCGTTGTTCGGATTCAACCTCGAAACAGAGGGAATTGGTCCGACGGGGCAGAAACGGGAAATGGCGCTTCCTGCGCCCCCAATGGAGCATCGTTGCGATGGCGGCTCTTCCGCGAGACTTTCTTTTCCTGGCAAATGCGCAGAGCTTAGGAATGACGCCGAGCAACTTCAGGCCCGGGCGTCCTTATGCATATCCACTGTGCTCCAGGTTTTATCGGCGGCGTGGCATAGGTTTTCGAGCGGGCAGTCGATGCATTTCGGCTTACGGGCGTAGCAGAGTTTTCGGCCATGCCAGATGACCTGATGAGCAAATAGAATCCATTTCTCGCGGGGAATGACGCGCATGAGATCCTGCTCGATTTTGGGGGGGTCGGTTTGCGCCGTAAGCTCGAGACGTCGCGAAATGCGGGTCACGTGAGTGTCGACGACGATACCATCCGCGATCTTGAACCAGGTCCCCAGCACTACATTCGCGGTTTTGCGCGCGACTCCCGGCAAGGTCAGCAAGTCCTTCATGTTCTGGGGAACCTCGCCGCCAAAGTCGGCGACGATCTTCTTTGCCGCCCCGACGACGGACTTAGCTTTATTGCGGAAGAATCCGGTTGAGCGGATGTCGGGTTCGAGCTGCTCTGGGGTTAAGGCTGCGAATGCCTCGACTGTAGGATACTTTCGGAAAAGTTCAGGCGTAACCCGATTCACGTTCACGTCAGTGGATTGCGCTGAGAGAATCGTTGCCACCAGCAGCTCCCAGGCAGTGCGGTGAGTGAGGGCGCAGGTAACATCGGGATAAAGCTGGTCCAGCCGCTTGAGGATTTCGGCCACGCGCTCAGGAGCGACGGGGTTATAGCTCTTCTGTTTCACTGGACGGGGCTGTGGCTTCGGGCCCGCTTGGCTTCGCGGCCGTTTCGACGAAAGGAGCTTTCCCTGAGCTTGCCTTAGTGCCGGTCGCACTGCTTTGATCCGGTCCTGGCGACCGGTACGGGCCGGCCGACGAGGTGTTAAGCCGCGAGGCATGACGACATCTTAGCAGAGCAGGATAAGGCCTACTGTTGACGCCCGTCTGCGGTTTTCATTGGCCACGCACAGCCGGAGCAGGTTACCAGAGAGCCCGAAACAGCCCCCGCCCGTACGTAACCTCAGCAGTCATTGACGTGTGCTGGCTGCCTCGGTAGTCTGAGGTCAACTCACTTTCAGGAAAACACCGTGGCCGTAAGTTCCATTCAGCTCGGGCAGGTCTGGCGCAATGACGCCGACGGCCAGGATTATCTTGTAACCAAGGTCTATAACGAAGTGTTCACGCAGTACGCCATGCTGCGGCCGGCCGGCATTACCGCTCCCGATGCGCCTACCGTGCGCATAAAAGTAGCCAAGGGCCCGCAAGGGGCCGCGCTGCCGGGCTACACGTTTACCCAGGAAGGCTCCTTCTAGCCATTCGCCCTGCGGATTTCCGATAAACTGGACACGAGTTCCCGGGCCTCCTCCGTATTCAGTGTCTGAGCGCGCGGGCCGCCAAACTGAGAACTCATAACTGAGAACTCTTTATCTTAATTTTATGACCGAGAAAGTTCTGGCCCTCATCTTCGTTTTCATTAATTCTGTGATCAGCAGCACCGGTTACGCCGGCGTGCTGGTGCTGATGGCGATTGAATCGGCGTGCATCCCGTTACCTTCCGAGTTGATCATGCCTTTTGCCGGATATCTGGTCTTTACCGGAACTTTTAAGCTGCTGTGGGTAGCGACCGCGGGTGCGCTGGGCTGCAACCTGGGGTCGCTGGTGGCGTATGAGATTGGGTGTTATGGCGGACGTCCGCTGGTGGAGCGCTACGGCCGCTGGATCCTAATGGGCCGGCGCGAGCTTCAGATGGCCGACCATTTCTTCGAACGCTGGGGATATCTGGCCGTATTCATCGCCCGGCTGCTGCCGGTCATCCGAACATTTATCGCATTGCCGGCGGGAGTGGCGCGCATGCCGCGCGGTCGCTTTCACATTTACACCTTTCTCGGATCGTGGCCCTGGTGCTTGGCGCTCGCTTATTTCGGCATGAAGCTGGGCCAGAACTGGCGCGAACTCGCCAAGTACTTCCATAGGTTTGATGCCGTGATTCTAGTGATACTGGTGGCGGCAGTGATCTGGTTTGTGTGGAGTCACTGGCAGAATCGGCTGGGTAGGGAAGCGTCGGCCGCAATGGAGCGCTAGTAGGCTCAACGTCAGAGACTCACGCGCTCATACTTCCTATTGGGACTTGCAGACATCATTGTGGCAAAGGAGTTCCCTGGGCTGGGCCTCCCGCGGGCAGATCTGTCTTGATCGTGGATTTCTGATTGGGCGCAAGATCGATTTCCGTTTCGAAAGTCTGATATCCCGGCAGTGTGATAGTAATCTTGCGCTTGCCCGGCTCGACCAGCAGCCCCCTGCCAAACTCGCCGGCATGGCCGATGAAGACTCCGTCGACGAAGACCGCGGCGCGGCTGGGACGTACGTCCAACTTGATTTCCGCGGTGACGCGCGGCAGACGAACGCTGGTGTCCTTTTCCATCTTGACGGAGATAACCTGCTTTTCTCCCGCGCGCACGGAAACGGCTTGAGTGAAGTCGAGATATCCTCCCTGGCGCACGGTGATCTGGTGCGCGCCAGGGAGCAATAGCAGCTTTTTTGACCCCTTCAGCTCGCCCAAATACCCGACATATTGGCCGTCAACCCAGACGCCGGAGGTCTTCTCAACTTTGGAGGCGCCGTCCAGTTCGATTTCGCCCAGGACTCGATTATCGGCATGAGCGGCTAACACGAATGCCGGCAACAGAAGAAACAGAAGAGTTAGGCAAAACAGACAGCGAAGTTTACCTGGGAATTGCACGGGAATAAGATAACATTTGCGCAGCAAAGGTAGCCAAGCGGGAAACGACACCGTGCTAAGCGCTAGCGATCTTGGATACTCGGGATTGGAGCGCTTGTCCCTGTGAAACTGTTGCCGTCGCCGATTCCGTAGGCAAACCCGGGGCCGGCAGTCGGTTGTGCCCGCAAGGCGTAAGGCTAGAATACGTTGCGGAAAGTCCAGAACAAGAAGCCGGAAAGCACCATGGCTACCGGCAGCGTGAGCACCCACGCCAGCGCCAGATTGCGCGCCGTGGACCACTGAATGCCGGAATTGTTCGCCGCCATGGTTCCCGCAACGCCGGAAGAAAGCACGTGGGTGGTGCTCACGGGAAGGCCAAAGCCATCGGCAGCGCCGATGGTTGCCATGGCGGTGATTTCCGCCATCGCGCCTTGCGCGTACGTCAGGTGGCTCTTGCCGATTTTTTCTCCTACGGTTACGACGATACGCTTCCAGCCAACCATCGTGCCCAAACCTAGTGCCATGGCGACCGCAACCTTCACCCAGAGCGGAATGAAGCGCGTAGCGTGGTCGATGTGCTTCTTGTAGTTAGCGAGAGTAGCCGTATCGGCCGCGGAGAATTTCGGATTCCCGTTTTTCTGCATCAGCCGAATGGCCTCGCTGACCAGGTACATATCGTTGCGGAAGTTGCGCACCTTATCGTTGGGGATGTTTTTCATCTCTTTGTAGAGAGCGATTTCGTTGCCCATGTCGTTGACCATAGTGCGCAGGGCGAGCATGGTATTGGGGGTAAAGTTTCTGGTGCGAATGTAGTCAGTCACATCGTCGCGCGCGTCTCCGATGGTGGCGTTAGGGCTGACATAGCTGGTAAGGGCATCGGCGGCCTGCATGGAAACGGCGATGAAGTCCTGGGAATCCTTGAAAGTGACGGCGTGGTTCAGCGCGTAAGCGGTGGGAACGGTGCCAATCAGAATCAACATGATCAGGCCCATGCCTTTTTGCCCGTCATTTGAGCCGTGGAAGAAGCTGACGCCTGTGCAGGTGAGGATCAGCAGACAGCGGATGTAAAACGGTGGCGGCTCGGCGCCTTCGGGAGCTTTGTAGAGCTTGGGATCTTTAATAAACGCCCGGGCGGCGAGTAGGAGCACATACGCGCACCCGAAACCTATGATGGGCGAGAGCAGTAGCGACTCGCCGATATTCTTAGCCTGGCCCCAATCCACGCCGCTGGTGCCGGTTCTGACGTTCATGAGTTGGTTGGCGATGCCCACGCCGATGACGGAACCGATCATGGTGTGCGAACTGGAGGCGGGCAAGCCAAGGTACCAGGTACCGAGGTTCCAGATGATGGCCGCCACCAGCAGGGCGAAAACCATGGCAAATCCGGCTTTGCTGCCCACCTGGAGGATCAGTTCGACGGGCAAGAGCGAGACAATGGCGAAGGCAACCAGACCGCTCGAAACCAGGACGCCCAGAAAATTCCAGAAGCCGGACCACACCACCGCGACGTGGGGTTCGAGGGAGTGGGTATAGATGACGGTAGCTACTGCGTTAGCGGTGTCGTGGAATCCGTTGACGAACTCAAAGCCCAGGGCGACTAGAAGCGCAACTCCGAGCAGGATGTAGGGAAGTATCGTCTCGCTATGGA
Organism: Candidatus Sulfotelmatobacter sp.; assembly: GCA_030039165.1. Lineage (GTDB taxonomy): Bacteria > Acidobacteriota > Terriglobia > Terriglobales > Acidobacteriaceae > Sulfotelmatobacter. The sequence goes on along the minus strand of JASHQM010000009.1, from coordinate 4,406 downwards.
CGGTCTGAAGATCACGCAGCAGGCTGGAGCCGGCATAGAGAAGCCCGACAATGAACACAGCGCCGAAAATCAGAATGCCAAGCTTACCGGGAGAGCGGGAAAGCTTCTGATCGAGGACAGTTTGTGGTGCAGTAACCATGATGGCCCTCCGCGGCGGGAGATCGGAACTTGCTCGCCAGCGAACTATACCTGGGCTGTGTTAAGGAAGTGTGAAAACTGGGCGCGGTGATAGATTTCCCGCTGTTAGAGCGTATTAAGCTAACCTTGACCGGGCTGTGACGGCTGGGCACCTGGAGTGTGATGAGCTCAGCCTTCGTCCAGCGGCGAGCTTTGTTTACAATAGAGAACTGGTCTGTCCGGAGCGCGGCCATCAGGGTCGCGGGACGAAGGAACGTTGGACTCATCCGATCGCAAACCCAGTTCACTACCCGGCGTTGTTGCTGGAGTGTCTCCGTCGGTTGTCCCTGCCCCCACGGTTTACTGGCGTGTGGAGGGCAGCCTGCTCGACCTGACGGTGGTTCAACCGGTTGCGTTTTTTACCTGGAACGCGCAGACCTTCAGCGAGCGTTTCCGGCGGCGTGGGCTGATTTTTTTGATGGCTGTGCTACGCCCGTTTCTTTACTCGACCAACCGCAAGTTTGCCACCCGAGTCGTGCATACTGCGCTGCGGGGAGTAAGCCGCGACCGGTTAGATCTGCTGGGTGAAGAGTTTTTCCAATATCGGTTAAAGCCGCACTTGAAGGCTCGCGGGGTGGGGCGTGTACAGGAACTGGTACGCTCGGGTTCCGATGTGGTGCTAGTGGGGCAGGCGCTCGAGCATGTGATGAAGCCGCTGGCGCAGCATCTGGGCGTGCGCCGGGTGATCGCGAACCGGCTGGAGTTTCGCGATGGGGTTGCGACGGGTCGGTTGCTCGAGCCGGTAATCCGGCCGCGCGGGGCATTTGCGCTGCTGCGGGACCAGAATCCTGACGGGCGGCGCGCCCCGAAAACGCTCGCGCGGCAATTGGATATCAGTTTGGATGAACTGCGCGCCGCGGTAATTCCTTCTTCACGGCAAACCGTAGGACGAGAAGGCGCAATCGTCCATTTCGAGGGCAAGCGGCAACAAGCGGGATTTTCCGTAAGACGGGCGCTGGGGAACAGAAATGTAATGCTGATCGGCGTAACCGGATTCATCGGCAAGGTGTGGCTGGCCAATACACTCATGGATTTACCGGAGATTGGGCGAATCTATCTGCTGATCCGGCGGCAGAAATCGAACCCGGCGCAGCAGCGCTTCGAGAAAATGGTGGAAGAATCGCCGGTTTTCGATCCGTTGTTTGAGAAATATGGCTGCGGGTTGGGCGAGTTCTTGCGCGAAAAGGTCGAAGTGCTCGAGGGTGATGTTACCCAGACTGGATTAGGCCTGGATGGGGAAACCCAACGCCGCCTTCAGCGCAATCTCGATCTGATTGTGAACAGCTCGGGGTTGACGGATTTTAATCCCGACTTGCGCGATGCGCTAGGCACGAATACGGATGCGGCGGTGAATGTTGTCGAGTTCGTGCGCGCCACTGATCATGCCGGGCTGCTGCATTTATCCACCTGCTATGTGGCCGGGGAGCGCGACGGCCGCGTGGCCGAGAGGTTGCTGCCAAACTATACGCCGCATCGCACGCCGAACTTCGATGCCGAGCATGAATGGCGGTCGCTGCATGCCCTGATCGCAGAGGCCGAAACGCAGGCGGAGAGCGAGGAAGTGACGGAGGGCCTGAAGGTACAATCGCTAACCCGGGAGCACGCGGCCAAGGGATTGCAGGGCGCGGCGCTGGATAATCAGATTCGCAAGAATCGTATCCGGTGGCTGAAAACCTATCTTACGGAAGCCGGCACGCGGCGCGCGAAGGAACTGGGTTGGCCTAATACTTACACGCTGACCAAAAGCCTGGCGGAATCGCTGATCGTCAAATACGGCGCGGGGCTGCCGATTGCGGTGGTGCGTCCGGCGATCGTGGAAACCGCGGTCGCGAAGCCCTTTCTGGGATGGAATGAAGGCATTAACACCTCTGCGTCTCTTTCTTACTTGTTAGGGACGTATTTTAGGCAGTTGCCGTCGAATGAAAGGAAGCGGCTCGATATTATTCCGGTGGACGCCGTATGCCGTGGAATGACGTTAATTGCCGCGGCGATCATCGGACGGCGGCACGAGCCGCTTTATCAACTGGCAACGTCGGTAACGAATCCTTGCGATATGGGCCGCTCAATCGAGTTAACTTCGCTGGCGCACCGCAAACATTACCGCGCGCAGGAGGGCCTGGAGTCCTGGCTGCGATTGCGTTTCGATGCGATCCCGGTCTCGAAGGAACGATATCAGCGCATGTCGGCGCCGGCGCAAAAGGCGATCGTAAAGTCGATCCAGCGGATTATGTCACCTCTGCCGTTGAGGAAGACTCCTCTGGTGAAGGCGGAAAGGAACCTGGAGCGCGTCGAGAAATTGATCGAGTTATTTGAACCTTTCATCCTGTTGAATGAGCACGATTTCGTGGCGGAGAATGTGGAAAAGCTATCGCACGCCCTGGTGGAGGAGGAGCGCGAGGAGTTTAGCTATGACGCGCGGCGGCTGGACTGGTGGGATTATTGGATCAATGTGCACATCCCGGCGCTCCGGCGATGGACTTATCCTCTCATCGAGGGTAAGCCGCTGGAAGCGCGTCCATCACGCAATCTGCACAACGGGGAAACGGTGAGAACAGGAACGTAAAATAGCTGTTCCGTTGTCATCCCGAAACGGCGCAGAGCGAGATTGGAATCTTCCCTTGGCTGGCGCTGCGGTTGCGTGCGAGCTGTTCGAACTAAGCTGCAAGAAATCAGGAAGTCAGTCTTTATAATGGCAATCTTTCTGACAGGTTCCACTGGATACATTGGCGCGCATGTGGCGGCGAATCTGCTGCGCGACCATGGCGTTGCTTTGAACGTTCTGGTGCGCTCGAGAGACCCGCGCGAAGCCGAAAGCCGGCTGTGGCAGGCTCTCCAACTGCACATGAAATTTCCGCAGTTCCACGAGTTTCTTCAGACGCGGGTGCGCGTGTTTCGCGGGGATTTAACCGAGCCTGCATTCGGGCTCCAGCGCGACGAATACGACCGCCTGATTCACACCACCGATTCGGTCATTCACTGCGCCGCGTCGTTGAACCGCAAATCGGAAAAGAGCTGCTTGAATGTGAACCTGCGCGGTACGTTGGAGGTGCTCACGCTGGCTCGACACATCGAGCACTATCACGGGCTGCGCCGCTTCAGCGAGGTGAGCACCGTAGCCGTGGCAGGCAAGCGGCAGAATGAAGTCGTCACTGAAGATCGATCGGTTGACTGGGAGCGGTCGGATTACGATCCTTACGCGCGAACCAAGAAGTTTTGCGAGCACATGACGCACATGCTGCTGCCAGAAACTCCGAAGACGATTTTTCGCCCGAGCATTGTTCTAGGAGACAGCCGCTACCCGGAGACGACGCAGTTCGACATGGTGAAAGCATTTGTATTCCTTGCCGGGCTTCCGGTCTTGCCCTTTCGCGCCACCGATCGGGTAGATATTGTGAACGTCGATTTTGTCGCCGACGCGATTGCGACATTGCATCAGAAAGATCGTCCCGACCACGAGATTTATCATCTTTCGTCCGGGACCCAGTCGCAAACGTTTCGGGAGATTACGCGGGCGCTGGCCTCGGCACAGAACAAACGCCCGCCGGTGTTTGTGCCGGCTGGAGAGCGGCCTTTTAGCGGGGCGGTAAATTTTTTGTCCAATCGCAAAGGTGCGATGGGAAAAGGTGCGTCGCTGTTGAAAGTCTTCATGCCGTATCTGGTGTGGAATACGGTTTTCGACAATCAGCGCGTTACTCACGAATTGGGAAAGAAACCGGCTCCATTCTCGCAATACTGTTATCCCTTGTTGAAATTCAGCCGGGAAAACAATTTTTCCTACAGATATCAGCCCTGGCCGGCAACGGCGGGAGGCCACGCCGCATGATGGATTTTATTCTGGAGGCGTGGGTCATCAGCTCGATCGAGCGCGCCAAAGCGGGATGGATGCTCGGTGAGGGCCGGCGCTGGCAGCCGGGTGAGAAATTAAAGTTGCTGTTTGCCGGATACAACGGCACACGCAACATGGGCTCGGATGTGCGTGTGGAAGAGATGCTTCGCCAGATTCGGCATATTTTGGGTGCGGAGCGAGTCGAGTTTAGCGTGATGAGCCAGAATTTTGCTTTCTCGAGCGGATATTTTGGGGGTACGAAGCAGTTGCATCTGCCAGATATTTTCCCGCCGTTTCTGAGGAATGAGGTTCCTAAGCATGATGGCGTGGTCGCGTGCGAAGGCTCAATGTTCAAAAGCAAGTTCGCGAATGCGCTGACCACGATGATGATCGGCTCGCTGGG
>JASHQM010000071.1 GCA_030039165.1 Candidatus Sulfotelmatobacter sp. | reverse complement strand
ATCGGCGCGAGATTATCGATCTGGGATTACGGCATCGCGGCAAGCACGACGAAATGCTGCGACCCTTCCGCGCCGGGCAGCAATTCCGCTTCGAAATTCTCATGGATATTGGCGGCTTTCGCGACATGCACCGGCACCGCCGCTGCATCCAGGTGATGCAGCAGTCGACCACGGAGCACAGCTACGAAATGCTGCTTGATCTCGAAGATGCCGGCATGCGCGGGCGCTTTGAGGCGGCGATGCAGCGGGCGCAGCACGCCGTAGAAAAGCTGGCGGCGAGCAAACTGCCCGAAGCGGAGGAGAATTCGCAATACGCGATTCCGCTGGCATTCAAGAAGCGGGCGCTGTTCAAGATGGATTTCGCCGAAGTTGTCTACATTTCCGAACTGCGCACTACACCGGCGGGGCATGTTTCTTACCGCAACGTCGCATACGGGGTGTATGAGGCCGTGGCGCGGAAACATCCGGCGCTGGCGAAATATTTCAGAGTGCATGATGTGACCGCGCCGGTGGATTTGTTGCAGAGGTAGGCTGTGGGAAAGTGACCCCGTTTCCCGCGTGCCCTCTAAGGATTACTTTAGGAGGGAGAAACAACATGGAAGGGTCACCTACGCCGCCGAGATATAGCAATCTGACCGTAATCTGCAGGGAGTGCCGGAAGGAATTTAGGGGCGCAGAGGTGCGCCGACATACCGAACTTGAGGGTCACGAAGTGTTCGACCTCAAGCCTGCAGCTTTTCCCAAGACGGAGGGGCAAAATGAACCGGGCGAACTACGCTTAGCGTGCTGGTTGTAGTAATCTCTAGATTTTACTTGATTATGCCAGTTCGCGGGACTAGAATTCAGCCAAGAGCTACCTATGCCCCGTACGGTCAAAATCGCTCCCGAGATTGATGCCAGGCTCTACGCTGAGCTCGTCACCGTCGCCAAGGAGAACGGCCAATCGCAGCGGTTTGTGCTGGAGCGCGCTCTCGAGCATTACCTGCACAACGTTGTCCCCTCGCAGCGGATGGTGAGACCTGAAGTGATGGCTGCCTATCGGCGTTCCAACCAGAAATATCGCGAGCTTTATAAGCGGCTGGCGGAAGGCAAGTGACTGCCGAGCGCATCTATCTTACCGTCGCCGAAGTTATAGCGATTCAGCATCATCAGATTGAAGAATACGGCGGCATCCACGGCGTACGCGACGAGGGTGCATTGGAAGCGGCCGTCTTTCGTCCCCAAACCGGCTATTACAACGACGTCTGCGAAGAGGCGGCTGCGTTGCTGGAATCACTGGTCAACAATCATCCATTTATGGACGGCAACAAGCGCATAGGTTTTGCTGCCGCTCACACCTTTCTTCTTCTCAATGGTTTCGATCTCAACGTGGCCAGCGAGACTGCATTCGAGTTCATGATAGAGACGATGGCTGAGGGAAGGTTTCGTTTCGCCCTGTTGCACGAATGGATCTCAGCGCATCTTGTCAGTTTGGGCCGGTAGTGTAAAGATGCTGGCCGTTCCGGTTTTGATCAGCTATCATCGCAGTGGTCATGGCCATGAAACCGGCAACCTTATTGCTCTTGCTGGCCTTCTCAGTCACACTTTTGGTGCAATCGTCGAAGGCTTCGAATTCTGGCAATCCTGCCGCAAGCGCTACATTCTCGGCCGACGATTTCGACTGGCGAGATATGGTTCCCGATCTGTTTGCCGCCTCCGCGCAGCCAGCCGAGGAAGGCCTTAAGACCATGCTGGAGAATTCAAAGGTCCTTCGGGCTTACGTGGCAAGGCAAGTGCGCGCGGAGTGCAAACCTGGCAACGACCGTTGCGACTCAAGTGCCGAGGGTTTCACGGTCGATGGTGAGGTGACCAAACGTATTGACGGAATCGTCAAAGAAAGTCTGGTTCATCAGCACAAGTGCGCGGTCCTGGACTATCCATTCAATCGTCAGTCTTTCCCTTTCACCGAAATTTCTGCACTGAGGAGCGAGAATCGCCAGGATGCCTACATAGTTCTGCAGTTCGCTGACCGCAGCTACCGCGCCGTGGATGTTCAGGCCAAATACGGCGCACCCTACGATACTAATATTTTCGATCGCTATAGCGTCTTCGTGTATCGCCTGGTGAGCGCCCATTACATCAGCAAGGCAGTGTTCGAGGTTAACCCCGCCGACGGCGCGGTGATGAAGCTGGCGATCAGTTTGAAAGCGAAGAAGAACCATTAGTGATGTCTGGTTCAGCTCGACTTGGGCAATCCGCGCGGCACCAGCGGCATTGAGCGCAATCGAATTCGGGTCGCCGCAAAAATCGCATTGCCCACAGCCGGGGCTGTCCCCACGATTGGCGTTTCGCCTGCGCCGGCGGGTGGCAGGTCTTTGCGGTCGAGCAATACTACTTCAATCTTCGGGACGTCAGTGAAGCGCGGTACGCGATAGTCGGCGAAGTGCGGGTTGGTAATTTTCCCGTCGTCGAAGCCAATCGCCTCAAACAATCCGCCGCCAAGCCCCTGGGCAGCCGCTCCGGCAACCTGATTGCGCAGCCCATCGGGATTGACGATGGCTCCGCATTCGAATGCCGCGACGATTCGCCGGACCGCAACATCGCGGCGGGCTGGGTCAATCTCCACTTCAGCGCAGGTGGCGATATAGCCGCCCTTTTCTACGCCTCCGGCGATGCCGAAGCCGCGAGTGGGTGTACCCTTCTCGCGACCCCAGCCGAACTTTTCCGCCGCCGCCTGGAAGACGGCTGCCAGGCGCGGGTCGTTGAGATTTTTCAGCCGGAACTCGAGCGGATCCATGCGGACGATATGCGCGAGTTCATCCATGTGGGTTTCGCGGGCAAAATGATTGGCGGTTGCAGCCAGGCCGCGATAAGAGCCCTGCCGCAAAGGCGAATCTGAGGCATGAAATTCGATCTTCTGATTGGGAATGTTATAGGGCGTAGAAATGGCCGAAGGCCCGGAGTTGTAGTTATCGAATTGCCACGCGACTACAGTGCCGTCTTTGCGTACGCCGCTTTTTACATCGATTACGCCCGCGGGACGAAAATATGCCCAGGTGAATTCTTCCTCGCGCGTCCAGACAACTCGAACCGGTTTGCCCGCGGCCCTGGCCAGGCGTGCGGCCTCCACGGCAGCATCGCCGACATGCTTCCCGCCGTAGGCCGAGCCGGTGTCGGGAACGATCACGCGCACGTTTTCGGGTGAAACATGAAATGTCTCTGCCAGATCGTCGCGTACCGCGAAGGGACGCTGCGTTCCGGTCCACACCGTGAGCTTGCCATTGTTCCACTCAGCCAAAGCGGCGCGTGGTTCCAAGGGAGCGTGGGCGATGTAGGCGACGGTATAGGTCTGCGACAAGGTCTTGTCCGCATTCGCAAGACCCTGTTCCACCGAACCGACGACATGACTGGGATTCATGCCATAGGTTTCGCCCGGCTCGGAAGTTCGCTTGCGTAAGTCGGAGAATAGAGTTGCATCGGACGATTGCGCCGGGGCTTTCCACTCGGCATGGATCGCCCTGACTGCCCGCACAGCACTCGGCTCGTCAGGAGCAACCACGCCCACGAAGTTGCCGTCGCGGACCACGGCAACGCCGGGAATTTTGCTGGCTTCGGCACTGTCAAGCGATACGAGCGAAGCCTTAAACGCGCTTGGTCTTACCACCTTGCCAACCAACATCCCGGGACGAGTCGTGTCGGGCGTGTATTTATGCTCGCCGGTAACGAAGGTGCGACCGTCAACTTTGGGCGCGGCCGTTCCGGCGACCTTCCAGTCTTTGGGTGCCTCCAATGGTGGATCGTCAGGAATGACTGTGACCAACTCCTGGCCACGGCTGAGTTCTCCGTAGGAAATCGACTTCCTGCTGCGCGGGTCGAGGATCTTGCCGTCTGAAGCAACCAAAGTATCACGCGAAACCCGCCAGCGTTCGGCCGCGATGGTTATGAGTTGCTCGCGTGCGGTAGCCGCGACGTTGCGCAATCGCGGTCCCATGTTAGGCGTGGTGCGGCTGCCAAAAGTGCCCATGTCGAACGGGCACAGAGCGGTGTCGCCCATTACCAGCTGAATCGACTCGATCGGCGAGCGCAACTCCTCGGCGACTTGCTGGCTGAGTGAAGTGCGAATATTCTGTCCGACCTCAACTTTGCCGGTGTAAACCGTCACCTTGCCGTCTTCGGCAACGTGTAGCCAGGCCGAGAGGGAAGTAGGCAGATTGTCTTCGCTCGGGCGGCCCTTTCTGCCGGACTCCTGTGCCAGGGAAGAAACGCACACCCCCACCAGCAGTCCGCCGCCGAGCAGCTTGAAGAATTCGCGCCGCTGCAACTCAAAACGGTAGTCGAGCCTGAACATCGAATCCTGTTGCGCGTTTTCTAAGGCAGCAGTCCGTTCGAAGTCCAGTTCAACGGAATGCAAGTTCCCGTTCATCTTGCCTGCTCCCCCGATCCAGCCGAAGCCCGAGTCGATGCGAGCCTCACTGCTTCCAGGATTCTTGGGTAAGTACAGCACCGGCACACATTGCCGTTCATGAATTCACGGACTTGGCTATCAGTGGGCGAGTGGTTCTGTTTGAGCAGCGCCACCGCCGACATGATCATGCCTGAGGTGCAGTATCCGCACTCGAAGGCTTCCAGCTTGAGAAAGGCCTCCTGAACAGGATGCAGGCGGCCATTCTGTTCCAGTCCCTCGATGGTTGTGATGGGTTTGCCGGCCGCGAAACTCGCAAGGGTGCGGCACGAACGCACCGGCCTGCTATTGAGCAGTACAGTACAGGCGCCGCACTGGCCTTCGCCACAACCGTATTTGGTACCGGTCAGGTTGAGGTTGTCGCGGAGAACTGAGAGCAGGCTCTGGTCGGGGGCAGGGTCAACTTTGTGCTCAATACCATTGACCAGCAAAGCGAGGGACATAAAGCAGCTTTCCGGTGAGACAGTGACGCTAAAAGGAATTATAGCGCGACCAATTCGGGAAGTTTTCCACCATAATTTGTTACTTTCGCCTTTTTTTCGCTTCTAGATCAGTATATAATCCGGCCAATAGCTGATCATGATTTCTTAAGGAGCCACACTCCCATGGCGGATGAGCGGGGCAAAGCGATTGAGCTGGCGGTTTCACAAATAGAAAAACAATTCGGCAAAGGCTCGATCATGCGCTTAGGGTCGAAAGAGGCGATCGTGCCGATCTCTGTGATTTCGACCGGATCGATCTCATTTGACACGGCGCTGGGCGTAGGCGGGTTCCCCCGCGGCCGCGTGATTGAAGTTTTCGGGCCGGAGTCATCGGGCAAGACCACGATCACGCTGCAGGTGATCGCCGAAGCGCAAAAAACGGGAGGAATGGCAGCGTTTGTCGATGCCGAGCACGCGCTCGATCCCAGTTATGCCAAAAAACTTGGCGTCGATGTCGATAACCTGCTCGTTTCGCAACCCGACTATGGCGAGCAGGCGCTGGAAATTACGGAAGCGCTGGTACGCTCGAATGCGATCGATGTGCTGGTAGTCGATTCGGTGGCGGCGCTGGTGCCCAAGGCCGAACTGGACGGCGAAATGGGCGACAGCCACATGGGCCTGCAGGCGCGCTTGATGTCGCAGGCGCTGCGCAAGCTGACAGGAACGGTTTCGAAGTCGAGAACTTGCCTGATTTTCATCAACCAGATTCGCGAAAAAATCGGCGTCATGTTTGGTAACCCGGAAACGACCACCGGCGGCCGCGCGCTTAAATTTTATTCGTCGGTGCGCGTCGACATCCGCCGTATCGCCGCGGTGAAGGAGGGGGACGTCGTTACCGGCTCGCGCACAAAAATAAAAGTTGTGAAGAACAAAGTGGCAGCGCCGTTCCGCGAAGCCGAGTTCGATATTCTTTACGGTGAAGGAATTTCGCGCGAGGGCGATTTGCTCGACCTGGCGGTCAACAACAATATCGTCGAGAAGTCTGGCTCGTGGTTCAGCTACAAGGGAGAGCGCATCGGCCAGGGCCGGGAAAACGCGCGCCAGTTCCTTAAAGACAACAAAGAAACTTTCATGCGTCTCGATGCCGAAGTTCGCAAGGCCTGCGGGCTGAGCCGCGAGCCGGTTGCAGAACCAACTCCGCTGTCTGCCGAGGAGAAGGAAAAAGCGAAAAGGGCTGGGCAGACTTCGTCTGTACAAGGGGGCCGTGTCACCACCATGCCCACCACAAGTGACTCCGGCAAAGCGCCCATTGTGGCGGCAAGACGGTAGCGCCGGAAAGCCATCCGTTACCCCCGGCATACACCTTTGTACTCTCGACCAATGTAGGATTCCTATATTAGGATTCCTACATTGGTTATGAAAAAGCCGATTCCATCGAAAATTGCCCGTGGCAGCGCCGAACTGGCCATACTCGCGCTGCTCGATCAGCAACCGCTCTACGGCTTCGAAATCTGCCGTCTTATTGAGGAGAATAGCGGCGGAGTTCTGCGCTTCACATTGGCGTCGCTTTATCCAATGCTCTACGAACTGGAAAAGCGGGGCTGGCTCACTGCGCGCTGGGAGGCGAATGAGCAGGGCCGCGATCGTCGTTACTACCGGCTGACGCCCGACGGCAAAAAACAGCTTGCTCCTCTGCGGCGGGAGTGGCGCGACTTCTTTCATGCTCTCGATCAGCTGGCGGGGGTGAGCCGTGCCTGACTGGAATGCGATTGTCGCTTCGCACCTGAAGGGCACGGCTCTCGACTCGTCTGCGAAACAAGAAGTTACTGCCGAGCTCTCTGGCCATCTGGAAGACCGGTACAACCAATTTCGATCGGAAGGCATAGGGGACGAGGACGCTCGCCGCCTGACTCTCGAAGAAGCGCCGGATTGGAGAAGGTTAGCCAACGACATAAGACGCACCAGGCGCAGGGAGGATCCCATGAACCGACGCACAAAAGTACTATGGTTGCCCGGGTTGGTAGCCTTTACAGCGGCCTCGATTCTGTTGATGACTTTACAGCGCCTCATCATGCTGCATCCTGCGCTGCTGCTGGGTCTGGAGCACGTGATTCCGATGCGGGCCACTCTGTGGTGGAAGGATCAAGTCGACGTAATTTATTTGTGCTGGTGGGTTCTACTGCCCTTGTGCGGCGCGGCTGGAGCTTACCTATCCCGCCGAGCAGGGGGCACACGCTTCGCTTGCCTCGCCGCGAGCCTGTTTCCGGCTATCATCATGCTCTGCGTCTTTTGTCTCGTGCTGCCTGTAAGCATCGTGATAGAGAAGAACGCTTTCGTGATGCAGCATCCTCTCTATTTCGTGCTCGCGATGGTGACTTGGGTCATGGTGCCGGGTCTCGCTTTGATTCTGGGCGCCTTGCCGTTTCTCCGACAGAGCTCCCAGACGCAGCAACAGTAGATTTTCAGTTTGCCGTGCACCGATCGCTAATTTTCAAACAAAAAGGCCGGGACCCGAAGGCCCCGGCCACTCGACGATTGGCGCTAACTTGCTAGCGGCCTTTATCGTGTTTCTCCTCCTTGGGAGCATTTTCATGCTGGGGAGGCTTCGGTGCCGGTTTCGCAGCCGGCTTAGAAGCATTTGGCCGGCCCTGGTTCTGTGGCCGCGCATTCTCGGGACGAGTGTTGCCGGGCTGCTCGCGATTCGGTGTGTTTGAAGGGCGCGCAGGTTCCGTTCTCGCCGGAGACGATGCCCGCGCCTCACGCGGCGACATCGCAGGGGCATGATATGGCGCTCCGGCTGAACGCGCCGCGACTACGCCGCGTCCGCTGAATTCGCCGGGTCGCGCTGTGGCAGCCACCGCCGGCGCGCCATGATTCACCGAAGCGAAGTTGGCGCGGTCCTGGTGGGCCGCATGTTCCTGCTGTGTCTGCGCGGCCAAAGCGGCCTGGTGCGGTTCACGCGCATACGCTTGTTCCTGAGCGGTCGGGTGGATCTGTACCCCACCTTCGCCGCCGTTAAAGGCAACGTGTGATTCGTTGTTCACGATCACGGTGCGATTCACGTAGACGTTGGTGACGTGAACCGTATCCACGTGCACGACCGCGGTGTTATAGAAAAACGCTCCGCCGCGCCATTCGCCGCCCACAAAGCCCGCTCCGCCGTAGCCGAAGCCATAGTTAATGCCGCCATAGAAACCGACGTGCGGTCCCCAATATCCCGGGTTCCACACATAGAGGCCGCCGGCCCATCCCCAATAGCCGGGAGTCCACAACATACCGACCGGCGCGACAACCCATGTACCGGGAACCCAGTAGTAGCCGTCATCGTCGTCCCAGGCCCAATAGCCGGGAGTCCACAAATAGCCCGGGCCGGGGCACAGCGGCTGCTCATAAACCGGCAATGCCGGCGGGCCAATGTGCACAGAAATACCAATCGCGATCTGCGCGGAGGATGGAGAAGAAAGCGCCGCCGGAATCATCAGCAGCACAAGCGTAATAACGAGAAAATGAACTGAACGGTGCAGTTTCATTGTGTTTTTCCTCATGCCCGGCCTTTTGCCCGGACCTGAGAGATTAAACACGTCGAATGCGCGGATGTTGCGATGACAGTAACTTACGCGAACGGCAGAAGTTGCAGGCACCGGGAAGACGTGTGAGCTGACGGCTGAGCCCATCGCCAGGGCTTAGGGTGAAAGCTTTAGTGAGAAGTGCAGGGTTTTCCTAATTTGCTCTTTTGCGCGCTATGCGCTCGTCGATGGGTTTGCGTCCGGCAAAGCCCTCTTCCACGCCGTGCCAATGAGTGATGGCGGGTTCGCCCATTTTCCAACAGAGGAGAACGATGCTGCCTTCGACGTCGCAGGGAAAGTCAAGCAAGCCAATTTCGAGATCCTTCACCTGCACACCGATGGAGTCGATTTCGGCGAGAGTGTCTTTCGCGCGTTGCTCGGCACGCGCCCGCTCGGCCTTGCGCCGGGCCACATTCACCACGTCGACCCGCATGCCGCCGTTGAGGAACACGCGCTTGTTTAGCGCGTGCATTTCTGTATCGACCTGTTCCATGGTCTTCTTGGCGTCAATGGTGGCGCGCAGCAGAGATTCCAGCACCGGCAGCAAAGACTGCGCTTCGTCGAGGGTAAAAGTGCGCTCTGACATGGAACAGGAATTATTGTAGCGCAAAACAGTAGTCGCTAGATCCTCGGCCGAGTTGCCTTAACCAAATACTACCGTGGACTAACGACTGAAAGCCGAGGACCACCGACAGTCTTCTCACTTCGGCATCGGGCGAAACATCTCGATATCCAGTGTGATGGCGATATCGTCACCGGCCACTCCGGGAGCCCCATTGACTCCAAAATCCCTGCGATTGATTCTCGTCGAGGCCGATGCGCCCATGCGTTGATTTCCCATCGGATCTTTTATAGGCGGAGTTGGCCCGTCCACTTCAAGCACCACTTCCTTTGTGACGCCATGAATAGTCAGATCGCCCGTAACCTTGAGGGCTCCGGCCGCGGCCTCGACCCGCTTCGATTGAAATGTGATCGTCGGATATTTCTCCACGTCGAGGAAGTTGGGACTGCGCAGATCCTTATCGCGCGCTTCGACGCGCGTGTCGACGGAGGCGGCGTCAATACTCGCCTGGACTGAATCCTTGCCAGGATTCGCAGGATCGTATTGCACGGTACCGCTCACCTTGGTAAAGGCCCCGCGAACCGTGGAGATTCCCAGATGCCGCACAGAAAACTGGGCGGCGGTGTGGCGAGGGTCGATTTGCCAGGTATCTTGCGCAACGGCAGAAATACCGAAAAGTGAAATGCATATAGCGAGTGCGAGTAAAAAGCGGCGCATGAAATGTAGTTCCCCCGTGCGGGTTTTCTGTATAAGCGCCATTACAGTCTAGCGCAGGGGAAACAGATCGTGGTGATCGACGGACTGTTGACGGGCGTCAGCCTTGCCCGATAACTGCTACAATTTTCGGTCGCTCTCGGATTCGCCCTGCATCTCTGAAATCACCATGTCTTCCACTCATTCTAAAGTTCACCGCGCCATTCTCAGCGTCACCGACAAAACGGGGCTGGCCGACTTCGCGCGCCAGCTAGCGAATCTCGGCATCGAACTCGTCTCCACCGGAGGCACAGCCAAACTGCTGCGCGACTCCGGCATCGCCGTGAAAGACGTTTCCGAGCTTACCGGTTTCCCCGAAATGCTCGATGGACGCGTGAAGACGCTGCATCCCAAAGTTCACGGCGGAATCCTGCATCGGCGCGACGAGGCCAGGCATGTAGCCGCCGTCGCCCAGCACGGCATTCAACCCATCGACATGGTCGTAGTGAATCTCTATGCGTTCGAACAGACCGCTGCCAAGCCGAATGTAACTTTGGAAGAGCTGATGGAAAACGTCGACATCGGCGGGCCTTCGATGATCCGCTCAGCGGCCAAGAATTTTCACGATGTGGCCGTCGTTGCTTCGCCGGATGACTACAAGGCGATTGCGGAAGAACTGGAAAGCTCCAACGGTGCGCTCTCTCTCGAAACCAAATGGCGGCTGGCGCAGAAAGCCTTTGCCGCAACTGCGGCTTACGATTCGGCAATCGCATCCACTCTGGAACGCATTGCCGATATTAACGATTCTCAATTCACCGCATCGGGAGCTTTTCCACAAACTCTGCGCCTCTCATTCCAAAAAGCCCTCGATCTGCGTTACGGCGAAAATCCGCACCAGAAGGCGGCGATGTACTCCGACGGCTCGGGCGCCGGCGTGGCCAACGCTCGCCAGCTACAGGGCAAAGAGCTTTCTTACAACAACATTGTTGATCTCGAAGCAGCGTGGGACTTAGCGCAGGAGTTCAATTCGGGTCAAGCCGCTTTTTGCGCCATCATCAAGCACACCAATCCCTGCGGGGCAGCTACCGGAAAGACGCTGGCAGAAGCTTATAAGCGGGCGCTGGAGTGCGACCCCGTGTCGGCATTTGGCGGAGTCATCGGGGTGAACCGCCCCATCGACCTCGAAGCCGCCGAAGAAATGCACAAGTTGTTTCTCGAAGTAATCGCAGCTCCTTCGTTTGACGAGGCCGCGAAAGCGAAATTTGCCAGCAAGAAGAACCTTCGTCTTGTCGAAGTCAAAGCCGCGCCGCGGAAATGGATTCTCAAAAACGTGTCAGGCGGCCTTCTGCTGCAGGACGCTGACGCTCATGTTTTGCAGGACGCTGATCTGAAGGTCGTCACCAAACGGCCTCCTACGCCAGAGGAGACACGAGCGTTGCTGTTCGCGTGGAAAATCTGCAAGCACGTCAAATCGAATGCCATCGTTTATGCGCGCGATGGACAAACTGTTGGCGTGGGCGCGGGACAGATGAGCCGCGTCGATTCGGCCAGATTTGGCGCCATGAAAGCGCAACTGCCGCTGCAGGGAACCGTTGCCGCGTCTGACGCGTTCTTCCCGTTTCCCGATGGTGTGGAAGAAATCGCGAAAGCCGGAGCGACCGCCATCATTCAGCCGGGAGGCTCGCAGCGGGATTCCGAGGTTATCGAAGCCGCAGACCGGCTGGGGTTGGCGATGCTTTTCACGGGAGTCAGGCATTTCCGGCACTGATAGCGCCGCTAAACGATCTTTGCTAACAGCCTTTACTAATGTTGACAATCCGCGCAATTCCTCGGCAGTCCTTGTACCTTCGTCTCTATTCGAGCTTCATCCAGTCCGCAGTTTTTCCCAAATAAGCGGTGCGCCGGGTTAGAATGAAGACACCATCCCCGGCGGCTTTGCATCCAACCGGTAGGGCCGTAGAAAGTGCAAGCGGCTACAAGGATTTCGTTCTAAGGACGATCGATTCAGGTCAGGCATGAATAAATTCTTTTGCTCTGTTTTTTTGCTCTTCATTCTGGCAGTGGCCGCTGCCGCCCAGTCCGATTCCAGCCCGGTCCCAGCTTCCAAGGCGGCAGATTCGGCAGCGCCGAACGCTGCGCAATCATCGCCGCATAAGGTGGATCACGCTGCCGCCTACTACCACTATGCGCTCGCGCACATGTACGAAGAGCAGATCACCATTTATGGGCGCAGCGAACTGGCCAACAAAGCGATGGATGAGTACCGGCTGGCTATCGAAGCCGATCCCGCTTCGGAGTTTCTGACTTCAGCGCTGGCGGAACTTTATGTTAAGACCGGCCGTATCCGCGATGCCGTGCTCGAAGCGCAGGATATTCTCAAGCGCGATCCCAACAACCTTGAAGCGCATAAATTGCTGGGCCGGATTTATCTGCGCTCACTCGGAGATATGGCGGGAGGCGGAACGGGTTCGGAAAACATGCTGAAGCTCGCCATTGAACAGTACGAGCAGATCGTGAAAATCGAACCTGACAGCGTTGACGATCACCTGCTGTTGGGCCGCCTCTACCGACTGAATAACGATTTGCAGAAGGCTGAACAAGAGCTGACGACGGCGGTGAAGCTCGATCCCGGCTCGGAAGAAGCGGTCACTACGCTGTCGCTCCTTTATACCGACGAAGGCGACACGGCGAAGGCCTTGCAGGTCCTCAGTTCCGTGCCTGACAGCACACGCTCGGCCAAACTCTATGCGGCGTTGGGTGCGACCTACGAACAGCGCAAGGAATACAAGAGCGCGATCGACGCCTATAAGCACGCAATCGAACTCGACCGCGACAATCTGGATTCCATTCGCGGCCTTGCTGAAAATCTGCTGAACGACGGCCAGATCGACGCCGCTCTTGAGCAGTACAAAGTGATTGCGGACGCGAATCCCGAGGACGCACAGACTTATCTGCGCATCTCAGAAATCTACCGCCGCCAGGGAAAGTTTGATGAGGCCCTCGACAGCTTGAAAAAAGCGCAAGCGATGGTGCCGGAAGCGCTCGAGGTACCGTACAACATCGCTGTGATCTACGAGGCGCAGGCGCGCTATGACGATGCTGAGAAAGTTCTGCAGGATCTGCTAAAGAAAACCGAGAAGGCCGACAACAGTTACACCCAGGCTGAGCGCAGCAATCGCGGGATATTCATCGAGCGCCTGGGTATGGTGTATCGCGATCAGGAAAATTACCAGGCCGCGGTGGATACATTCCGGCAAATGGTGCCGCTTGGCGGCGACGATAATGCCCGCACCGGCTATCAGGACATCATCGATACCTACCGCGAAGCCAAACAATGGACGCAGGCAACGGCTGTGGCCAAAGAAGCGGTCGAGAAATTGCCCAATGACCACGAACTGCGCATGGTCCTGGACGCACAACTTGCTGATACGGGCGATCCCGAAAAGCCGTTGGCTGACGTGAAATCGATGCTCAACGGGAAGCCCGACGACCGCGATGTGTACCTGCGGCTGGCCATCATGTACACGCGCCTGAAGCGCTGGGACGAAGCCGAAGATGCGCTCGACAAAGCCGAGAAGCTTTCCGTGAAGGCGGACGACAAGGAGTATGTTCACTTCCTGCGCGGCTCGACCTATGAGCGCGAGAAGAAGTACGACCAGGCTGAGGCCGAGTTCAAGAAAATCCTGGTGTTAAATCCGCAGAGTGCGGCCACGCTGAACTATCTCGGCTACATGAATGCGGACCGCGGCGTGGAGCTGGAAGAATCGCTGAACTATATCAAGACGGCGGTGAGTCTCGATCCCACAAATGGCGCCTATCTTGATTCGCTGGGCTGGGCGTATTTCAAGCTCGGCAAGTATGACTTGGCGGAGCAGAATCTCTCGAAAGCCTCGCTGCGCATGGGTTCCGATCCCACTGTACAGGACCATCTCGGCGACCTTTACCAGAAGACCGGCCGGCTCAAACTCGCCGCTGCCCATTGGGAACGCGCCATTGAAGAGTGGAACCGGACCATTGGCCCAGAAGTCGATTCCGATCTGCTGGTAGCGGCGCAAAAAAAGCTGGACGCCGCCCGCGTGCGGCTGGCCGAGAAAGACGCCGAAAAGCAGTGAAAGAGCCGCTGGCGTGCAGGTTAACTACTCGTTGTTACGCATTCCGGTGAGCAGCGCCCGATCGTTGAGGGTTGGAACCTTCTCGATTTGAATCTTCCCCATCCCCGGGGGCCACGATGAAAACCATCCACGCTTTGCTAACTGTTGCGGTCATTCCGATCATGTGCGCGTTCGTGTGCGCCCAGAAATCGCAGGTGCCGCCGACGGCTCCCGTGCCTCCGCAAATCGCCAGTGCGCAGAAGATATTTATTGCGAATGGGGGCGGAGAGAGCTTCGAGACAGTCTTCGATCAGGTAGTTTTCGACGGCGGGCCCGACCGTCCCTACAACGAGTTCTACGCCGCGATGAAAACCTGGGGTCAGCGCCAGATCGTTTCTTCGCCTGCCGATGCGGATTTGGTTTTCGAAATCAGTTGGGTGCTCAGCGATACGGGATTAGGCAGGCTGCCCATCCTCGGCCAGCTTCGGCTCGTAATCGTCGATCCCAAGACGCATTCGACTCTGTGGACAATTAACGAATATGTGCGCGGAGCGGTGCTTCTCGGCAACCGCGACAAGAACTTCGATCACACAATAAACACGATTATGAATCGCGTGCGGATGCTGCTGCTTCCCGCTGCAGCTGCCCCAGCCGACCGTTGATCGCTGGCTCAGATTCTCGCGCGCTGCTAAACTCTTTTCATGCTTTCCGGCTACGCGGTGCAAGTGGAGCAATCCCGCGGACGCCGATTCCCCGAGTCCAGGCATGCTTACCGCAACGACTTCCAGCGCGACCGCGATCGCGTAGTCCACTCGCGCGCCTTTCGCCGCCTGGAAGACAAAACCCAGGTTTTCACCCGCAGATATTCCGATCACTTTCGCAACCGCTTAACTCACACCATCGAAGTAGCGCAGATCACGCGTACGGTCGCAGGCGCGCTTGGACTCAACGTCGACCTCGCCGAGACGCTTGCCCTGGTGCATGACATCGGCCACCCTCCCTTCGGCCATGCCGGCGAAAAGGCGCTCGACACTGCCATGCGCGCGCACGGTTTATTTTTTGACCACAACCTACATGCCTTGCGCATTATCGAGGATTTCGAGCAGCGCTATGCTGCTTTTCGCGGACTGAATCTTACCTTCGAGGTGCGAGAGGGCATTATTAAGCATTCGCGAGATTACGATATTGTGCAATATCCGGAACTGGCAGAATATCTTCTTGACCAGCGGCCGCCGCTGGAGGCGCAGATCATCGACTTGACCGATGAAATCGGCTACAACACGGCTGATCTCGATGATGGCTACGAAGCCCATTTGCTTACCCTTGAGCAGATCAGGGCTGGGGTGCCTGTTTTCGAAGGTTTTTTCGGTGAGGTCGAACGAGTCTATCCCGATGTTGCGGACAGGCTGAAATTCAACGAAACCAACAAGCGCGTCCTGAATCGCTTGGCAGACGATTTGATCTCGAACACGCGCACGCGGCTGAAACAGAGTAGGACCGAGAGCCTGGCGGATGTTCGTACGCATGGTTCACGGCTGGCTGCGTTCAGCGCGGAGGTTGATGCCGAGCGGCAACAGATCAAAGATTTTCTTTACGACAATCTTTACTACAGCCCGGCGCTGGCTGACGAGAAGGACGATGCTGAACGGATCGTCAGCGATCTTTTTGCTTTTTGGATGAAAAATCCGTCGGCACTGCCGCACGCCTATCGAGAGAAAGCCGGGCAGGAATCCTTACCGCGCGTGATTTGCGATTACATTGCTGGAATGACGGACCATTACATCGTCGATCAGTATGAGAAATATTGCGGGCGCGAGGGGCATTGAAAAGTCAGGCTCTCTTCCAGCTTGATAAGGAGGCGATCCAAACGCGCCCATTCGGTCGCTTGTGCTCTCTCAGGGCAGGCTCCGCGCGGCTGGTTCAGATCCCTTCGCCGTTCGGCTCAGGGCAGGCTCTTTGCCGCAGAGGTCCCTCGCGGTGCTCGGGATTTCGGGCGCGCGGCTCAGACGCCGCGCAAGCGCCTCAAGCTTGCTCAGGATGACAATCCTTTACCGTTTCACCCGCACCTGCACTCGCGTGCCTTCGGGCAACTTGCCGTTCAGCTCTACGAGTCCGTTTCGGACGATACCTTCGAATTCCTCTGGCGCGGCGGGATTCGCCCCCCGTGACCGGCTGCCTTGAACTTCCAGCGCAGAAGATTTGACGCCCTGTCCCCTGTCCATGGCCTCATTGGCGAGGCGGTCAGCATCGCGATTATGTTCGCGCAACGCGTGGCCGATCGAGAACCAATCGAGCTGCCCGATCAGCTGTTTGGCGCGGGCGTTAAGATCTTGCAGCGTGGGGTTCTTTACCTTGTAGATGCCTTTGATCTGCCGCACCAGCAATTCGGAATCGCTGATGAGCTTCAGCGACTTGGGTCCGTGTTCAACCGCGTATTCGAGAGCGGCGATGAGTCCCTGGTATTCGGCAAAATTGTTGGTTTGATGGCCGAGATATTCGCTGAGCTCCGCAATCTTTCTGCCCGATTCGTCCTGAAGCAACACACCATAACCAGCAGGACCGGGATTTCCGCGTGCGCCGCCATCGATGTGGGCGACGAGGTAGTGTTTGGAGGGAGATGGCTCGCGTTCGGTAAACGACGACCGCGTCACTAGCATGAAGATGAGTTTACAACGAACCTTCAGCGTCCTGCGGCCAGACGCGTGGCCAGACGCGGAGGAAGATTCGCGGAAAGAATGCGCTCTTGGGCGGACTTGAGATTGTAAGGCGTGCGGTGAAAATGGACGATCTGCGCGTCCGTGTCAAACAGGGCGAAGGCGGCGCGCCAGTCGCCATCGCGGGGCTGGCCCACCGATCCGGGATTGATCATGTAACGAGTGTTGGGCTTGAGTTGCAGGGAAACCGATTCAGCCTGGCCGACTGTGCGGTATTCCGGACGAAAGCCGTCGGCGCTCGAACCGTTGGCGAAAAATCCGCCTTGCAGATGCGTGTGACCGAAGAATGTGAGCGGTGTCGAAACTGCCAGCAATGGCACCAGAGCATCGCCAATGGAAACCACATAGGCGTCCTCGTCAGCTGGCGAGCCGTGCACCAACTGCGCCTGCGGGACGTTTTCAAGGGGAACGGGCCCGTGAGGCAGCTCGCGCAGCCATTCGTGGTGCTCGGAACTGAGCTGCTCGCGCGTCCACATGGCGGACGTTGCGGCTAAAGGATTGAAATCCTCGAGATCTAGAAGGCCGGTGGCTGCCTTGTCGTGATTGCCGCGCACAAAAACCTTCCCCAACTCACGCGAGCGGTCGATGACTTCATTGGGGCTGGCGCCGTAACCAACTACGTCGCCCAGATTCGCCACAGCATCGTGCGCGGGGGCGGCAGCTAGGCAAGCCTCAAGGGCTTCCAGATTGGCATGAATGTCGCTGAGCAGCAGTATGCGCATGAACAACCAGACGGATGGCGATTATAGCCGAGCAAGGGGAAAAAAGCAGAGACCGGCAAAGTTTATTCCACAAGCGGGAGCGCTACGCCTGACGCGGCCGGCTGCCCAGAAAAATGGCACACTTGCGAATCGTGGGAGCAAAATCTCCATCTAGAGTGATGGTGCCGATTTTCTATGGAGGAGAATGGTATGCAACGTAAGGCAAGCGCAATGTGGAAGGGTGGTTTGAAAGATGGCAAGGGAACGATTTCCGCACCGGGTGGAGTTCTGAACAACACGCAATATTCGTTTACCTCACGGTTCGAAAATGGACCCGGAACGAATCCCGAAGAACTGATCGCAGCAGCGCACGCCGCCTGCTTCTCGATGGCTTTGTCGGCGCAGTTGGGCGGGGCGAATTTGACGCCAGAAAGTATCAATACAAATGTCACCCTTACCATGGAGAAGCTCGATTCGGGCTGGACCATTACGGCAAGTCACATCGATGTCGTCGGAAAGGTGCCGGGAGCGGATGCAGCGACATTTCAGAAATATGCTGAAGCCGCAGAAAAAGGATGCCCGGTGTCGAAGGTGCTGAACGCGAAGATTTCGATGACCGCGAAGCTGGAGTAAAGCTCGGCAATCAGGGCTCTGGCCGCTGCGGAGAGCCAACTCCCGGAGCCAGGCGTTTGCGGCAAGTTCGCCCAACAGCAAGAGGCGAAACAATGACCTCAGAAACCGATTTTTAGAATCTGTCCGTTATTGCCGACGAACCAACCGTGCTGCGGGTCGGCGAAGGCCAGGGCCCAATATCCGCTGACGCCTGGCAGTTTGTACCACGTGTTGCCTTCGTCCGGAGTCCACGCCGCAGAACCCGTGTCGTAGTCGGGCTGAGCTTCGGAAGTGACCACGACGGTTCGATCATTCGAATCGGGCGTGGCATTTCCGCCCAGAGTCATGCCATTGGCGTAAGCGAGGCAGAAAATGGCGCCATCGACGGGCGGCTTGGCAGTGAGACGCCAGGTTTGACCGCCGTCGTCCGATCTCGCCATCTGCGCGGTGTTGTTGGCGGAGAGATCGCCGCCCCCAACCACGCCGTGCGACGCATCGCGGAAGGCAACGGAAATTCCGCCTGCGCTGGCATTGCTTGTTAAAGGAGTGTCATAAGCATTCCAGCTATCGCCACCGTCAGTGGTGGCGAGAATCCTCGCGATGCTCGAGCCGCCAGTAGCGATCCAGGCATTTTCTTCACCCTGAGTCGTGATACACGTGCCGCTGGCGGCAAAAGACGCTTCTCCCGGCAGGGCCGGCGGCATGTTTTGTGCGATAGGCAGCCAGGTTTCGCCATCGGTCGTGCGTAGTTCAGGAAAAATGCCATTCACTGAATCGCTGTGCGCAAGGCCGCGATTTCCGGTCCAGAATGCGAAGCAATCATAAAAGGCGAGAGTGAGCTGGTTGATGAATTCGACCTGCCACGTGCCCCCGCCATCATTGGTGCGGTAGATGCGAAACGTGTTGGGAGTATTTCCGATAGAAAGGAGATAAGCGACCTTGTCGGTTACCGCCTGCACGTCGCGGAATTGCAGGTTTTCAGCGCCGGGAACGACGTTAGCCTTCCACGTATTTCCACCATCGGTTGTGATCACATATGTCCCGCCGGTTCCAACCGCCCAGACCACCTGCGAGTTCACAGGGCTGACGGCAATCAGCAGTTGGGTCGTGCCGCTGTTCTGCGGCGTAAGGGTTGGCTGTTGAACCTGAGAGGATGCAATAAGGGAAAAAACCATGAGAGTGAATACGGCCAAAAGGCGCGCCAGCATAGGGATTCTCCGCGACTAACGTTTATAGCGTCGAGCAGTATATGAACGGATTGGGCATGTGTCAATCCTGCTGGTGTCGTAGTCTGAATAAGATCCCGGCGGCAATGAAGGCAAAGTTCGGTAGTGTAAAATAACGTGGAAGCATCCTGATACGGCGGTTCTTAGCCGCCGCTGCCTTGTAGTTCCGAATGCCATCGTGGCGGAATTGGCAGACGCGCATGGTTCAGGTCCATGTACCGGCAACGGTGTGGGGGTTCGAGTCCCTTCGATGGCACCAAAATTCTGGCTTAGGCGGGCCGCAGTAACTTCCTGTCATGAATGAAGGTGGCAATTGAGTTTTTGGAAAACGTTCGCTTCATTACTTGTTGTTCTCGCTCTTGCAATCTCCAGCGCAGCTCAAAAGCTCGCCGTCACTTTTGACGACCTGCCGCTCAACGGCACTCTCCCGCCCGGCGCAACCCGCGTCGAAACTACGAGAGATGTTCTAGCCATCCTCAAGAAACATCATATTCCGCCGGTGTACGGATTCATCAATGCGAAGAAACTAGAAGGCGATCGCGATGGCGCCGAGGCGTTGAAACTATGGGCGAGCTCCGAGCCAGTCGGCAACCACACTTATTCGCACATGGATCTGGAGCAGAACACCGTGGAAGCCTATGAGCATGACATCGAAGAGAACGAGCCTGCGCTCGAGTTACTCGACGCCAAGGACAACTGGCACTGGTTGCGCTACCCCTACCTGCACGAGGGCGACACCGTTGAAAAGCGCCGCGCGATCCGCGCGTATCTGAAGGCGCACAACTACCGCATCGCACAGGTTACGCTCGATTGGGAGGATTATCTGTGGAATTTTGCCTATCCACGGTGTGCGACCAAAAATGATCAAAAGGCGATTGGCTGGCTGCGGTCGAGTTACTTGAATACTGCATCCGAGTTCCTTGACCTTGGCCGCGAACAGGCGAAACTGATTTATGGCCATGACATCAACTATGTGTTGTTAATGCACCTGGGATCGTTCAGCAGCACAATCCTGCCCGATGCGATCGAGCTGTTGAAGAAAAAAGGGTTCAAACTTGTGACTCTCGAAGAGGCTGAAAGCGACCCTGTCTACGATGGCGATCCGGATGTTGGCCTGCACGACGCGGGAACGTTTCTCGATCAGTGGATGCAGGTGAAGCAGATTAAGTATCCGCCGCACGCCGAAAAGCCTTACAAAGAATTAGAGAGCATTTGCCAATAGTTTAGAGTGTGTCCCGCCTCTGCTGAGTGGAGGCGAAGCAGGTACAATTGTCCGGCAACTTAAGACTCAGCACGCACGACTAATGACTGGCGATAAATAACTGCCTCCATGACCATGAAAGTTCGCAAAGCTGTATTCCCTGCCGCCGGATTGGGCACTCGTTTCTTGCCCGCAACCAAAGCTCAGCCCAAAGAAATGCTGCCGCTGGTCGACAAACCTATCATTCAGTACGGAGTGGAAGAGGCGATGGCTTCCGGTTGCGACAACATCGTCATCGTGACCGGTCGCGGCAAGCAGTCCATCGAGGATCATTTCGACGTCAGTTACGAGCTCGAGAAGATGCTCGAGGAGCGCAAGAAGACCGATCTCCTCAATATCGTGCGCTCGATTTCCGACATGATTCATGTGGCCTACGTCCGCCAGAAAGAAGCGCTCGGGCTGGGCCACGCCGTGCTGATGGCTCGCGAATTGATCGGCAACGAACCATTCGCTGTCTTGCTCGCCGATGACGTAGTCGATGCGAAGGTGCCCTGCCTCAAGCAGATGGTGGACGTGTTCAATGAGACGCAGTGCTCGGTAATTGCAACTCAGCTGGTGGAAGGCAAGGCGATTTCTGCCTATGGCGTTCTCGACGTGAAGCCGGTGAGCAGCCGCTTCGGCGAGCGTTTGTTCGAAATCAAGAATATGGTGGAGAAACCGCCGTTTGACGAGGCGCCTTCAAATCTGGCAATTGTCGGACGTTATATTCTCACCCCGGCCATTTTCGATTGCCTTTTGAATATTCAAGCCGGCGCCGGAGGCGAGCTTCAGCTAACTGACGGCATGCGTCTGTTGCTTCAGAAGGAAAAAATGTATGCCTATATTTACGAAGGCAAGCGCCACGATGCCGGTGACAAACTCGGCTTCCTGAAAGCGACGGTCGAATTCGCGCTCAAGCGCGACGACTTGGGCGATCCGTTCCGAGAATATTTGAAGGGATTGAAGCTGTAATCCTAGATTTTCTATTACCACCACAGAGTTGTCGTCCTGAGCGAGGATCTTGGTTCGCGATCGCGAACTAAAACCGCAGTCGAAGAATCTCTACAAGCGGATCATTTGGGTCAGCGTGACTAAATAACTAGATCAGCCGCCCAACGAGTCTCGTAGCTTGCTCGACTTCTCCTCGACTCCGCGAGCCAGTTTCTCTTTATGTGCCACAAGCTTCTCCACCACCGATGCGTCAGCCAGTCCAATGATCTGCGCCGCGAGAATTCCTGCGTTCGTCGCTCCCGGCTTTCCGATCGCAACGGTAGCCACCGGGATTCCGGCTGGCATTTGCACCGTAGCCAGAAGCGAATCCATCCCTTGCAGTGAAGTTGACGGAATCGGCACGCCAATCACAGGCAATGTGGTATGAGCAGCGATTACACCAGCAAGATGCGCCGCGCCTCCGGCGCCGGCGATGATCACGCGAATGCCCCGTTCGGCGGCCTTGCGCGCATATTCGGCTGTACGATCCGGCGAACGGTGCGCAGAGGTCACATCGATCTCATATGCAATTCCAAAATCATCGAGCGCCTTGCCCGCCTCGCGCATGATCTCAAGGTCGGAGTCACTGCCCATCACGATGGAAACCAACGGTTTGCTCATCCATTCTCCTCAGACTTTATGTAGGGTCCGCGCCGCAATATCCTTCCGATAGTGCGCACCCTCGAAATTAATTTTTTCACAAGCTTCGTAAGTGCGCTGCACCGCTGTCTGTAAATCGGCCGCGCGCGCCGTTACTCCCAGCACTCGCCCGCCGGAAGTATAGAAGTTTCCATCACGCCTGGATGTTCCGGCATGGAATACCTTCACGCCTTCAACCGTGTCAGCCTCATGCAGTCCCGAAATCTTTTTCCCCATCTCAAAGGTACCAGGGTACCCGCCGGAGGCCATCACTACGCAAACCGCCGCATCCGATGACCATTTGAAAGGCGCATCGCTGATATTGCCATCGATCGAAGCTTCTATGGCATCGAGCAGGTCGCTTTCGAGGCGCATGAGGATCGGCTGCGTCTCAGGATCGCCGAAGCGGCAATTGAATTCCAGGACCATTGGTCCGCGTGCCGTCATCATGAGCCCGCAATAAAGCACCCCTTTGAACTCTGTGCCTTCAGTCTTCATACCCTGAATCACGGGGCGCGCAATGTGATTCACCAGCCAGTCGCGCATCTTGTCGTCGATAATCGTTGGTGTTGAGTACGCTCCCATGCCGCCCGTGTTAGGGCCTTCGTCGCGGTCGAAGACACGTTTATGATCCTGGGCTGCGGCCAGCGGCGCAACCCGTTCGCCATCGCTCAGCACGAGAAACGAAAGCTCGTCGCCTTTGAGATATTCTTCCAGGACCACCCGCGCCCCAGCAGTCCCCACCAGCTTGCCGCTGAACATTTCGGAAGCCGCTTGAGCTGCTTCTTCCCTGCTCGCTGCGATGACCACGCCCTTGCCGGCGGCCAAACCGTCGGCCTTGACGACTACAGGCGGATGAAAATGGGTCAACGCTGCACGAACCTCTTGTATGGAATCGCAGATCGCGTAGTGTGCAGTGGGGATGCGATGCCGCTGCAAGAATTCCTTAGCAAAACTCTTGCTCGATTCCAGCCGCGCGGCGTCTTTAGTTGGTCCGAACGTGCGCCAACCGCGGCGAGCAAACTCTTCAACGACGCCCAGAGTTAGCGGCAATTCCGGGCCAACCACAGTGAGGTCGGGCTGCAGCTTCTC
Source organism: Candidatus Sulfotelmatobacter sp. (assembly GCA_030039165.1). GTDB lineage: Bacteria > Acidobacteriota > Terriglobia > Terriglobales > Acidobacteriaceae > Sulfotelmatobacter. The sequence goes on along the minus strand of JASHQM010000071.1, from coordinate 2,758 downwards.
GCCGAGCGCAAGCAGCGACTCGATGTTTTTCAAATCAACCGGCAGGCATTCGGCAACTTCAGCGATACCGCCATTGCCGGGCGCGCAATAAAGCTGCGAAATGCGCGGCGATTGCCGCAGCTTCCACACCAGCGCATGTTCGCGACCACCGCCGCCAAGAATCAGAATTTTCATAGCCGAAGAAAGCTAAGGTTAGGGTAGTGTGCCGATGCTGTCAAACCGCGGCACCTTGAAAGTTCGAGAAGGTGCTGACCCGGTCCTAGCACTCTTCCCACCGCAAGGCAGGCTTCTTGCCGCCGCGTTGTGCAACTCGGAATGAGACGCTTTCAGAATTAACCATGCTTAACCATCGTATAATCTCCCTGAATGATCACCGTCTCGAAGGAAGACTATCTTAAGGCAATTCTCGAAGCCGAGAGCGAAGGAGAAACAGTAATCTCCGCTAGGCTGGCCGAGTGGCTGAAAGTGTCTGCTCCGGCCGTAACCATGGCTCTGCGCCGCCTTAGAAAAGATGGCCTGGTCCGGGTGCAAGGCGATGGCCATGTTCGCCTGACGGTGTCCGGACGCAAGATCGCCCGCAAATTAACATTGCGTCATCATCTTATCGAGCGCATGTTGTCGGAGCTGTTCGCTATGGAATGGTGGAAGGTCCACGATGAAGCTGAGAGGCTGGAACATGCGGTATCGCCCGATTTCGAGGCTAAACTTCTGGCGCGCCTGGGCAAGGGTGGCGCTTGCCCGCACGGAAATTTGAGCGAAATGGAAAGCCCCGCCAGCCGGCGGCAGCGGGGGCTGCAACTGCTCTCCGATGCCACTCCGGGATCTTCCTATGCGGTCAGTGGCATTTACGAGCGCGATCGGCGCCTTTTGGAGTTTCTCGAGGCACGCGGGGTTCGACCGGGAGCCAAGTTGCGCGTTCTGGAACGCAATTATGATCAGACCTTAACTCTCTCCACAACCACCGGCAATGTCTCCCTTGGCCGTGCAGCAGCCGACCGGGTTTGGGTTTCCGCAGTGGCCGGCCGCGCCGAACACTAAGAGACATTTTATCCTACAGTTAATTAACTATAGTTTACTTATTCAGGTATACTTACGCTAATCTGTGCCGGTCGGCTCTTACGAAACTGCCGCGCAGATAGAACCAAGCTAGACCATCCATGAAGCCTGTTGTTACATCGACCGAAGAAGTCGTTGTCATTACACACGAAGATGTGGACCGCGCACACGACCGCCTGCGTGTGTTTGCCGCTCGCGCCCGCCGCGGCTTTTCTTCGAAAGCGCGCCTGCTATGGCTGCTTGTAGGCCCGGGAATTCTTGTCATGCTGGGCGAAAACGACGGCCCCAGCATGCTTTCTTACGCGGCCAGTGGGGCGAAGTATGGCATCGGCTTCTTCCTTCCCTTCACGGTTCTCACTTTTTGCATGGCCATCGTGGTGCAGGAGATGACTGTGCGCTTGGGCGCCGCCACTCACCGTGGGCATGCCGAACTGATTTTCGAGCGCTTCGGTCCGTTCTGGGGATGGTTTTCGCTGATCGATCTCGGCATTGGAAATTTTCTGACTCTCATCACCGAATTTATTGCCATCCGCGCGGGATTGGGATTCTTTGGCGTGCGGCCCTGGGTGGCAATCCTCTTGGCACTTGCCATTCTCTACGCTGCGTTGATGAGCCATCGCTATTGGACCTGGGAGCGGATCACACTCGCGGCCGCCCTGCTTAATCTCATCTTCATTCCGGTGGCGCTGATGACTCATCCCAACTGGCCTTCAGTAGGCCGCGCCTTCGCGACCTGGCAGCCATTGCCTGATTTCAGTAAAGACACACTGCTGATCGTGCTTGCCGTGATCGGAGCAACCGTTACTCCCTGGATGCTTTTCTTTCAGCAGAGTGCAACCGTGGACAAGGGCTTAACCACAAGAGATATACGGTTCGGCCGAATCGATACGGTTCTCGGAGCCGCGTTGGCGACGGCAGCGGCGATCGCCACTGTCCTTGCCACCGCCCCCTTGTTCGCCTCCAAAATGTCGGCCAGCAACTTTGAGGCGGCCCAGTTTGCGCAGGCGCTCGCGCCGCTGATCGGCCGTGTCGGCGCATCGCTCTTCGCTGTCGGGATAGTCGAGGCCGGTATCGTCGCGGCCATCACGATTTCAACCTCCTCGGCGTACGCCTTTGGAGAAGTTGCCCACAAGCCGCATAGCCTTAATCTTCCGGTGAGGCAAGGGAAGTCATTTTACGCAGTGCTGACGCTTTGTGCGCTTGCGGCCGCGGCTGTTGTTCTAATTCCCGGCCTGCCGCTGGTATACGTGGTGTTGATGGTGAATGTAGTCGCAGTGCTGGCGATGCCGCCGGCGCTCGTTTTCTTATATCTGCTGGTAAATGATCGGGAAGTTGTGGGCGATCTGGTCAGCCCACTGTGGGCGAACGTGCTGTCGACAGGAGTGGTGCTGATTCTGACTGCCGCTGGCGTCCTCTTTGGCATCAGCATCGTTGCGCCCAATCTGTTCGCGGCGCTGGGAGGGAAATAACCTAGGGATCGGACTTATGACGCCTAAAGAACATAAAGAAGACTTCACTGCCGAGCAGAGTTGGGTGCTTTCCTCGCTTGAGCACGATCAGCTTGTAAAGGCAAAAAAACAGGCGATCCCGCGCCGGCGACTCAAAGGCTCCGAACTGCTTGTCCTGTGGGGGCTGCGAATCTACCTGCTGTTCATGATGGCCGTGGTTGGCTATCAGGTATGGATCGCCGCACGCTAGATTT
>JASHQM010000070.1 GCA_030039165.1 Candidatus Sulfotelmatobacter sp. | reverse complement strand
GCGCTGATTTCCGGGAAATTTGGCGTTCTTTGGCGCACGTCAGACATCGCGCCCGATGTTAGCTTTTGTTTAAGGGCACAAATCAGAACCAACCCGGCGCTGAGGGAGCCATTCCTCCCCTGGTGCCGGGGCTGCAATCGACCTTCACCCGATATGAAGCAATCTTACGGTTGGCAACGTTTCTACGAATCCGCCATTCTCGAAACCGAGCGATCGCGCTTGCCAGGACTCATCCAGGCGGCACAGGCTGCCATTGACGCGCGCACCGCACAGCTTCAATCCCAGCCCGACGGGGCCGATGAGAGGCAAGCCCTCGAAGACGCCCGGGCTGGCTTAACTCTTCTTCGCAAAGAAGTCATCACACCTACGCTGCCTGCTTCACCGCAAGTGAGCGGACCGCGCCAATAAGATTGTCAGTTGATTCCTTGCCAACCACCCGGCCTATGCCGGCAGCTAACGCTTCCTGCTCAAGGTTTTGTGTGATGAATGACGTAAACATGATCAGGGGCACAGAGGGCATGATTTTGTGCAACGCTTGGGCGGCTTGCAGGCCGTTCATGACCGGCATGGAAAGATCGAGCACAATGAGATCTGGATGCATCCGCTCTGCCTTCTCAATCGCTTCTTTGCCGTTGCCGGCCTCCCCGCACACGCTCCATCCTGCGATTGATTGAAGACAATTCCGCGTGAGGGTGCGGATTAGAGGACTATCGTCGACGATGAGAATCCTCAGGACCATCATAAAACTTAGACGCTGCGGCACGTGAACCTTTCACGCATGACAACACGGCCTACTTTGGCGGTCAATCGGATGAATGCTGGGGGGAGGGGTCCGGTAGGGACTGCACACCTACCGGAGAATCAAACAGTTACAGGGTTTTATAAGCGTCTTGCTCAGAACGGAGCCGTAGCTCGAGCCATCGGACGGCTGGAGGACCGAAGCCATCGGTCCAAAGAATCCCGTAGGTAAAACACCCGAATCCGGCGGCGGTCCGACCGTTTTCCAAGAAACTGCGGGAGGCTAACCTTATTGAGAATCTGGTATTGCCCCCGCGAGCCCAAGAATCGCTCCCGCATACAACATCGTGTCGGTAAAGTAATTGACCGCCTCGATCTTCACATCGGCGCTCGGGTCCGGGAACGATGCGACCAGTATCGCGGCATAGACGGAGAATACCAAGAGCGCAATCCACGAGCCCAGGTAAGTGGCGGCCATCCGCGTCTTCCTGGCGAGCAGGATGCAGCCTCCCGCAACTACCAGAATCGCACCCGTAAGATAGCCAACGAACATCCGCCCAGGAATCCACGCGGGCATTAGCTTCTCCAGCGGAACCCCGGGGACGTTGATGGGATGCAGAAAGTGCTCCGCGCCGTAAAACATCGCGGTGATGCCGATTATGATGCGGCCCGCCGTAATCAGACTGCTTGTTCCTTGCTTCTTCTCTCTGGCAAACGCACCAGCCGCAAGAAGCCAGCCGCCACTGCCGAATGACAACTCTCGGAGCATGAGGGTCCAATTAAACCGGTTATGCGGTTCGGACACGGTTCCGGGAAGGTCCATCATGGCCACAAAGAGAAACATCATGATTCCAAACAGCAGCCCCGACCAGCGCACCTGAATCTTCGTGGCCATGCTCAGCGACGCCGCCAGTAGCGCGCAACCGACGAGATAAGTCCAGAACAAGGGCCAGGGCATAAACTTGGGCACCAACTGCATGATGGATCTGGCGTCGAAGAAATGTTCCATGGCGAATACCGCGAGCGGCAGGGCGAAGAAGAGGTTGCTGAGCGCAACCATCTTGTCGAGGCCGCGAGCTTCGGCCACGTCGCTTTTCGCCGCCAGCACTCCGATCACCAGGAGCGCGATCCCGGCAATATACGTCGCCAGTACTGTGCGTGAGATCTCAAGGAACATCAAGGCGAGAAAGCTGCTGGAGATGGTCGGGCGCATGTCTATCGTTATAAGGCCAATGAGCGGCCGGTTGCGCTTGGATTGTAGCGATAGCGCGAGTCCTGGAAAACCGCTAAGTGACGAAGCTTCATCATCCCGTGACCAGCCAACAGAACATCGGTCTCAAACTTCAGATTACGGATTGCGTGACAAAGCGCGAGATGCCCCGTTTTTGTCGCAGTCGTCAATGCCAGGGTGGAAATCTTGAAGCTTCTTGGGTGCGCGTCCTTCGCGGGCCCTTCGTCGATGCAAGAAGGTCCCTGCCGCAAATTGGCGGAAGCGAATGGGAGTCGAACCCATCGATGACACCGCTAGATGCCACCCGCCGGTTTTGAAGACCGGGACGATCACCGGACCGCATGCGCTTCCAAATCATTCATTACACATAATCCAATGGGACTGCACCAGGTCCGCGAAGCCGTTGCGGACTATCTTGAAGCGTGATGGTGAGGAACTCCCCCATTTCCTGATCTTGATTCAATCTCCGGAGAGTCGATGAGATCGTAACAAGACTACGATCCAACAAAAGGCGCAGGCCACGGAGCCAGCCACTCCGAAGATCATCACCCAGATCGAATTCCGAAGCGCAGGCTCTCCTCTAAAATCGCGTTCGAGCATTGCTGGAACAGTTAGTCCCCCGTCATCATCCACAGAGTGATCAACATAGTATGTAGCGAGCGCATCCGCAGTATCTTCTCTCCACGCGGCAATCTGGTCGTCTGTTTTTTCGACTTGAGTCGGAGAATTTCCGAAATGTCTCCTTGTGATCTCCTCAATTGTTTTGAGCGGACACCTGTCTTCGGTACACTCGATAACTTTATCTTCTACCGAAACCACCCGGCCCGAAGACTCAAACTTCTTGAAGCGGACGGTAAATGGCCCATCTGTGGAGAGCGGGCGGACGCCAGCATAGTAGCCGAAGTGCCTAATGAACTGTCGTGAGGAAAAATCGTTACTCCCCAATAGACTGAGCATCCAGAGTCCTGCAACGAAGGCAAGAATCGGGAAGGCGATCAGGGCTACTTTTAGCCGTTTCTGCATAACCTGCAACCCACATTCCGGGGACAAGAAAACGGCTCCATGCTACGCCCGAGTCGTCTAGAGCGTCCAGAGGCTGCGGCATCGCGGCAACTTCAACGACCGTCAAGAGTTCCTCACTCAACACGATCCTTTTGTTCGATACCGTACATTGTTTACGGGCAGCAGTGTGCTATAGTTTGGAGGTCAATTTACACATCTCTCCGCCGCGCCCGCTTGGGCGTCGGTCCCTTGTGCAACCTGATGATTCAATCGTCTGCACAGGAGGCCGCTTATGGCGGACAACCCCTATCTAACTTCCCGCACTTGGCGAGACATCGCCGAAGAACTATCGCGAGAACCCGACCACAGCAAACTCATCCAGCTTGCCGAAGAACTGAATCAAGCATTGCTGGATGAAGAACTCCGCAAAGAAAGGCACCTTCAACCGGCGCCCGCAAGAATAGCAACCCGCTGAAGGTTTTCTGCCGCGATCACCGGCAAGCCGGACTTTGGGGTGCTGCAAGGCTGACTTCGGGGGGTGGGGTGAGGTTTAGATTTCCCCGCTGCGTCCTCTTCCAAGAACTTACTCACGCAACTCCTCAGGTGGGGCGCCCGGCATTCATTGCGAACGCCTTACTTCCTCAAAACTGAACTGCTTATCAAGCTTTTCGTAGGGTTTTCCGTCAACCTCGACATACGGATACACGAAGTAGTTGAGCGCCGGGCCATCCTGCTTAGGAGAAAGGGTGATGTCGCGGCCGCTGGAGAACTGGATGCGGTTGGTGTCGATGCTGCCGAAAAAATAATCCTGCTTCTCCTTCGCTTTCCACGCCTCCGAGATGTCAACCGGAATCCAGCCGATTCCGTGCGCATAGAATTCGGCCCAGCAATGATACCCGGGGATCTCTCCTTTGTCTTTGTTCTCGGGCAGCGGGAAGCCGATATCGAAACGCGCGGGTATTCCGTCAGCCCGGAGCATGCCGATGAACACCGAATGAAAGTCCGTGCAATTCCCGCGCTTAGAATCGCAGGCCCACACCGCATCGCCGCGTCCCCAGCCCGCTCCCGTCTTGTCGTAGCGCATCGTCGCGAAGAGATAGTCGTACGCCGCCTTCGCCTTTGCGAGCGTACCCGCCTGCGATGCCGTTACGTCCAACGCTAGAGATTTGATCCTGCCATCGGTCGGAATCAGGTTGTCAGGTGCAATTAACCGGCCCATCGACGCGGGGACAAGGCCCGGCTTCTGGTCTTTCGGCACGAGTTGTGTGTAACCGCCCCGCGTGTATTCGCGCCGCGTAACCTCGTATTCCAGCATGAACTCTGGGTTCCGCGGAACAGAGCCAGTGAGTTCGAAGTACACCATCCGATTGCCGTACTCGGGTTCGCGCATCATCCGCCCCTTGATCGGAGCTCTGACCGCCAAAACGCGCACGGTCTGATGCTCATCACTCTGCGGCACAGGTGCCCACACGCGGACTTGTTTGGCTCCGGAGGGAAGGTCGTTGATGATGAACTTGTATGTGAAGCGAAAGGTGCGGACTGGCGGGCTAAACTTTCGAGAAGCTGCAGGCGCGTCGGTCGCAAACAGATATCCCGCGACAAAGAACAGCAGCAACGAGCAGGGAATTCGAGACCTCACGTGACAATCCTTTCCGACTGGAAGGCCAATTTGCAGCGGTCGTCAGCCGCGATCTTCGCGATACGCAAAAGCGGCGTGGCCGTGAACGGCGCCGGGGCTGTGGACATAGAACGAGATTGTAACAGCCGCTGGCCGGCTTGCTATCACATGCAAGGTAGCGTTGCCGTGCTCGGTTCCCTGGATTAGCAGCGGCTCGTGAGGAGCCGACAGCGGTGGTACCGTCTAACGAACGTTTCCGCCGGGGATTTGTGGAAGCCTCTACGTTCCGCTTTTTTCTCCGAACACTTCGGCGGTGAAGGCTTCGAGTGCGGCGCCTTTTTGCCAGCCGTCGAAGGGAAGGCCGGCTTTGCGGCAGGTTTGCTCCAGGAAAGTGACGCGATCCCACTCGTGCTCGACTGGAACCTGGGGCAGGAGCAGGCCACGGCGGCCACGCCAACTGATGAGCAGGCCGTGACGGCCGACTTCGACCTGCTCGGGGCGAATGGGTTTCGGTGGCGAGAGAATGCTCAGCTCGATTTGCAGATCTGAAACCTCTTCCTGGCTGATGGGCGGAAAGCGGTTGTCGTCGAAGGCGGCAGCCCGGGCAGTTTCCGCCACTGTGCGGTAGACAGGAAACACCGGTAGAACATAGCCGACACATCCGCGAAGTTCTCCATGTAGATAAAGTGAGCTGAAAGCGCCACGAAGTTCGGCGAGGTGCGGCGTGGGCGGGTCGAGTGGAATTGCCCGGCCCTGAAGCGTAGAACGAATGGATTCGTGCGCGAGGCGAAGCAGCAATTGACGTTCATCGTGAGAGTATTCGTGCTCCGAGATCAATAGAGGCGCTTCAGAAGATGCGCTGTGGGATGGGGCTGTAGCCGGGTCCGTGTGCGGCGCGGCGCTTGGGGAAGACGAGTTAGGTGGTGGGAGCGACATCGGCACCTGCCGGGCGCGGCGCCGGTTGCGTCTTGCGCCGGCTCAGCACGAAGGCGCGGCGGCGGCGCTTGGTAACGCGCCGGTCAATTTTCGACCAGAAGGCAACGAAGTAATCGATGCCCGAAATCAGCGACACACAAACTACGAACCAGATCGCGGCGGTGGCGATCCAGTGCAGAGGAAAAACGAAGTTGCCGTAAACCAGCCATTCTTTCCAGCGATGGTCGAGAATCACCGCAACCACCGAGACGATCTGCACGACCATCTTGAATTTGCCCAATTGGCTGGCCTCGATAGTGAACCCTCCGGAAGCGGCGATCGAACGCAGGCCGCTGACCAGGAATTCGCGGCCGATGACGATAACAGCGATCCACGCGGGAACCAGCACGGGATTGAATTGCACCAGGGTCACGAATGCCGCAGCGATGAGCAACTTGTCGGCCACGGGATCGAGCAGAATGCCCATGGTCGTGATCTGACCTCGTTTTCGCGCGAGATAGCCATCGATGCCGTCGGTCATGGCCGCGGCGATGAAGATGGCCGAGGCCAGCAATTCTTTGACCCCATGAACACTGCTAAAGCTATTGGAAGATAAGATCCAGATGAACAGGGGGATGCTGCAAATCCGCACCAGCGTGATGGAGTTGGGCAGGTTCACCGGGCAACCGAAGATTCTCCGGGAAGATGCCGGAGACAGTTCGATTATGCTCCTCGCTGTGGGCGAAGGCAACGGTGCTTTTTTTAGTTCCGCCGTTCCTATTTCGGCGGCGCGGTGGTGGCTGTTTTGGCCTGATGTGCGATGATCTGCTCCTTGATTTTTTCATAGGTTGATTGCGGGATGATTCTCTTAAGAATTAGATCGCGCTTGGTGCGGTAGGGACGGCCAGCAATAATTTTCTGCGCGTAGGCGTCGCCGATGCCGGGCAGAGCTTTCAATTGGTCGGCGGTGGCAGTATTGATATCGAGTTTGTCGCCCTGCGTGGCTTGCGGCGTAGCGGCCGCAAGACATCCTGATGGCAGCGCCACCTGCAAGACGCAGGAGAGAAGCAGCAGCGGCAGCATACGGGCGAGTGCCTTCAAAAAGGAAGAGTTCATAGATCCTCCTGTTCCGTGTATGTTCGATTTCTAATTTCACCACGAAGTACGCCAACGTTCACTAAGGAAATTCGGGGTAGCGTTTCGGTCGGGGTTGCAAACCGCTCTCCGGTTTAGAGAGCCGATCCCGCGGAAGCGTGGGCGGCGTACGGAATCGAGGATTCGCTTTCCTGTTCCCTTAGTGTGACTTCCTCCCACAACGTTTTATCCCGGAGGATACGGGAAACCAGCGCGGTGTGCATGGCATGGCCGGCGCGGTCGGCGACGATTTTTCCGAGGATGGGCTTGCCCAGCAGCGCGAGATCGCCAACCAGATCAAGGACTTTGTGCCGGACGAATTCGTCGGGGAAGCGGAGTGGGCCATTCTCGAGTCCGTCGCGGGTGAGGACGATGCAATTGTCGCGGGAGGCGCCACGGATCAGTCCCATGTTGCGCATGGCTTTCTCGTCGGCGCGCGAGCCGAAGGTGCGGGCAGGAGCGATCTGGCGCAGGTAGTTGTCATTGGAAAGCTCTAGCTCGAAGGTTTCTTTGCCGATGAGCGGGTGCGGGAAGTTGATCGAGTAAGCAACCGAATAAGCGTTGGCAGGCTCGACAGAGATGTACTTGTTACCCTCGCGCATTTCGATCCCGCGCAGAATTCGGAGATATTTGCGCGGCCGGCGCTGGCGGCGGATACCGGCTTTCTGGATCAGTTCGACGAAGGGGAGAGCGCTGCCATCAAGGATCGGCAATTCGAGATTGTCCAGTTCAACGATGGCGTTGTCGATACCCATGCCGACGAACGCCGAGAGCAGGTGCTCGGTGGTGGAGATGAGCACTCCTTTTTTCATCAGGCTGGTGGCGTAGCTGACGCGGGCGACGTTTCGGCTGATCGCCTCGATTTCGAATCCGTCGAGGTCGAGACGGCGGAAAACGATGCCGGCGCCGGAAGGAGCAGGGTTGAGGCGCATGGAAACCGGAGCGCCGCCGTGGAGGCCAATTCCGTTGCATTCTACCGTCGAGCGAATTGTCTGCTCGCAAGTCAAGATCTGGACCCACCTGTCTATGAAGAGGTTAAGAATAGATTACGACGGTTTCAGAAATGATGACTGTGGCAAAAAAGCCACAGCTTCAGAAAGGTACTCAGTAATTAACTGGATGCAAGACATTCGTCTCAAATTATGCCTAAAGTACTTGGAATCAATTGGTTATATTGCGGGTAGCTGACTACTCCAATGGAGCAGTCAGCTGACCGGAAGGTCCGCAAAAACTTCTACTTCTTGTGTTTTCCAGCCGGCTTGTTGGGATTGTAGCCGGAGTCAGGGTTGAACATGGCCTCGTCAACCCCCTGGTTGTAGTGGACATTGAAGAGGAAGCGCTCGAACTGCATGTCCCCGTTATAGTAGCGCGTGAAACCCCACGGGGTCATGATGCCCTGTACCGGACGGTAGTTATCGTAGATTTCTTCTTCCGTGTCGCGTTCCTGATCGGCGGGGTCGCGCCAGGAGTAGATCTTCCTGATAGGCAGGTGCGTGTCCGGGTCAAAGAGGATATGGACGGCCTGATCCTTGGCATTAATCAGCGTGACCTGAAGGGCAGCCTGATCCCCGGCAAGAGCGCTGCCGTCGTAGAAGAGCGCCACTTTGGGATCATTGAGCCAGGTGCGGAGAATGGTTTCAAGAGAAAGCCGGCGCCGCCGCAGGTAGTCGTCGAGATCTTTCTTCTCGATCTCGTGGGCGCCTTTGTAGGTAATTTCGTATCCCTTGTCGCCGGCGAAAAGCTCGGCGATATCGCGCTCCTTGGTGAGTTCGATGCGTTCCTTGTCAGGATATTCGACGAAACGCCAAAACAGAACGCCATTGCTGGTGGGTCGTCCATGATAGAAGCTGAAGGTGCGGCCCTCCTGTTCGATGTCGCGGATGTTGAGCCAGGCCTGGCCGCCGAGAGCCTGGATGGCTTGATCAATCAGACCACGGGCTTTGCGGGCGTTTTCGAGATCGATAGGAGTTGATGCGGAGGATGACTGAACATTCGACGGAGTGGGCTGCGCGCTGGTTTGGGCTGGAAGAGCGGGTACAGACTGCACGGCGAACGCAATGAGGATGAGCAGCAGGTAGTTCATGCAACAGAGTTCAGATGCCTGACTAGAGGATTGTAGCTGCTTGGGAGGGTCGCCGCAGGTATGGGCATACGAAAAGCTGGTTCCTACCGTCCGTCCGGAGCGATTCCGAATGACATCGTAGTAAGGGCAGAAGATATGGCCATTTGCGACTAAGAGCGCGCAACGGCGCAACCTATCCCACTAGCACTGCCCCACCATTGACGTTGAAGACTTCGCCGGTGATGAAGCCGGCTTGTTCGGTACAGAGAAAGAGCACCGGGGCGGCGATTTCTTCCGGCTTGGCTACGCGACCAAGGGGAATGGTGCGGCGGATGATTTCGCCGGTTTTAGGATCATTGAGCGCGGGCTTCGACATATCGGTGTCGACCCAGCCTGGGGCGACACAATTCACATAAATTCCCGACGATGCGAGCTCAGCGGCGAGGCTCTTGGTGAAGCTGATAATGGCGCCTTTCGTAGCGGAGTAGTCGGCGTGGAAGGCTTCGCCACGCTGGCCGCTGGTGGAGCTTATGAGAACGATGTGACCCGCGCCGGCGCGGGGCTGGGACTTCATTTGCTCGACTGAATATTTGACGAGGCCGAATACCGCGTCGAGATTGATCGAGAGCGTGGAAGACCATTGTTCGGGAGACATTTTTTCGATGGGAACATCCTCGGCGAGCCAGATACCGTGATTGGCAACGAGGATGTCGAGACGCCCGAAATGCTTGACCGTGGCGGCGATGAGGGCGCGGGCAGAATGGGGGCTGTTGAGTTCAGCTCCGATGGCATGGCAGTTTGGGCCGCACTCTTTCTCCAGCGCCTCGGCTTGGGCGCGGGCTTTCTGATAGCTGAATGCGACTCTGGCTCCAGCCTGGCTGAACATACGTACGGTGGCGGCCCCGATGCCGCGGGAACCGCCGGTGATGAGAGCGGCTTTGTTGGAGAGTGAAAGGGCGACGGACATGGGGAATAGTTTCCCGTGTTCAGCAGGCAAGTTGCAAGTGAGGAGAGCGAACCGCAGGGAGAACAGCACGTAGTATTGATTGACCAGCCAATCGAGCTAATCGCCAATCCTCCGAGCCGGGCCGAAATTCGAAGCAAAATGTAGCATTCGATTGAACCTTTTCTGCTTTCGTTACGAATAGCTCGATAGAGAACCGCCTCAATGGGTGACCGAGAACTGTGGGATGGAATTCGGCGGAAAGATGCGGGTGCGTTCGATACCGTGTACCGGACCTATTGCACAGGTCTGCAAGGATTTCTGAAGCAGCTTCTTGGGAGCCGCCAGGCCGCTGAGGACGTCACACAGGAGACGTTTACGAGCATCTGGCAGCACCCCAATGGATTCGACCCGGAACGAGGCACACTCCGCTCTTACCTTTTCGGCGCTGGACGAAAACGCGCTGTAGATTGGTGGCGCAAGCAAAAACCGCATGGGTATCCTGCCGAGGAGCCGGTCGCGGAGAATAGGAACGAAACCAGTTCCCTGGTAGGCAACGCATTTGGCAAACTCCCGGCGGAACAGCGCACGGTTCTGTGGTTACGTGAGGTGGAAGGGCAATCCTACGCGGAGTTGGCGGAAATTCTGGGTATACCCGAGGGCACGGTGAGGTCGCGCTTGTTTGCGGCTCGGAAAGCGTTGAGGCAAGTTTGGCGGACCGCACCGAGCATGAAGGAGGGATCATGAACTGCGAAATGGCGGAGGAATATATCTCGGCGTTGTGTGACGGACAAAGAATTCCGCAGCTTGCGGCCGAGCACATCGGTACGTGCGAGATGTGCCAGCGGGAGTTGAACGAATACGCGGCCGTCGGCGCAGAGCTGCGGCGGCTGGCGAGTCTCGAGGAAGCCATCCCGGTTGCGCAACTCGAGTGGCGGCCGGATTCGGCGAAGGAGCGGCGTTGGCGGCAGAGAGGGCTAGCGACGATGAGAGTTCCAAAGCTGGCATTTGGGGCAATGTTGATCGCAATCATTGCGCTTTCAAGCGGTCTGTTCATGGTTCGGGCGAAAGCAGGGGCTGCGACCGGACGATTTCTGGAGCTGAAATATAAGCTTCCTTCAGCGCAGAAGACCAATATCTGCGTCATGAGGACGGACGGGAGCCAAAAGGATAATTTCTGTGATTTTGTTCATCATGGCCGCGAAGGGCTTCTCCTGATGAACACACGTGTTATTGCAAATTCAGGCGACCGCGCACAGGTTGTGGTAAGGGCCAAGTACATCCCTGGAGCCGGAGATACAGAAGTGAACTACAGCGAAGCCCTCTTCACGGACGTTCCAGAGAATCTGCTTTCCCTGGAGCCCGGCGAAAAGCAAGAAATCCGAGTCGCTGGCCTTGGCGCAATCGAGGTCGAGGGACAATACTTGGATCATATCCCTGTGCTTGTATCGCTCCCTCAGGAAACGCTCGACCCGAACCCGCAGGAGTTTCGAGTTGTTGCTCCGGTGCTCGTGCGTGACAACCAGGTGATTGCAAATGCAGATGGAGAGTCCATCGATACAGGGGACTCTGATGCCACTCTGATGTTCTACTTACCAGGGGAAGGACGTTATCTCATATCCGTAGTTCCGTTTGAAGGCGCCGTGGAAGGCAGCGTTCATCTCGGAAAGATCAGGTTCTCTCTTGACGGCCATGACTATCTGCTTCTTACGTCGATGCCAATTACTGTTGCGGAACGTGTGTGGGTGAAGCATGAGCCAGACTTCAAGCCTTCCAAACGGATGGTGCGCCCCTCCGATGCTCGCGATGACCGCACGATATACCTGGTGCGGAGCTTAGGAAAGCTGGAAGAGCAAAAAATACAGCATTGATTGGCATCGTCTTCACGTGCGAGACGACGAGACGTTCCTAGAAACCATCTTTGGGTTGCGATTCCTGCTCCGCCTTCAATTGGCGCAACAACAATCGCACCAGCATCCCATCAAAGCGCGTGCCGCTCATCTTGGAAAGTTCCTCGAGCGCTTGCTCAGGCGTGCGGGCGGCGGAGATCGATTGCTCAGTGGTCATATTAGCGTAGGCGTCGGCCAGCCCAATGATGCGTGCCCAGAGCGGGATCTGCTCGCCTTTGGAGCCGTTGGGATAGCCGCTGCCATCGAAGCGCTCGTGATGGTGCTCAACCGCCTGAAGCATCATGGCGCTATGCGGCAAAACGCCGACGATTTCAGCTCCCACGCGGGCGTGCATCTTGACGAGAAAAAATTCATCATCGCTGAGCGGGCCGGGTTTATTGAGAATGCGCTCGGGAACGAAAATTTTACCCACATCGTGTACTCGCGCGGCGTAGACAAGCTCCGAGGTTTCCTCCGGAGGCAGCTGCAGGGCACGCGCCAGAATTTCCGTGTAACGCGCCACCATGTCGCCATGGCCGGAGGTGCGCAGTTCGCGCGACTCAGCGGCACGGCTGAGAACTTCAATCGATTCCTTCAATAAGGTGACATTGCACTCCTGTTCGCCGCCGCAGAGTTTCACCAGCATCGAAGTCAGCTCTTCGAGATGCTCCGGGCCGTTGTGCTCGCGCTGGAGAAAACCTTCTATGTAAGAAGAAATCTGCTGGCGTTGGGCGGCAAACTCGGCGCTCTCGGCGAATTCTTCGGCGGCCGAGACGCGATTGCCGCCGGAGCGCTTGGAAACATACATGCCTGCGTCCGCAACCCGGATGATGTCTTCGATGGAGAACCCATGTGTTGGAAAGCTGGCAACGCCAAAGCTGCCGGTGATGTGATGTTCGGCGAGCATGGGGTCGGTGGCGATCCATTGCCGCAAGCGCTCAGCCAGCACCTGGGCCTGATCGGGAGTCGTTTCCGGCATGAGGACGATGAACTCGTCGCCGCCGTAGCGGGCTACAACGTTGGATTGGCGCGACTTCTGCTCAAGCAGGCGCCCGACGCGGGCCAGTACGAGATCGCCTTCGAAATGGCCCATCGTGTCATTCACTTCCTTGAATTTATCCAGATCGATCAACACGACGGAGAATGGACGCGCCGAGCGCGAAGCGCGTTTCCATTCAGCGGATAGAGCTTCCCAAAAGAACCGTCGCGTCTTGATTCCGGTCAAGCCATCCGTGATCGACTGCTGTTGCAATTTTTGGAAGACGAAGGCGTTGTGCAGGGCCGTAGCTAGAAGGTCGGCAAGGGTGTTGAGAACAAGAACGTCCTGTGGGAGAAACGCGCTGTCGTTGTGGCTCTCGATGTTGAGCGCGCCCAGCAGGGTCTCACCATAAATGATAGGGATGCATAGAACCGATCGGGATTCAGGCAAAAGTGCGCCAATCTGGCCTTCGGCGCCATTTTGTATCAAGGCCCGCTCGCCGGTGCGAGCGACGCGGCCGAGAATCCCGGCTCCTAACGGAACGTGTTTACCCATGGCATGAGCCGTGGCCCCGGCTTCAGCCTTGATTTCAATTTCTTTGGTTCCGTAGTCGAGCAGCCCGATGCCGATGTGATCGAAACTGAAGTTCTTCTGAATCTCCCCGACGATCTGGCCAAGCATGTGCACGGGGTCGTCGCTCGAGATGGCGGTGCGGGAAATGTTATTAAGGAATGCCAACTGGCGCGAGCGGCGTTGCTCATCGGCGAAGAGACGGGCATTTTCAACGGCTACCGAGACTTGTCCGGCGGCGGTGACCAGCACGTCGAGGTCGCGCTGTTCAAAAACGTATTCGCGCTCCGTGCTCATGGCGATCATTACTCCTGCGGGTTTGTTGCCCAGCAGAATAGGTGCAGCGCAAAGACACTTGGCGGGACGCTCAGGCTTGTAAGTCACCCCCAGCTTTGCACGCGTTTTTTCGAGGTCCGAGCGAATGAGCAGTGGTTCGCCAGTACGTATCACATATTCCGTGAAGGCGCTTTCCGGCTTCCGCGAACGCTTGGGCAGAACGTGATTGTCTTCGACTTCGAGTTCAAAGCGGATTTCGTCGCCTTCCTGAAACGCAATATAGAAATTGTTGGTGTTGAAGATGCGGCCGAGCTCGGTGTGGATCGTCCGCAGGACCTCGTCCTGGTTGAGATGGGAGCTGATGGCTTGGCCGATCTCGGTGAGCAGTTCGTACTCTTGCGTGCGGCGATGGGCGTCATGGGTGATGAGGTAATTTTCAAGAGTCAGGCCGAGTTGCAGCGCGAGCCCAACCATGAGCCTTGGACCGGATGCGCCGAAAGCTTCGCGTTCGGCGTGTGGGAAGAGAATCACGCCGAACACGTGCTCACGAGTTTGCAGACTGACGGCGGTCAGATTCTTGATTTCCGCTGCGGTTAGCACTTTCTTGAAATCGGCGAAGGTTCCAGTTGAACCGAGGGGCACCGGTTCGGTCATGTGTGCGAGGTCATGCGCGGTAAACAGACCACCTTGCCGGTAAGCGAGATCGCAGATGTATTGGCCGGTGCCGGTTTGAGTGAGAGTATCGAGAAATTCTGGAGAGAATCCCCGCTGAACCGAGGGCAAAAGGCTGCGCCAGCGCTCGGAGATGTAGATCGCGACACGGCGCGCGGAAACCGCGCCGGCCAGACGATCCAGCGCTGCCTGCATGCTGGGGAGAAGATCGTCGGCGGAAAGCAGGCGGCGAGGATCGACTCCCAGAGTCGAGAGCGCGAGCGTGTTTTCCTGCACCGCATTGCGCTCATTTTCAAATAAGACCATGACCATGGCGATGCCGAGCAGCATCTGGGGAATGGGGCCGACGATATGGCCAAGAGCGCCGAACACTTCGGCCCAGGGATGATTGGATTGAATCGACCCCAGTAACACAGCCCAGAAAGCGAGCGAAATAGCGAGCAGTTTAAACGCCGCTGAGCCGCGCCGATGGGCGTGCACATAGAAAGCTGCTGAGCAGTAGAGCAGAACGAGACTCAAAAAAATGATGCCCATGTTGAGCGGATGCAGCGGCGGGCGAGCCCCCGAAATCAGCCGAGCGCGGAGGTCGTAACAAGCGGCGGCGACCCCGGCAGCGGCCAGAGCCCAGTCATACCAGCGAAAACGGAAGGAGGCCCGCGTGAGCCGCGTGGAAACGAAGATACTCACGCCCATTGCGGCAGAAAACAGCGCGCTGAAGAAGAAAGCAATTACCGCGGGCGCGTAGTAATAACGGAAGGCATCGAGCGCGTAATGGATGGTGTAACAGGCCCAGGCAACCTGCCACGCACGGAAGTAAGCCTGGCGGCTCTGCTCATAGAGATAGCTGAACAGCAGGCACAGCAACAAGGCGACCACGCCGGGGATGATCACGATGCTGGTCGCAATGCCGTTCATGAAACCTTGTGGAGAATTCCCTGATCTATACCGCGACGTAGAAAAGATTGATGACTAATGGTTTCATAGCGGGAGCATGAAGACAATAGGAATGAAACGTAGAAGCCGGAGCAAAACCCGGGCTGTCCCTTCCTGTTCCGGATCGCGATTTTGGGGACGAACGGCCCGGGCCCGCGACCTGCCAGTAGGCTCTTACCCGCATTTTTACTGCTCTTGCAGCGTCATGAAACCTGTTTTCAGCTCGCTTTTGGCGTATGGCACGAATGGGGGATTACCGCATATTACGAGCTTCTATTACCTCCCATTACATTCTCGCAATTGTGCGATTTTGGGGTGAAACGTAGTCTGGGTGCATGAAAAACCCCAGAACAAATCGCTCCAGCATTCAAGCAAAAACCTCTTCCTCGCGTTCGCTGGCATTTGTGGCGAAAGCGACCCTTTCAACCGTGGCTCTGGTGGCGCTGAGCACTCTGTGCTTCGCCAAAGAGCTGCCCGAGGCGCCAAGTGCGGTAATGAGCTCCTCCAGCTACGTGGCGGAAACGGCCGTGCCTAGGCAAATTCCGAACCGTGCGATGACGATGGAAACGAAGCCGATCGATCTGAAATTTGTGAGCCTGGCTTTGATCTCGACGGGCAGCACATTCGCCGATTCTTATACGACCTTGTTTGCGCGCGAGAACTGGCTGGCGGGAAAGAAGGGCGTCTGCAACATGGAAGTCGAGTCAGCCTACCTCTACGGAACCCATCCAACTGTTGTACGCACCTACGCTGTGGCCTCGGTAAAGAGCGTGGGCGCGATAGCGGCAGCCTATTACATGAGAAAGCATCACAGCCGCTTCTGGAGCATGCCGCTGATTGCCAATGGCGTGATCAGCCTTCAGGGTGTGACGCAGAATATGATCGAGTGCAACTAGACCGGATGAACCGGCAGTTATCGGCAGAGAGAGCCATTCTGGGGTTTCTGCTGAAAGATGCCGGTTCAGTTGCTGTAGTCGCTCGCTTTGTAGGCAGGCATCTCGGCTTTCTCCAGCTTGGCCAACTCCACCGCCAACCAATTCTCCAGCAGGTTCATGTCCTCCTCAGGAACGTAAGAGAAGCGCACGCCGGCGCGGCCGTTGGCATTCGCATTGACTACTTTACCGGTGACGTGAATAACATCGGGATAGCCGGGCAGAGAGAACTGGGCAAGAATCTCCTGATCGACTTGCAAAGGCTGCCGGCACTGCAACGCGATACCCCCGACACTCAGGTCGCTGATTCTGGCATCAATCCCGCCCATGTCGACCACCCGGGCAACAACCGGCAAATCGACCGAGACGCGAGCGGCGCGCCGCCGATTCTGCAGCATGGTCCCATAGGCCGCGCGCATGCAGCGGTTGGCGTGCTCGAGATCGGCCGGCTTCAGGATCATGAAATTTGCCCCGACCAGCAGAGCGTGCGTCTCGGATCCGGCATTCACCATGGCGACGATGATGGAATTGCTATTGGGCGAGGATTTGCGCGCGGCGCGCACTACGCGGGTGGGATCGGCTATGCCCTCCCAATCGACGATGACAGTATCGAGCCGCCGGTGGTTAACCGTATCGAGGGCGGAGTCGACTTCGCCGCAGACTTCTGTGTCAATGGCAAAGCTGCCGAGAATCTGATTCATCACGGAAACAACCTGCTCGTCTTTCGTCAGAAGCAAGCCGTCGAGGTGGATTTGCTCTGTCATAAGTCACTCCGCAAGAGTTTTTGCAGATCAGAGGCCAAAAACGGCACTTTGGATCTATGTGTGTTTTGTTTAGCTTGCAAACGTGCGTTGTTCAAGTCGTGCTGAAATCGGTCTACGTTCTGGAATCTTGTCTGGCAGGTAAACAGTTAGGATCTCAGTTAGGATCCTGCATAAGAAGCAGCCCAGGTAGCACTTAATGACCGCACCCGAGCCGACACTCATCGCGCTCCATCCCCTTTCACAGAGGTGATATAAGAACGCGCCTGAGCCGCGTAGGGCGCAATACTTTAGTTTGTTACGAAACCCGAAAAACTGGCGTCAATCACAACTGTTTGTGACTCGTGTCACATCTCCGTGGGAAGCATTAGATCATACTCACAATTGTTCTGCGGGGGTAGAAGGGTGCGTGAGCAGTATGCCATCCGTAGTAGTGGAAGTGGGTGATCCGCTGTGCAAGCTGGCGCACAATCTCAATAACAAACTAGCCGTGATTCTTGGCTGTTGCGACCTCTTGAGCGATGTCGTAGAGGAAGGCTCGGAGTGTGCGAAGCGGCTGGGCATTATTCAAACGACGGCGCAAGACATGGCGCGTGAAATCCGGCGAGGAGCATGTCGGTTGACCGAGGGAGAAACGGCGCAGGCTGGTCCGTGGATGAAACGGCCGCGATTCAGCAAGTCTCCACGAGCCTGAGCCCGGTGGACCAGGCAATCGAGGCAAAAGTAAGTCCGACTCCGGATTTTCCACCTCTTCGCTGACGATAGGCCAATGCGGTGGGCTAAAGGTGGCGTAATACAAGAACATCCGCGCTAATTATGTGGATCTACCAAATACGGTATCGGGGAAAAAGGAGGAGTTCCAAGCGATTCTGCGCTCTTGTTCGGCTTTCGTAACAAAACTAATGGCGGTGCTTCATGCTCAGCAGATTACCAGCAAAATGAACTTACAAGTATTTGAGCGTGTCTTAACTAATGCCTCGGAGCAAAGCAACAGGCTCCTCGGTTTCCTGAGCCGGTAACTAGAATCGAACCCAGGGGGAACATCGGGGCAGATGTTCGGGCTATCGTGCCACCGGCCGAATACCAATTGCAGCAATCCTTTCCGCTTGCTCCCCCACCGCATCAAACATGCAGCGACCCATCGTTTATTGCGGCGGGTCTCCGGTTCCCCGCATAACGCGTGGCTTAAGAATAAAACCAAGGACGAAAACCTGTGAACGCGCCAAAAACAGCTCCGGCTCCTCTCAAATTGTTGGCGATAGATGACGATCCAGTGTTATTGGGCCTGATTTGCGAGCTTCTCCAGCAGGAAGGACTGGAGGTGCTGACTGCGCAAACTGCGGAAGAGGGGTTCGACCTGTTCATACAGGCGCATCCGCGGATTATATTTCTGGACGTGGTCTTGCCTTCGATGGGAGGAATGGAGTTGTTGGAGCGGATAGTGCGCGTCGATCCGGGGGCAAATGTCATCCTTGTTTCTGGGCACTATTCAACCGAGTCAGCCGTGGAAGCGATCCAGAAAGGGGCTTGTGATTACATGACCAAGCCGCTGGATGTGCAACATCTGCGCGCGCGTGTGGCCAGTCTTATCGCAGAATCCGAGTTGCGGCACCGGACGCTCAACCTGGATCAGGAACTGCTGCAAGCATGTCAATTTGAGGGAATCGTCAGCCGCAGCCCCCTGATGTTGGATGTTTTCACCAGGATTCGCCGGGTTGCTCACCATTTCAAAACGGCTCTCATCCTGGGCGCAACTGGCACGGGTAAGGAATTGGTGGCGCGCTCCTTGCATCGTTTAAGCCCGGTGGCGAGCCAAAAATTTGTAGTTTGCAATTGCTCCACGCTGGTGGAAAATCTCGCGGAAAGCGAGCTGTTCGGTCATGTGAGAGGCGCCTTCACGGGAGCAATTCAGGACCGCGCTGGCCTTTTTGAAAGCGCCGACGGTGGCGTGATTTTTCTGGACGAAGTAGGCGAGCTCAGCCCCGCAACTCAGGCCAAGTTGCTGCGTGTACTACAGGACCATCAGGTGCGGCGCGTCGGTTCTCCGCTTTCCCGCAGAGTCGATGTCCGAGTGATCGCGGCAACCAACCGCGATCTGCGGGCGCTGGTGAGAGAAGGGCAATTCCGCGAAGACCTTTACTACCGCCTGGCGGTGGTTGAGATTTCTTTGCCCGCGCTGGCCAATCGCAGAGAAGACCTGCCGCTCTTGGAACGATATTTCATCGACAAATTCGCCGCGGAATACAACAAACCGATCTCAGGGTTGACGAGAAGGGCGCAGGGCCGGATGGCTACGTATCCCTGGCCTGGCAACGTCCGCGAACTGGAAAACGTGATCGGGAACGCCTGCATGATGGCCGAGGGAAAGTTCATTGACATCAACGACCTGCCGGAGAGGCTGCGCGCTGCGACGCGGACCGATACCTCGATGGATGAGGCGCTTTTTTCCCTGGAAGAAGTTCAGCGGCGGCATGTAATGCGGGTCCTGGAACGAGTGGGCGGGAACAAAGCAAGAGCGGCAGAAATTCTTGGAGTTGGGCGAGCTACCATTTATCAGTTGTTATCCCGCATGCGGCTGGAGAAATCGGGCGAAACCGCGTAGTTACCGGCACAACTGAAATCGCGCCCTTCCAAAATGTTTGTCAATTTTAGTGACCGCCCAAAAGACAGAACTGTCCAAATTGCAGACACCTCTTCCGTCTGATTAATCCTAATTTCAAGAAAAAACTGAGTTTACTTTCGCCGAAACTTTGGCTATCTACATGCCCATACCGAAAGGAAGCCGGCCAACGGTAGCAGATGGTTACCGGTAGAGAGAGGCAGCTTTCAGGCAGGGTCTCAGTTTGGTTGGACGAGTCGAGGGGGCGATGCATCGCGCCGCTCGTCCGGCATTCCCAATGCGTGCAGGGCGCTTGGTGGGAGTGAAAATCAGACTGAGACTGTTACCTGCGAGATCGCGGGGATTGCCAGTTGATTATAAGTGAGAGGTTTCTATGACCGCGGATATGGCATTTGAGTGCGTCCTGGTTTCTCGCGACCCGGGAGTGGTCTGTGTTCTCAATCGCGTGCTCGACAAGTTTTCGATTGCGACGAACGTATGCTTTACATCCGAAAAAGCGTCGGACCACCTGGCACAAGCTTGCGCCGACCTGATTATCGTGGACTATGACGACACTACCGATGATTTCCTGCGCGATGTTCATAAAATTGAACGACGGCAGAAGCCGACTGTAATGGCAGTCTCAGAGTCCGACCGGCTGATACCCGGAACCCACCTGACGATGCGCAAGCCACTCACCGGTGAATCCTGCGCACAAACGCTGAAAACCGCTTACATCCTGATGTTGCGGGATCACCGGCGATATGCGCGACATGCATTGATGGCTGCCCTCACGGCCCGCGACCAGAATGGCCTCTCGATCTCACTGACGGTAACGGATATAGGCGATGGCGGGGTCGGGCTGATGACGAAAGAACCGGTTGTGGTGGGAAGCATACTCTCCGCTCATCTTCCTCTTCCCGGTGCCGAGCGGCCCATTTACATCGAGGCCAGGGTCTTGTGGACCCGGCAATATGGCGCGGCAGGTTGCGAATTCGTGCGGATTCCTCCTGTAGATCTGAGCATCCTGCATGACTGGCTAAAAGCCAAGTGCCAGGTAAAGCAGCCGCTGGTCGAGTTGTGACGAAAGAAGCAGCCGGCAGAGAACTTAGGTTTCTTGCGGCAGGATCTGGGATAAGTCATGCTGACGAAATACATCCCCTCCCCTTTTCTCTTGAAAACTCCACGGATGCGCCATCGTCTCTATGAGCAAACATGAGTCAATTTCTGCGGTGAACATGACTGGAAGCGCCCCTCGCATCCGGCAGATCGAAGGCCGGGAATGGTGGTTATGGGGATTTGCGGTCGCAGT
>JASHQM010000069.1 GCA_030039165.1 Candidatus Sulfotelmatobacter sp. | reverse complement strand
GTGCCGTCGCCGCCCAGCACGATTACGAGGTCAAGCGCCAGAGACGACATCTGCGAGCGCAACAACTCCTGCTGCCCATTGCAGTATTTTGCTGTTTCCGGATCGACAACGACGCGATAGTTGTGTGCCTCCAACCACTTCAGCAGTTCAGGAACCGTGCTTGCTACCTGGGGACGCTCCGGGCGCGATATGATCGCGGCAACCTTCGATGGAGAAGATAAGGGCAAGCTTGGCATTGGGGACCGAAAAGAAAGATTTTACAGAATTTGGCGAAAAAGCAGAAAACACCGAGCCGCACAGAGAATTAGAAAATACCTCGAAGCAGGAATTCGCGATTTCCTTTCGCTCCGAGGATTGGCGAGTCGATTACATCTGTGTGCGTGCAGCCAAGGTCCAGCAAGCACTTTCTAACCTTTTCAACCGCATCGGATTGCACCCTCTCGTTGTGCACGATGCCACCCTTGCCGACGAATTCCCTACCTGCTTCAAATTGGGGCTTCACCAGTACGACGATTTGCCGGCCACTGCGCTGCTGCTCCAAATCCGGGAACGCAGCGCCGATCACGGGAGGCAGAATCAGAGTCGCAGAGATAAAAGCGACGTCCACCGCGATGAAATCGGCTTCCTTGCCGATCATTTCTTTCGTCAAATAGCGTGCGTTCGTTTTTTCCAGCAGCCGCACACGTGGATCCTGACGCAGCTCGAAATCCATTTGTCCGTATCCGGTATCGATGGCAATCACGCACGCCGCGCCGCGCTGCAACAGGCAATCTGTGAATCCGCCGGTAGAAGCTCCCACATCTAAACAAGTTTTTCCATCGACACCGACCTTCCAGTGCTCTAGTGCGCGTTCGAGTTTCAGCCCGCCCCGGCTGACGTACTTCAAATCTTCGCCGAGCAGCCGCACCGCAACGTTGTTTTCCACCTGCGCGCCGGTTTTGTCGAGTTTTTGATCGTTGACCACTACTTTCCCGGCAAGAATCAGCGCCTGTGCGCGCTCCCGCGAAGCCGCCAGCGAACGATCGACGAGAAGTTTATCGAGCCTGACCTTCAAGATTTTCTTGGGCCGTGAAGCGAAACAGCACGCCTGACTGCGCCGGCCGTCGTTCACTCAGGATTTGCAGCACTTCCGGCGGTGCAAAATGCTGAACCATCGGCCGGTGAACGAGTTACGAAAATAGCGCCACGCTTTTCCACAGAATTTTCCACTTCAGTGTTGAAAACTCCCAATTGCGAAGTTTTCTTCTTCACGCTTGCGAGCGAAGATGCAGCATGCAGCAAAAGAGCCGCCAGAAGGCGGCTCCTGATTTTATTTTGTGCTGCCGTCAGCCGGCCACTTCCTCCAGCAGCTTCTGATCGATATCGAAATTTGAGTGAACATTCTGCACGTCGTCGTGTTCTTCCAGAGCCTCCATAAGGCGAATCATCGTGCTGGCAGCCTGGCCTTCGAGCTTGATGTAGTTCTGTGGAATCCAGGCTACACTCGAAGACGCCGGCTCGACACCGGCTTTCTTTACGGCTTCGAGAACCGCTTCATAGGCAGAGGGTTCAGTCAGGATTTCCCAATTCTCGCCGTCGTCGTTCAAATCTTCGCCACCAGCCTCGAGAACAATATTCATCAAATCGTCTTCTTTTGCGGCGCTCTTGGGAATGATGATGTCGCCTTTCTTGTGAAACATCCACGAAACGGCGCCGGCCTCGGCCATGTTGCCGCCATTCTTGGTAAAGACGTGGCGAATCTCGCTGACCGTGCGGTTGCGGTTATCGGTGTTGATATCGAGCAGCAACGCCACCCCGCCCGGGCCGTAGCCCTCGAGCGAGAATTCTTCGTAGGTTGCACCCGGAAGTTCGCCGGTGCCCCGCTGAATGGCGCGCTTAATATTGTCAGCGGGCATGTTCTCGGCCTTGGCAGCGACAATGGCCGTCCGCAGGCGTGGGTTTGAGTCAGGATCGCCGCCCCCGTTCTTGGCGGCAATGCTGATCTCCTTGATAAGACGAGTAAAAATCTTGCCGCGCTTGGCATCGAGCGCGCCCTTCTTGTGCTTGATTGTGGCCCATTTGGAATGGCCAGACATCGTTAGACCTCGTAAAGAAACATCTTAATTGATGCGGAGTTCGCCTTCAGAGGAGATCACAGAATTACCTCGCACGGACACAGGCGAATGAAAATTATAGCACGGCCCCTTATTGCAACTGGCACAAGGGTGTTGGCCGCCGGCCCTACGGTACTGTCTGAAAAGTGCGTTGGTGAAAAACTCTAAGCCGGCGGTATCCCGTTTCAACGCAGATTTAAGACACTACCGGCCCTACCAGGTGATTGACTATTCACGGTGGTTGACCATACTATGCCTGCGGGTCGTCGCCTGCGATGTCGGGCCAAGTTATCAGCCATTACAGGATCATCGAAAAAATCGGCTCCGGGGCCATGGGCGAGGTTTTTCGCGCCCACGACGACCGGCTGGGACGCGACGTCGCTCTCAAGTTAATTCGCCCCTCATCCAGCGCCAATCCCGACCATATTCGCCGCTTCGAACTGGAAGCCCGGGCGGCGGCCGCGCTGAACCATCCCAATATTGTCGCTATCTATGATGTGGGCTCGCACGAAGGCTCATCGTACATTGTTTGCGAACTGCTCGAAGGCCAGACCTTGCGTAAGACGCTGGCCAAAGAACCGTTGCCGGTTCGCCGGGCCATCGAGTACGCGCAGCAGATAGTGCAGGGATTGATTGCCGCCCACGGCCATCGCATCGTTCACCGCGATCTTAAGCCCGAGAATTTGTTTGTTACTACTGACGGCCGGATGAAGATTCTCGACTTCGGCGTCGCCAAGCTGCAATCCGCACCCGAAGATCCAAGCCGATCGGTGGACCAGTTGACGACCGTCACCAAGAGCGGTTCGGTTATCGGCACGGTTGCCTACATGTCGCCCGAGCAAATGCGCAGCAAGGCGGTCGACCACCGCAGCGACATCTTCAGCATGGGCGCAATTCTCTACGAAATGCTGACCGGGCAACGGGCGTTTCGTGGAGAAACCGAAGTCGATACCATCACCGCGGTGCTCCGTGAAGAGCCGCCAGAGAGATATTTCGAGGAGGCAAAGGTTCCCACTTCCTGCCGCCAAGTGATTCGCCATTGTCTGGAGAAAGAACCGGAGAATCGTTTTCAGTCTGCCCGCGATCTGGCGTTTTCGCTTTCCACTTTAACGGATGCGAGCGGCGGGTGCCTTGTGCCGTGGAGGGTGGCGCCGCGAGCGCGAGCGCGAACGCGAATCTTGCCTTGGACAGTGGCTGCAACTTTCCTGCTGGCTTTGCTGCTTCTGTTGGGAGTTCAACTGAGCCGCAAAACTGTTGCGCCTTCCTATCAGCGGCTGACCTTCGAACAGGGCACAATTTATTCGGCACGCTTCGCCCCGGATTTTCGGGCGATCCTTTACGGCGCTGCCTGGAATGGCAAACCCGTGCAAGTCTTTTCCACCATTGGGGCTTCGCATCTGACTCAACCGCTGAACATTGACGACGCCAACCTGCTGGCTGTTTCCCGTGGCGGCGAACTGGCTCTGGCGCTGCATGGCACGCACCGCGCTCATCTGCTAACCGAAGGCGCGACCCTGGCTCGCACACCGCTGGCCGGAGGCTCTCCTCGCGAAGTCCTGGAGAACGTGCCATGGGCGGACTGGGATGCGAAAGGGGAACTTGCGGTCGTTCACCATGCTGAAGGGCGCGATCGAATCGAATATCCCATTGGTCACGTGCTTTACCAAAGCAACGGTTGGATCAGTCACATCCGCGTTTCTCCGAAGAATGAGCAGATCGCCTTTATGGATCATCCTTCATTGTGGGATGACCGCGGTTCCGTCGGCGTGATCGATACGCAGGGCAAGTGGCAATTACTCACCTCCGATTGGGATTCCGTTTACGGATTGGCCTGGAGTCCGGACGGCAAAGAAGTCTGGTTCACGGCCGTCGAGAAAGGTAGTGTTCGCCAGCTTTTTGCGTCAAATCTCGCTGGACGGGTGCGCAAGATTCTCGAACTTCCCTCCGGAATGACACTGCAGGATGTGGCTCCCGATGGCCGCGTGCTGGTCAGCTTCGACTCGGAGCGTCTGGCCCTGGCTACGGCCGCGCGCAACGGTAAACCGGTCAACCTTTCCTGGCACGACTGGAGCGTAGCCAAAGACGTTTCTCCCGATGGACAGTCAGTCTTGTTTGAAGACGCGAGCGTAGCCGCAGGGGTTCACTATATGCTTGCGTTGCGCAACATTGACGGCTCGGCTCCCATTCAATTGGGCGAAGGCAGTGGTGGCGGCCTTTCTCCTGACGGCAAATGGGCCATCTCGATCACTCCCGGCAAGCCGGGGGAGGTGAAGCTGCTTCCCATCGGAACCGGTCAGCCGCGTGTGGTTCCCACTCCCGGATTGGAGGAAATCTACAACGGGACCTCACATTTTCTGGCAGACGGTAAACATATCACGGTCAATGGCTATGAACCGGGCCACGGCTTGCGCTGTTATGTTGTGGGTTTGGATGGCGGCAAGCCGGTTCCAATCACGCCTGAGGGCGTTACGAACGGTTTGGTTTCCCCGGACGGAAAACTGGTTCTGCATGAGGACGCGACCGGCAAAGTCGCCGTATATCCCATGGTGTTGGGAAGTGAACCCCGTCCCATTCCCGGTCTGGAGGCCGGTTTTGTTACGCTGCAATGGTCCGAAGATAATTCCGCAGTCTATGGTTACATCCCCGGACAGATTCCGGTCGCTGTTCTCAAAGTACAACTTGCGACCGGGCAAAAAACACTGATTCAGGAGTTACGTCCCGCGACGGACAGTGGAGTGGTAGCGATCGCTCCCGTCGTCATGACCCGCGATGCCTCGCGATTCGCCTACAGCTACTCCGAGGTCCTTTCGGTCTTGTACACAATTTCGGGCCTGCGGTAGGGTGGTCTTGGCCCGTTCTCACTAATTGCGCCTCGGGCGAGCTTTGCCTAATTCAGCGTGCCCGTGAAATCCTGTGGCACGTAATGAAAGAAGATTGACGTTGACGTAAATCCTTCCGGAAGCGGGGCACGGTAATGCGGCACTTTTGTCCCGCGATAGACCAGGCCGTCACCCAGCGCCTGATAGCCGGTGACAGTGCCCTCGGGGGTGTCTAGGCGGATTGGCCAGGGCGTGGCCAGTGCCGGTTCGGGAGCAAAATCCAAACACAAGGTAACACTAAACTCGCACTGTTCGCGGTCAGTGTGTTTTTTCAACTCGGCTCCGCTTAGATACGACGCAAGATAAACGTAAGAGGGTTTTACCGGCTCTCCGACGATTGTGGCAACAGCGTTCGCGATCTGGAGATGAAAGAAGCGCGCTACGCTCTCATTGTGGGCCACATAACGGCGCGAGCTCTGGTAATCGCCCAGCCGAATGGCGCCCCGCCGAATCTCATGCCGGTAATAGCGCCGCAGAGCGGCAATCTGAAACGGATGAATCAGATTCGGCACGGGAAAATAGTTTTTCTCGCGAAACTCTCGCCCTCCTCTTTCGGCTAGGTCCGCCCACTTGGCCCGGTGGAGCTTACGTTGCTCAGCCGTCGTAAGAATTCCGGCTTGAGCGAGCAGCTGGAAATCTTCAGGGCGGACGGCATCAGCGAGTGGTTCGCCGGGCGGGAGATGTTCGACCAAAGAGTGTAATCGCGGCCCGAGGCAAAAAGGATGCGGGAAAGACAATGCTGGATCGCGCACCCAAACCACAGTTCCTTGCAGGTCGAAGTTTTGCAGCAAATCGCGATGCGGTTCCAGTTCTGCCGGAAGCTCGCCGCAGGATTGCAGACAGCAGTCGGGATTCAGGAACAGCGGCCGCCGGAAGAGTTCCCTCGCGCGATGCAGCCCATGCGCCGGAATCAAATGCAGCGGCAACTCATCGAGCAGGCAATGGAATCGGCCTGGTGGCAAAGCCGCGGTCAGAGTTCGCCGCGGCCCAACTCTCATCAGGCCGGCAATCCATTCCGGCCACGCCGAGTCTGTTAATTGTGTAGCCATCCGTTTAACGTGAACCGGCTGTCAGCGAATGCGCGCGAGGAGCACTCGACAGGGGTGATCTCGTGAAGCACTGAGCACGGGAAGAACACAATCTGATTCTGTTGAGGCAGGATCACTTGGTAACTCCCGGTAGGCGAGTTATCTCGCGAATCGTGCAACCGCAACTCCCCGCCGGCAAACCGCCGCGGTTCGTTATGAAAGAAATAAACAAACGTGAGTTGGCGCGACGAAATCATTTCCTGCGTGTTGTCGCAATGCACGCCGAAGAAGTCGCCATCATTGCTCGCCGTGATCTGGGCCTCGGCGTGAGTGACTGCGAATGGCTCCATGCCAAGTTGGTCCAGCACTCGCGGCAGAACGTTCAGAATCCGCGCCAGAATCACGCTCTCATGCTTTCCCAAATCCATGAGCACGCGCGAGCGGCGATGGCTGTAATCAACCCGTCCGGGGTCTCCGCTTGGTGAAATTACCTGGCTGGCGTGGAAATCCGCCTCATGCTGCGAAGCGAAGGCTATGAGTTCTTCGACTTCCTGCGGCGTCAGGAACTCATCCAGGACCACGCAATGTGCCCGGACGAAAGTAGGAGCTTCCAGAACCCCAACCTTGCTTAGTGATTCGAGTTCACCCGCCATTCGCATTACAGCCGCTGGTTCAAGGCCAATACTAGGCGGTTGCGGACCACTTGGCGGCTGAGGGCCCGGAGCAGGCTGATCTTTCATCGGAGGCCGCTTTACCGAAGGGGGTTGTGGTCCGCTCGGCGGCTGGGGGCCAACGGGATCATCTTTCATCGGAGGCCGCTTTACCGATGGCGGCTGTGGTCCACTCGGTGGCTGGGGGCCTATTGGCTGATCTTTCATGGTTTTGGGGATCGAATTGTTTCCCCAAGCCTGCGGATCGTGAGATCGGGCCCCATCTTCAGCAAGACCCGAACCCGCCAATATCTGCTCCACGATGCTGCCACCCAACAGCGCAAACGCCCGTTGAGCTACGGTTTCACCAACGGACCTCGATATTGCGACATTCACTGCAGATTGAACTTCCGGTTGGTTGCTGGAGATTATTCTGGAGTGTTGCAGGATACTCACGAGCATATCCCGCTCTCGCGAGTTCAGGATTTGCTCATCCTGCATCAGAGTTTCAGAAAAAGCGTCAAGAATCTGCTTGCCGGTCATTAAAAACACTCCTCCCTGTGCTTTTTCGCACGTTATTACATTCAGTTCCAGTGGGATGGGAGAAGTGCTTTCGGCCAGACACTAACACTAAGGGTCGACTGAGTTCAAACAGAATTTCGTTGTGGATCAAAAGATGCGAAGCCTTGACGGAAGAATTTACCTGCCGGCCATCGCTCCAACCATGGAATGGAAAATCTTCATGCCATCGGTGCCACCTAGTTCGGTTTCGGAAGCCCTTTCCGGGTGCGGCATCATCCCCACGACATTTCCTCCCCAGTTGCAGATACCTGCAACATTGTCGAGCGATCCATTGGGGTTGGCCGCCGGAGAAATTTCCCCGCCTGGAGTCGAATAACGAAAGAGCACGCGATTCTCCCGACGCAATTCGTCCAGGGTTGCTTGATCGCAGAAATAGTTCCCCTCCATGTGGCCGATGGGGATGGTCAGAACCTCGCCATGCGTGCAGGAGTTAGTGAAAGGAGTTTCGGCATTTTCTACGCGCACCTGAACCGGCTTGCAAACATACTTCAGACCCGTGTTACGCATCAGCGCTCCCGGCAAGAGTCCAGCCTCGCACAGGATTTGGAACCCATTGCAGATCCCCAGCACCAGTCCTCCATTATCGGCGAAGTGGCGCACCGACTCCATCACCGGAGAGAACTTGGCGATCGCGCCCGTCCGCAGATAGTCGCCGAAGGCAAAGCCTCCGGGGACGATGATGGCATCACAGCTCTCGAGATCGTGCGACTCGTGCCAGAGGAAGGTCACAGGCTGTTTCGCTACTTGCCGAATCGTCCAGTAAGCGTCATGGTCGCAGTTGGATCCGGGGAAAATGATGACTCCGAATTTCATTGTCTGCTCGTCATTGTGTGGGATGATGTCAGTTTAGCACGCTGAAAATGGGTGAAAGATGTAGCGTTTGCTGAACGGTTGCGGCATCCGCTGGGCTTTTTGGGGTTTCAGCAGCGCCGGCCTTCAGGACGGCAAGACCGGTCAAGTCGACCAGGGTGTGATTTTAAGCATTGGGCCTTAACACGCCTTCGCCATCAACGCAATCCATGAGTAAATAGGAAAAGAATGCCCATCAGCGGGCGGGCGGTCCAGCTGCGGCTGGAATGGCCAGGGGTGCCGTTCGCTCTGCCAAGGGGACGTCCGCTGGAACCTGCACAACGCCGGAATTCAATTGCAATGCTTTCCCGTCCGGTGCAGCTTGCAAAGGAATTCCTTTTGCCCGGACGATTGCCCAGTGCCATTCCTGATCGGGGAACAGAGCAAAACTCAATGCAGTCCGAAACAATGCTGTCGTCGAGGGCAGTGCTGAACCCTTGACATGCAGAAGCATGGTGACATCGGGCAGTTTTTGCATAGAAGGCTCGGCTTGGCGTTGCACGCCGCTTGAAGCTGGAACAATGCGCGCTTCACGGTAACGCGCCCCCGAATCGCCTGTATTTGCAGTTCTCACAATCGTCAGCCCGATTACCACCTCGCGCACATCCCATGTGGACCCGTTGTGCACGGAGACTGCGAGGGAATCGCCATCGATGGTTGCAGGCCCGTCGAGCTTGGCCAATTCGCTGCGTGGAAGGTCCTCGGCCAGGAGTGAATCGGAGTCGTTCGAACCGTTTTTTCCGGTAAAAGCTAAGCTACACATTACATCGGGCGAGGAAATCTGAATGCTGTTGGGCACTGGCGCGAACGAGAATAACGAGGTTGGCGATAAGCCCTTCATGCGCTGCGTCTCGGCCTGGTCCATCACGGTGGGCAGATTGTCGTTATCAATGACCGTCTCTGTCACGACAGGCTTTTTACGGAGACTGCGGGCAAGATCTCCAAGCGAAGGCTCGTTCTGGTCCTGAGCGTAAAGGCTCGGGAGTGGGATCAGGACAATCCCCAAGATCAGTATCGCGGTGATAAGGCGAATTGGCGCGAACGCTCGCATGGGGGATGAGTGCACCTTACAGATTGTACGGCGAGCGGGTAACTGAGCGGAGATAACTCAAGTAACTCTTACTGGCAGGAAACTCCGCGAAGGGAAGCCCAGAGGGCGCGCGCCGACGAAATGGAAGCGCAACGGGGCGCGCGCCCAAACTACTCGACTGTTACAACAGACCCGACGAACGTAATCTCGAAACTGGATCGACCACGGGCTCACGCCGGAAGATCCAACGGGCCACCGCGAAGCCCAAAGCCGCGTAACACAGATGCATGAACCTCATGCGCACCCCCAACATCCGATTCGCCTATCACCTCAGGGGAGGATCAGCATCACTATCGGCAACATAGCAGCGGAAACGAGGGGGTACAAGGCCCGTTCGTGCCATTGCCGGGGCACGGAGGTAATAGGAACAAGGAACAGGGAACATAGGAACAAGGAACAGGAACGTGGGAGCGAGGCGGTGTTGGCATTATCGAGGGCTGGCGTGGCTTCTTCTAAGATCTCGATGCGCGCTACCGGTGATAACGCCCTTCGGGATTATGGCAGCCGCGCAAACTACCGGTCGCTATTCGGCGCGAATGTCTTCGTTGTTTCTTGGCCCGCCGGACAGGCTTACATACACATGAATTTCATCGCGGTCTGTTATCCCTGAGGTAACATCCCAATAGGCTCGAAATGGAAGAAGTTCGATGCGTAAATCCTCTTACCTGCGAACGCTCTTAGTGCTGCTCAGCCTGTCGAGTGTGCCCATATACTCGCAGCAAAGCGCGGCAGTGCGCATCGGGGTTGCAATTCTGCGGACGAGCGCGAGGGATGTGTCAGTCACCAAAGCGCGCGACCGGATGGTCAAGAAGCTGAATCAGCTGAAGAACAGTGCGAACAAGGGAGTCAGAATCCGGGCGGTTCCGCTGGATGCGTCGCAAGTATCGGAGGCCCTTGGAGAGGCGAACCAGAAAAACTGCCAGTTTGTGCTGATCAGCCATCTAACGGATCTGCTGACGCAAGAAAAGATCATGCCTTCAATTGACCTGCAGAGTCTGGATCGCTACGACGTTGTGATCACCGCGGAGGTGGAATATGAGGTTTATGGAGTCGAATCACGGAAACGATATGCGTCCGGCAAAGAGAGTGGGAAGGACTCGACCTCACATCAAGACGCAGTATGGCAGGTTATGGACGTGATTGCGCACGATGTACTCGCGGATCTGCAGCGGGGAGCGATGCCGGTGGCTGCTGAGAAGAAGGCCGAAGTGACGAGCGAACAGCTTTTGAGTCCTCATGTGAGGTGGGCGGACGAAGACGAGTGCGGCTGGCTTCCGAGAACGCTTGCGCACCGGGATGCGCTGCACGAAGTCTGCGAATTCGCCCTTAGCTTGCAGCAGAAGATGCCGAATTTTATTTGCGACCAGCAAACGTCGCGCTATCTGGGCGACGACCGCGTGGCCAAGGATTCAATCAGCGCGGTGCTGAAGTACGAAGACGGCAAGGAGTCGTTCAGCGAAGTCAAGATCAACGGCAGGCCGGTCGGTGAAAACGACGTGCATTCCGCCGGGCTGTGGTCAACGGGAGAGTTTGGGGGCGACCTTCGCGCGATTTTCGACCCAGAGAACAAAGCTGAGTTTGATTATTCGGGAGAAAAGGAAATCGGCGGGCGTGCGGCTTGGGTCTTCCAATATCGAATTGCCAAACAGAACGATCCGTTATGGGTCCTGCGGGAAGGGGACGGCATTCTGGCTCCGGCATATGCCGGAGAGGTTTGGCTGGATCAAGCGTCGGGCGAGGTGCTGCGATTCCGGTCGGTCGCGGAGAACATCCCGCTGTCGTTCGCGATGCAAAGAGCAGAAGTCACGATTAACTACACGAGCGTGAATTTTGCGGACGGCATGCAATTTGTTCTACCCACCGACTCAACCGTTGCGACCGCGTACAGGGCAGGAGAGCCGACGCGCAACGTGGTGCAGTTTCACGGGTGCCACAAGTTTGGGGCGAAGGTGCGTATAGTAACCGATCCCGCGGCCGGCAGCAACCATTGATCGCTGAATTTGATCTACGCATTCCGCTTGAACAACCAGATTCCGACTTGCGGGCCAGCAAGCGTCACCAGTTCACGAATAATACCGATCAACCCGTTCGCCATGCGAGCCTCCGCATGATTCCCCAAAATGAACCATGCTTAAGAGTCGCTGACTCATTGCTCCTCCTCGTGTGATTCGACCTGCTCTGCTTCAGTGGCCTGCCCCGGCGGCGGTACAACGACCGTGGAGAGATTGCTCTCAGAGGTCAGTTTGCGGAAATCGGCGAGGTCATGCTGTTGCAGGTCGTTCCATTTGGCGAGCAGTTCGGTACTTTGTTTTTTCAGTTTTTCGAACTGAAGCTGCTCGGCTTCGGTGGGAGCGGAGTCGGCGGTACCCACGTCCATGGCGAGAAATGCCAGCTTGGCGTCGATCTGAGGAGCGTAGGCCAGGGAATCCTCGTTTGCGCTGATGGTCAGGTTGATGAGCTCATCGCGCTCGGCCACCAATTTTTTCTCCAGCTCGTCAGCCGCATTTGAAATCGGCTTGGTGCTGGCGTTTTCGGGCAGGCGAAGCTTTAATCCCGCAACCTGCGAGCGCACATCCTGAATCTGGTTGACCGCGTCGTAAACGTTGTTCAGTTCCCCACGCAGTGCAACCAGCATGTTGAACTGCTGCTCAAGATCAGCCTGACTGACGTTCACGCGCGGATCGAGCTTGACCTCAAACGGAGCGGTTTGAGTTTGCGTCCCGACGGTTAGGCGCACTTCATATTTGCCGGGAACGGCGACCGGGCCGCGCTCGCCGCCGCCGTACTCCCACAGATAGTATCCGGGGACGCGGTGCGCTTCTTCATAGCGTAAGTCCCAGACAAAGCGGTTGAGGCCGGCTTCGGGCTTGATTTCTTTTTCCGGTTTCTTATCGTCCGGAAGGCGTGGTTCTTCCAGTCGCGCGGTTTCATCGCTGGAATATTTGCGAATGATTTTGCCGGAAGCATCGAGAATTTCGATCTTCGTTTCGGTGCCCGGTTTGGGCGCGTCTTTCAGGTAGTAATAAAAGACTGCGCCCGCGGGGGGATTCTGGCCAGTCAACTTGGAACCGTGATGCTCCCAACCGATATGGCCTGCCTGAATGCGGTAAGCGGCTTCAGGCGTGTAGAGATGAATGTCCTCTTTGGCTACGGCATCGGTGAACTGGCGGAGCGGACTGATGTCGTCGAGAATCCAGAACGAGCGGCCATGAGTGGCGACAACGAGATCGTTATTCTTGACGACGAGGTCGTGAATTGGAGTCGGTGGGAGATTCAGCTTGAGGGGACGCCAATCGGCTCCGTCGTTGAAGGAAACGTAGACGCCCGCTTCGGTTCCAGCGTAGAGCAGTCCTCGCTTCTTGGGATCTTCACGGACGGCGCGCACGAAACTTCCATCGGGGATGCCGTTGACCAGCTTCGTCCAGGTCTGGCCGTAGTCGCTGGTTTTGTAGATGTAGGGCTTGAGATCGTCGAACTGGTGGCGGTCGACGGCGATGTAGGCAGTGCCTGCATCGAAAGCTGAAGCCTCGACAAGACTGACGCGACTCCATTCGGGCATCTCCTTGGGCGTGACATTTTTCCAGATTTTGCCACCGTCGTTGGTGAGCTGAATCAGGCCATCGTCGGTGCCGACCCAGATCAGTCCCGCCGTAATGGGGGACTCGGCAACTGCGAAGATGGTGTCGTAGAACTCCGTGCCGGTGTCGTCGATGGTAATCTCGCCGCCGGAGGGTTGTTGCTTGCTCTTGTCGTTGCGAGTGAGATCGGGGCTGATGGCCTGCCAGTGCACGCCGCCATCGGTGGTTTTGAAGAGCCGTTCGCCGGCGTGGTAGAGGGTGTTGGGATCATGTGGAGAAATCATGACGGGAGCGGTCCACTGGAAGCGGTGCTCCATGGCGAATGCGCCGCGGGCGTCGGAAAGCTCAGGCTGCTCGGTGATCGACTTCACCTGGCCAATGTGGCGATCGTAGCGGGTAATGTTGCCCTGGTAATCGGCAGCGTAAACGATGTTAGGATCGGGAGGGTATGGAGCGATGTAGCCGGCTTCACCTCCGCCAACGTCGTACCAGTCGCGGATGTCGATGGAACCTTCATCGCTGCGGCTGGCGATGGCGACCGTGCCGCTATCCTGCTGCGAGCCGTAAACGCGATAAGGCGTTTCATTATCGGTGATCACATGGTAGAACTGCGCAGTCGGCTGGTTGTCTTCGCGAGTCCAGTTCTGCCCGCCATCAAGCGTGACGGTGACGCCGCCATCGTTGGCAGCGATCATGCGGCGTGTATCCTTGGGATCGATCCAGAGGCCGTGATTGTCGCCGTGGGGAACGTTAACTTTGTTGAAGAGATGGCCGCCGTCTGTGGATTTGAAAGTTTCGACGTCCATGACGTAGACAACGTTCGCGTCTTTAGGGTCGGCGAAAATGTGCATGTAATACCACGGGCGCTGCCATAGGCTGTGGCTGGGATTGA
The DNA here is from genome assembly GCA_030039165.1 of Candidatus Sulfotelmatobacter sp. GTDB lineage: Bacteria > Acidobacteriota > Terriglobia > Terriglobales > Acidobacteriaceae > Sulfotelmatobacter. The sequence goes on along the minus strand of JASHQM010000069.1, from coordinate 4,496 downwards.
CGAAGTCCCAGTTTTCGCCGCCGTCGTCGGAGCGATAAAGGCCGCCACTGGGATTTTTGGCCTCGATGAGAGCGTAGATGCGGTCGGAGTTTGCGCCAACCGCGATGCCGATTCGACCGTAGGGACCTTTGGGAAGGCCGTGCTCTTCCAGACGCTTCCAGGTTGTGCCGCCGTCGCCGGAACGATAGAGGCCGGAGCCAGGGCCGCCATCGTCGAGGTTCCATGAAGTGCGACGAGCTTGCCAGAGTGCAGCGAACAGAACATTGGGATTATGCGGGTCGAAGGCAACGTCGACGCCTCCGGTGTTTTCGTCTTTGTAGAGAACTTTCTCCCACGTCTTGCCGCCGTCAGTGGTGCGGAAGATGCCGCGCTCGGTGTTGGGGCCATAGGGATGGCCGAGGGCGGCAACGAAGGCGATGTCGGGATTATTGGGATTGATGATGACCTTGCCGATTGCGCGAGTGTCGCGTAAGCCGACGTTCTTCCATGTTTTGCCAGCGTCCATGGACTTGTAAATGCCGTCGCCTTGAGAAATGTTGCCGCGGATGCAAGCCTCCCCGGTGCCGACGTAAAGGATGTTGTGATCCGAGTTGGCCAGGGCGATGCTGCCGATGGAGCCGGTGTCTTCCTTATCGAAGACGGGTGACCAGGTCATTGCCCCGTCACTGGACTTCCAGACTCCACCGCCGGTCGCCCCGAAGTAATAAGTTGTGGGGTCACCGGGAATGCCGGCTGCGGTGAGAGAGCGTCCGCCGCGAAAGGGACCGATGAGGCGGTATTTCATGCCTTTGAAGAGTTTGTCTTCAGGCTTTGTCGATTCTTCTGCAGATTTCTCTTCGTCTGCGGATTTGTTCTCCTGCTGCGACGTCTGCGCAGCCTTGGCGGCTTTAGATTGGCGCTCGGGCTTGGTTTGGCCGAGCGCGGCCGCGCACAGAAACAATACGAGCACCATGAATGACTGCCAGTAAAACGATTGAGTCCTTCGAGGCAGAATTCCGCAAAGCGTTTTGCGACACATGGCTAGAGGCCCCCGTTTCGTAGCAACTGGAATAACAGAACGTTGTTATGTTAATGCGGAACGGGCGGAATGGAAAGCGGGACGGGGCTCGCCGCTAAGCACCTTCGCCACAGGTGCCGCAGAGATACACGGAATGAATTGACGAGCGCTTTGCTACCTCACTTTTCCAGTTCTTTGCGGGCAGCGGCGAGTTCTTTTTTCTTTTGTGCATCGACTTTGGGATAGGACAAGTCGAGTTCTTCCAGTGTTTCAACGACGACGGCTGCGACCGCCAGGTGCGTGAACCATTTATGGTCTGCCGGAATCACGTACCAGGGAGCATGCTTAGTTGCCGTCGCCCGGATCATCTCCTCGTAGGCTTTCTGATAGACGTCCCAGCAGTCGCGTTCGCGCACGTCGGAGGCGGAGAACTTCCAGTTCTTTTCGGGTTCGTCGAGGCGTGCCAGAAAACGTCTCTTCTGCTCTTTTTTCGAAAGATGCAGAAAGAATTTACGGATCACGGTTCCGTTGAGCGCCATATGCCGCTCGAAGTTGTGGATGTCTTCGAAGCGTTCGTTCCAAATGTCGTGGGTCACGAGCTTCGGTGGCAGCTTTTCGTTATCGAGCAGATCGGAATGCACTCGCACCACCAGTACTTCTTCGTAGTAGGAGCGGTTGAAAATGCCGATGCGGCCACGCTCCGGAAGATGCAGCGTAGTACGCCACAGGAAGTCGTGCAGCAACTCGGTGCTTGACGGCTCTTTAAAGGAGAAGACCTGGCATCCCTGGGGATTGACCCCCGACATGACATGCTTGATGGTGCCGTCTTTGCCGGCGGCATCCATGGCCTGAAAGATCAGCAACAGGGCCCATTGCTCCTGGGCGTAGAGCTTATCCTGGAGTTCCTCCAGGCGGGCGATGTCGTTGTGCAGCTTTTCTGCGGCGTGTTCTTTGGAACGCCAGGGGCCGGTGTCGGCAGGATCGAAATCTTTCAGCCGAAAATGCTTGCCGTCATCGATGCGGTAGGGTTTTGCCAGCTTGCCGGTTTTCATTTCTGATTAGTTGCTCGAAAGGGAGTCGAGAAAGCCGCAAACAAGTATAGGACGTGGCTGGCAGCGATGCAGCTGGGAATGTCACCCTGAGCAAGCCTCTCTTGCGCAGCGAAGACTGCCCCGGCCACGTGGTGGTATGCTTTTAGGCTTACTAGAAACCAGTAAGGTTGGAGGAATTAAACCTATGGCTCAAGTCAAGATCACTGTTCGTCCCAACGGCCCTTACCGCGTGGAAGCGGCTGAAGGAATTGTCGAACTGGTGGACGCAAACGGAACTCCGTATGACCTCACAGGAAAACCGGCGTTTTCGTTGTGCCGTTGCGGCGGCTCGGTAAACAAACCGTTCTGCGACGGCACCCACAGTCGCATCGGATTTCAGGGAGCCGAACTGGCCGTGAAGAAGGCTGAAGGCCAAAGCTGACGCCATGCCAACCAGTTGCGCCCTGGCTCTCTTGCTGGTGCAAAACCAACGAACGACGGCTGAAGATTAGCCCCGACTGCTCCGTGTTCGATCTCACCGACCGCCAACTCGGCATGCACCGCCGCATCACGCGCCGCGATTTTCTCAACGGCGTCGCGACCACGGCTGGCGCAGCGATGATGCCCTGGCAACTGCTGGCTGCGGTTGACGCAGCTCCCGAAAACCCCGCCAGCTTCTATCCTCCCGCGCTGACCGGACTGCGCGGCAGCCACGTTGGATCGTTTGAGGCCGCACATGCGCTCCGCGACGGCACGTTCTGGGATTCAGCCGGCAAGCCAGAAGACACAGGAGAGACCTACGATCTTATTGTTGTCGGCGGTGGCATCAGCGGCCTGGCGGCGGCTCATTTTTTCCGCAAACGCGCCGGCGAGGCTGCGCGCATCCTGATTCTCGATAACCACGATGACTTCGGCGGCCACGCCAAGCGCAACGAGTTTCGCGCCGGCAATCGAACCCTGATTGGCTATGGCGGTACATACTCGATCGAAAGTCCCGAACCATACAGCAAGGTTGCGAGCAGCCTGATTGAGGAATTGGGGATCGATGTCGGCAGCTTCCCGAAATATCTGGAGCGCAATCTCTACGGCTCAGGAGGCCGATTTGCGAAGATTTTCTTTGACAAGGAAACATTTGGCGTCGACCGGCTGGTCGACGATCCGTATCCATTTCCCGGAGGCGAAACTTACGACCTTGCGATTGCCGGTCCTGATGCGTGGGCACACTTCCTGGCGGATGCGCCGATTGCGGAGCAGGCGCGCAAGGATGTGGTACGTATGTGCCGGGACCGCAAGGACTACCTTCCGCAATTGAATCCTGAGCAGAAAACATCCCGCCTCGCCCGCATCAGCTATGCCCAGTTTTTGACCGAGGCGGTCGGTGTGCATCAGGATGTGATCCGGTTCTATCAAACCATTTCGCAGCCTTTGTTTGGCCTGGGAATTGATGCCATTGCCGCGCTCGATGCCTGCGATGCGGGTTATCCCGGTTTCAGCGGCATGGGCCTCGAAGCCGAGGGGCTTAGCAACGAACGCAAGTACTTCTTTCACTTTCCGGATGGCAACGCGAGCATCGCGCGCTTGCTTGTGCGGAAGCTGATACCCGACGCGATGCCGGGCAGCTCTGCGACGGACATAGTTACCACCCGGGCGAATTACGCGAAGCTCGACGAGGCCGCGTCGCCGGTGCGCATTCGGCTGAGCAGTACGGTCGTGAGAGCAAAACATCTGGGCGACGCAGCGACAGCAAGAGACGTGGAAGTGGCATACGCCCGCCACGGCAAAGCGTTTACGGTCACCGGTAAACACGTTGTTCTAGCCTGCTGGAACATGATGATTCCTTATCTATGCGAGGATTTGCCGGATGCCCAGAAAGAGGCGCTCGCCTATGCGACGAAAGTGCCGCTGGTTTATACCAACGTCCTGCTGCGTAATACGAACGGGTTTCAGAAGCTGGGAGCCAATTCGATCTATGCGCCAGGCGGATACCACACGCATGTCGATATCGACCTTCCCATCAGCATCGGAGAATACCGCTGTCCACAGGGGCCGGACGATCCGGTGGTGGTGCACATGAGCAAAGCTCCATGCCAGGCGGGGCTTGCGGCGCGCGATCAGCACCGCATCGGCCGCATCGAGCTGTTCGAAACGACCTTTGAAACCATGGAGCGCAAAATTCGCGATCAATTGGCACGCACGCTGGGGCCGGGAGGGTTCGATCCTCCGCGGGATATTCTGGCGATCACCGTCAACCGCTGGCCCCACGGGTACGCGTACGAGTACAGCAGCCTGTGGGACAAATTTGTTTTGGAGGGCGGGGAGACTCCGTGCGAACGGGCGCGCAAACCGTTTGGGAGAATCACCATCGCGAATTCCGATGCCGGAGCTCAGGCTTACACGAACGCGGCCATTGACGAGGCGTGGCGGGCGATAAGCGAGTTGAAGAGTTGAGTGCGAAATGGCGAATAAGA